>NZ_BDBA01000179.1 GCF_001612745.1 Nocardia amamiensis NBRC 102102 | reverse complement strand
GCCACCACCGGCGTGCCCGCCGCGAGCGCCTCCAGCGCGGCGAGCCCGAACGTCTCGTGCGGGCCGGGCGCCAGCGAGACATCCGCGGTGGCAAGCAGTTTCGCGACCATCGCCCGGTCGGAGATGAAGCCGGTGAAATGCACGGCCGGCACCCCGCCGGGCAACTCGGGCAGCGCCCGTGCCCGCCGCTGCAACGCATCCCGCCGCGGACCGTCTCCCGCGACCACCAACCGGGCCTCGATGCCCGCTTCGCGCAGCGCGCCGACCGCCTCGATGCTGCGATCCACTCGCTTCTCCACCGACAACCGGCCGCAGTGCACCAGCAGCGGATGTCCCGGCACCCCGAGATCCGCGCGCAGCCCGCGGTCGCGCCGCCGGGGGCTGAACAATTCCAGATCCACCCCCAATGGGACCAGCTCCACGTTCGAAGCGCCGATCCGCAGGAACTCCTCGCGGGCGAATCGCGTCGTACACACGACCATGTCGTACTCGCCTGCGGTGTGCCGGTTGGCCACGTCGGCGCAGCGCCGCGCCACCGGACCGGGCAGCACCTGGCCGAGCAGCCGGTCGAGGCGCTCGTGCGAGATCATCACGCCGGTCACGTCGCGCCGCCGCGCCCAGCGGCCGAATCCGCGCAATGTCAGCCGATCGGAGACCTCCAGCACGTCGGGCCGCAACCCGGTCAGCACGTCGGCCACCCGGCGCGGGTCCGCCGCCCGGTAGCCACCGGTCCAGGGAATGGCCAAGGCGGGCAGCGTGATCCGCACGACCCCGGTGGGCAGGATCTCCTCCGACCGACGCGGACCAGGCACGATCAGCACCACCTCGTGTCCTGCGGCGGCATACCCCTCGCCCAGATGGTGCAGCGCGGTGCGCAGTCCACCCGAACGGGGGCCGTAGAAGTTCGCCAGCTGAACTATGCGCACGTCGCCGATCGTGCAGCGGATCTGGTTATCCGCGCCGAACGACACGTGAACAGCCGTGGAAGAACAGGCAAACCGGCCGATTCGACCCGAGCGGACAACCCCGGGCGTGCGGTCCGGCTGCCGCGATTCAGTGCGCGGGCAGCCCGCGACCGGCCCGGGGCAGATCGAGGTCGAGCGCGATCCGACCCGCCGAGAGATGGGATTCGACCTGTTCGGCCGGCATGGGCCGCGCGATAAGAAACCCCTGGGCGCGATAGCACCCGAGGCCGACCAGGGTGCGCGCGGCCACCGCGGTCTCGACGCCCTCGCCGACCACGCCCAGCCCGAAGGAACCGGCCAAACCGATAATGGATTTCACGATGGCCAGATCGTCGGTGCTGGCGCCGAGGCGCTGCACGAAGCCGCGATCGATCTTCACCGCGTCCACCGGCAGCGCTTTGAGATGCGACAGCGAGCTGTACCCGGTGCCGAAGTCGTCGATGGCGATCTGTACGCCCATCCGCTTCAGTCCACGCAAGGTGACCTGGGTCCTGGCCAGATCCTGCACCACGACGTGCTCGGTGATCTCGAGACACACCGAGCTTCCGTCGATGCCGAAGAGGCGCAGGATGTCTTCGATGCGCTCGACGAAATCGAGGCTGACCAATTGCACCGGCGACACGTTGATCCGCATCACGACATTCCCGGCCATTCCGCGGCGGCGCCACTCCGCGAACTGCGCACAGGCCGACCGGATCACCCAGCGCCCCAGCTCACCCGCCAGGTTGGTGGCCTCGGCCACGGTGACGAACGCGGCGGGCGGCAATAGCCCTCTGGTCGGATGCAACCAGCGCACCAGCGCCTCCAGCGCGACGATGCGGCCGGTGCGCAGGTCGACCTCCGGCTGATAGTGCAGCAGCAGCGAACCGTCCGATACCGCGCCGCGCAAATTGAGTTCCACATCGTCCTGGAGCTCGAATTGGGCGCGCATGGCGTCGGTGAACACCGCGACTCCGTTGCCACCGCCCGATTTCGCCGACAGCAGCGCGTGATCGGCGCGGCGCAGCACGTCCGCGACGGTGGTCTCACCGGGAATGCCGAGCGCGACCCCGACGCTGGCGCCCCGGCTGACGGACTCGCCGCCGACGGTGACGCGCCGGGCGATCAACTGCTGGATGCGGTTGGCCTCGTACTCCGCGGCCACCGCATCCATGGGTTTGGCGGGAACGATGACGAATTCGTCGCCGCCCAGCCGGGCGATCATGTCGTTCGGGTCCAGGTTTTCCCGCAACCGCGTCGACAGCGTACGAATGAAGTTGTCCCCGGCGGTGTGACCGAGGAAATCGTTGAGTGCTTTCAAGCGATCCAGGTCGAGGAAGAACGCGGCCACTGGGCCGGGGCTGCCGGCGCGTAGTCGTTCTTCCATGTGCTCGAGCAGAGCGCGTCGATTCGCCAGGCCGGTCAAATCGTCGTGCAATGCGATATATCGGAGCCGCTCCTCCGCGACGACCCGCGCCTGTAATTGCGCGAACAGCGCCGCGATGGCCTTCAGCACGTTGAGCTCGCGAGTGCTCCATTCTCGATCACCCGCTTTGACGAACCCGAGCGCGCCGGTGGGCTCGCCCCGGGACAGCAGCGGCACGGCGGCCGAGGTGACTCCCGCGATGCCGGAGGCCCGGCGGACGGTCTCCTGATAATCGGCGAACTGCGGGGTCGGACGCGCGACCAAGGGCTCGGTCGAGTTTTCCAGCGCGCGGAATACCGGGTCGGCGGTCTCGAAATAGATCACGCCGAGCGGGTCGGGGTCCGGGACGTTCTGCCGGTGCGGCCACTCCGCGACGAGCACGGTTGCTCGACGTTCGCGGTCGGTGTGCCGAACGTAGCTGAAGTCCACGTCGAAGTACTCGACCAGCTTCGCGAGCACACGCTCGGTCGCGGCGACCATGGTCGTGGCGTCCACACCCATGAGCTCAGAGGCGACCTGAGTCACCAATGAGTCGAGTGTCCGCCGTGGCACATTGTCTCCGATCGCGCTAACTACCGGCGTCGACGCCGAGCACCGGACGCCGCCGACTGCGTACGGTGGCGGCGGAGGCGTAGCTCAGGCGAAGCACCAACGCCATGGTCTCATGCTCGGGCACGTCCAGCAGGTTCAGGAAACGACGTTGAAGCGACGCTAGTGTATCCGCGAACTCGGGGGAAATCGCGGTAAGTTCGCCCGGGCGTCGGGCGTACAGGTATACCGGCGAAATCGGTTGCACACACATTCCGAGCCGTTCGGCCTGCACCCAAACCTGCGCCACCGCCGCGCCCGCCTCGGCATAGTCGCTCAACCCTGGGTCGGCGCCGTCGAATGTCACGGCCAAAATGGCGGAGCTGGATCGCACGCGGTCGGCGGTGTATTTCCCCAGAGCCGCGCCGCCGGACCAGGATCGCAGGTGTGCCATGACGTCGGCGCGCGACACGATCTCGAACGCCGCCCACTCGTCATCGGTGAGTTCGAGGCTGCGAGCATCGATCCCGGTGTCCGGATCGTCGTCCTGCCAGCGGACTTCGGCGAGCATTTCCTCGTATAACCGGGGCGTGAGATAGCGGATTCGATCGGAATCACCCAGCAAACGCGCAGCTTCTTCGATTTCCAGCCGACCCACCACGGCGCGCACACGCGCACCGGCCGATTCGGCGACCGCCGCAAGGGAATCCAGCACCCCGTCGGCCAGCGGGGCGCCGGTGCCGACCCGGCGATTGGTGGCGCGGCGCAGGACAGCCGGATAGTCGGCGGCGAGCTCCGGATTCCGTTCACCGCCGAGCCGCAGCCGCGCGGCGAGCTCGCCGGCGGCGCCCTCGCTGAACTCGTACGGGCCGAGGATGCCGTGCGCCGCTGCGGCGACCCGCGCGTTGTACAAGGCGGCGCCGAGCGCGACGGCGCTGCCGCGATAGCCGACGTCCATCGCCGAGCTGTACTCCGGAGCCAGCTCGATGTGGATGTCGCCCGGCCCGGCCCGCAGCGTCCACGGCTGCATGTTTCCCCCGGACGGCGCTCGCTGCGCGCAGGCGAGCACGCTGTCGACGGGTCCGGCGGCCGATTCCGGCGCGACGTCGGCCCAGATCGGTTCGCCGGTCGGCGGCGGGTCGGCCAGCTCGTCCAGATGCCGTTCCACATCCACCCGGACACGGCCGGAATCCAGCTTCATCCCCAGACCGATGCGCCGCACCGCGGCGACCACGCTCGCGGCCCCGAGGGTGACGTCGGCGCCCAACTGGGGCCAGCTGGTCACCGTCTCCCCGACTTCGACCATGCTCGCGCCCAGCCGCGGCGACAGCCCTGCGGCGCCGAGCAGCTTCACCACGAACGGCGCCTTCTCCCTCGGCGTCAGCCCGCGCAGATCCGCGGCGCGAATGTCGCCGAGTAGCCCGTGGAATGCCGGACGCTGGGATTCGAGATCGAAACGCTCGACATCCAGCAAACCACGGTCGCTGGTCTCCATGAGCAATGGAATGCCGTGCCGAGCCGCCGCTTCGCGGATCACCAGCTTCATATCGAGCGAATCACATTCCTCGACAACGACGTCCAGGCTGTCCAGAAAATCGTCCACCGAATTCTCGTCGACTCCGGCCGCGAAGATCTCCACCGGCAGATAGGGGTCGAGTTCGGCAATACGCCGCGCGGTCACCACCGCTTTGTTGACGCCGATGTCGAACAGGGTTCCGGGAACGCGGTTGAGATTGGACAACTCGATTTCGTCCAGATCGGCCAAACGCAGCCCGCCACAAATGCCTTCGAGTGCGAGCAGATGCGCGATCGCGTGTCCGGCGCTTTGCCCGATGATCCCGATCGTGTTCTCGGCCAGACGATCCTGTTCGGCTGTGGTGAGTTTGTTCCGATTGCGATCCAGCCGGATCGTCCGGAATGTCCGCCGGCCCGGCAGTCCGATCACCGCGGCGCGCCACGGGTAGTAGATCCACCGATCCGCCTCGGGACCCTCCGAGATATCCGGGGCAGCAACCATTTTGCCGAGCTCGGCGCGCAGCGACCGGCGCAGGTCGATGAATTCGATGCGCCGATCGTCGCGCAGCGTCGCGAGCGTTCGAGCGTCGTCCGGATCGGTGCCGTCCAGGATCAGTGGCCGGTGCGGCGCCACCCGGATGCGGTCACCACCCATGCCGGCGCCGATCCCCCGTGACCCGGACGCCCCCACACGGGCCATCGGGTGGCCGGGCAGCCGGGATGCCGAGCGACTCCTGCTCGACCTGGACCAGAGACCGCTGCGATTCCTCGGCGAATGCCGGGTAGGACCGGGTATCCCACCACAGCGGCACGGTCTGGTAGCGCTCGTCGGGATACGGAACCGCCGGGATCCCCTCGGCCGGTACCGCGCCGCACGACTGATGCCTGCCCACGGTGAACGACGCCACCGTGGCGAAACCGTAACGGGCGCCGAGCAGGCGCGCCGCGTGCAGCACCGTGCGCGAAATGGCCGCGCTCAGCTCGGCGCGGTGCGGCGCGTCACGGGCGACCCACGCGCCTTTGGCTTCGACGACACCCTCCGGTATTCGATCGGCAATCATCCGCTGCAGCTTGCCCGCCCCCGGGTGACCCGCCCACTCGACCAGCGCGTGCGCCTGCCGCGCCGCGGTGTACGGGCCCTGCATCCGCACGCCGGCGACCATCTCGCCCCCCGCGTCGAGCGCCGCGAAGAACAGCGACGTCGATCGGCCATCGGCGATCGTCTCGTATTCGAGCGCGTGTTCGACCCCGAAGCGCTGGTAAACCTCCAGCGCACCGCCCAGGTACCGGTGCCAGAGCTCCGGCTGAACGCTCGGTTCGGCGACTGAGAACGCACACTCGGACTGCGCGTCGTTATACCGGAAAACTCCCCGCCCAAGGGAGTTCGTCGGCACGACTGCAATCAGATCCACAGCCATGTTGTTCCTACTCCATCGCCGCGCTGTTACGCGCGATAGTCCAGCCTCATGCAGCACCCCACGGCCCATGAGCCGAGATGAAGTTGCACAGGGCAGTATCCGTCATCCGACAGGAATTGACCAGCCGTCCGGCTAATCTTCCGGAAACTCTGCGGTACATCTGGTGTTTCCGCAGTTCAGAGGCTATATAGTCAATATCGGAAATAACGGGGAGACCAGTCGGTTCTCGTATAGCTATCTTTCAGCAAGCTATACCAGGATGGAGATGAACAGTTCCACAGACTCCGGTCCGTGCCAGATCTCGATCTCTTCACGGTAGGCACGCGTGATCTCGGCCGACGCCGTCGCGTCGTCGACCTGCGCCCATGCGTCCTCCACCGGATCGTGATAGTCGCCGTTCGGCGCGAAACGCGCGTAGACACCTTTCGGCACGCGTACCAGGACGTCGCCGATCGGCACGGCAGCCGCGGAGGAGTATTCGAAGCACACCACAGCGTTGTAGTTCCCCGCCGGATCCGGCACGTACACCGTGTACATCGGGCGATCCTCGCCCGCACGGTCGCGCAGCCGGTCCTTGAGGAACTCGATCAGGTCGCTATTGCTGACCTTGAAACTCGGGCGCACCCGCGGGACAACCAACCCGCCGTAGATCGCCTCGGCGCGGACCACGATCGCATAGCTCATCGCGCCTCGACCGCCAGGTAGAGATCGATCTTGTAGGCGTGCGGATAACACTCGAAATCGCCGGTATAGGTCCGCTTGATCTGGTTGTGCTCTTCGGCGTAGGCGATCTGCGTCCACAGGTCCGTCATCACCTGCGGGAAGTTACCGACCGAAGAGAACCGCGCATAGGCGCCGCGCGGCAGGCGCGCCACCAGATGCCCGCGGGTGACGTCCTCGAAGGACGCGCACTGATAGCCGACGATCTGCGTGTTGTAGGTGCCGAGTTCTCCGCTGTAATCGGTGTAGGCGCTGGCCAGCGGCCCGCCGAGCTCCTGGTGCAGCACGGCCGCCCAGGCGGCCTCCAGGTCGCGGTCACGCAGTTCCCCGAGCGCACGCTTTGGGCTGCGCACCGGTAACCCGGCAACCCACGTCTCGTCCCGCTCGACGATTTCAAACTGCATGGAAGACTCTTTCGAATGAAGCCGGCGGTGAGCTACCCGCGTCCGGTCGGTCGGAACCGCCATGCTACCAACCCGGACCGGGTGGTACCGATCACATGTCCGGCTCGATATCCGCTCCGTCACGCCGCTGAACTGGACAGATGTCCGAGGACATCGCTCCGGGTGGGACGGATCGGCTATGAACAACCGATACCCGCGGCGCAATCGAATGGAGTTCTGATGAACAACAGCTCGATCTCCGGCCGCGTGTGCCGCAGCATCGCCGAACTCGACGCCGCGGTCGCGGACTGCTTCGCCTGCCCACGCCTGGTCGCCTGGCGCGAACTCGCGGCCGAGCAGAAGCGTCCCGCCTTTCGCGACCAAACCTACTGGGCGCGCGCGGTTCCCGGATTCGGGCCGGATGACGCTCGCATGCTGATCGTGGGACTCGCGCCCGCGGCACACGGCGGCAACCGGACCGGGCGCATGTTCACCGGCGACCGCAGCGGGGACGTGCTCTACGCCGCGCTGCACGCCGTGGGCTTGGCCAATCAACCGACGTCGACGAGCATCGATGACGGCCTGCGGCTGACCGGCGTGCGGATCACCGCGCCGGTGCACTGCGCACCGCCGGACAACAAGCCGACCCCGGCCGAACGAGATCGGTGCAGCCACTGGCTGGACACCGAAGTCCGCCTGCTGACCCCGACCTTGCGCTCGGTCGTAGTGCTCGGCGCGTTCGGCTGGCAGGCGCTGTTCCCGGTGCTGGCGCGGGCCGGTTGGGTCGTGCCACGTCCGCGACCGAAATTCGGCCACGGCGCGCACGTTGAGCTGGCCGCGACCGACGTGGAACAGACACCGCTGCAGGTGTTCGGCTGCTATCACGTCAGCCAGCAGAACACCTTCACCGGACGACTCACCCCGGCCATGCTGGAGGCGGTGCTCAGCGACGCGGCGGCGGCCGCGGGCATCGATCCGCGGCCCGTTCCGCGCAAGTGAACCTGCCTGGACAGGCGCTGTGATTCAGCCGCTCACGACTGCGCCTCGCTGACGCTCGGCTCCGTCGTGCGCGAGGGCGCACTGTGTCCTCGGTTCACTCGCTGACGCTCGCTCACGACTGCACCTCGCTGACGCTCGGCTCCGTCGTGCGCGAGGGCGCACTGTGTCCTCGGTTCACTCGCTGACGCTCGCTCACGACTGCACCTCGCTGACGCTCGCTCACACGTGATCGACCAGGGCTGGGTGGCCTGCCTCGTGAGCGCAGTGCGCACAGCAGAAGTACTGACCGCGCGCCTCGACGCCGTGCCCGAGGATTCGGCAGGAACAGTGCGTGCAGGTCGGGGCCATCGCGTTGATCGCGCATTCGAAGCTGTCGAAGATGGCGGATTCGCCGTCCCGCGTGATGGTGAACGTCTTGTCGTACTCGTTGCCGCAGGTGGCGCAGGTGGCCATGAGGTATCACCGGTCCTCTCGAGTCGATGGACAGCTCGTCGAGATTCGCGGTACCCGCCGGAGACGACGCAAAACGGAGAGCGCGGCGGACAGTCGCTTGGGATGTGGTCGATGAGTAAGCGGTAGCGCTCCCTGTCCGGGGACCTCAGGCGAGGCGTAGCGCTTGAACGGGGCAGCTGTCCACGACGAGCTCGAGCAGCTCGGACTCCGCGGCGACCGTGCCGGGGACCGGCGCGACAATCCCGTCGGCACCGACGCGGAAGAAGTCCGGCGCCAGCGCCTCGCACATGCCATGGCCCGCACAGACGGTGCGGTCGGCGATGATCCTCATCGGCCGATCCGCTCCAGCCGGATCGGCAGACCGTCGGCAGGCACCGGGCCGGTCCCAGCGACCAGCGGCACCCGGTAACCGTCCGGGACAGTCCAGCGGTATTGCAACAGCATTTGGTGCACAACGGCTTTCACGGTCATTCCGCCGAAGTAGAGGCCGATGCACTTGTGCGCGCCACCGCCGAAGGGCGCCCATGCGAAGCGATGGGATTTGTCCTCGCGGCGGTGGTCGGCGAAACGCTCCGGGTCGAACTCGTCGGCATCGTGCCAGTACTCCTCGGTCCGCATGATGGCGTAGGTGCCGCACAGGACGAGCGTCCCTTTCGGGAGGTAGTAGCCGAGGATGTCGGTGTCGGTGACCGTCTCGCGGATCTGCTGGGCCACCGGCGAATAGATCCGCAACGCCTCTTTGAAGGCGAGATCGAGCGAGGGCAACCGGTCCAGATCGTCGTAGCCGAGCGCGGGCTTGCCCAGCGCAACGGATTCGGCGCGCAAGCGCTGCTGCCATTCCGGATGTCTGCCGAGCTCGTAGACCAGCATGGACGCGGCGATGGTGCTGGTGTCGTGGGCGGCCATCATCACGAAGATCATGTGCTCGACCACCTCGGCGTCGGTGAAGGTCTCGCCGTCCTCGGTGCTGGCCCGGCACAGCACGCTGAACAGGTCGTTGCCGTCACCCGCCCGTTTGGCGGGCAACGCGCGGCGGAAGTGCTGTTCGAGCACCCGCCGTCCGCGCAAGCCGCGGGCCCACACCCCACCGGGGACGTCGGTCCGGATCAGCGCCGCCCCGCCGCGCACCGCGTCCTCGAAGGCACGCTCCAGCCGGGCGGCCTCCGCGCCGAGCTCGGCGCCCGCGAACACCTCGGTGGCCTGCTGGAGCAGCAGTTTCTTGATCGCGCGATAGACGCGGAAGTCCGGACCCGGCCGCCAGTCCGCGAGGCCGCGGGTGATCCGCGGCGTGGTCAGGTCGAGATAGCCGATCAATCGCGGCCGGGTGAACGCCTGCTGCATGATGCGCCGATGGAACAGGTGTTCGTCGAAATCGCGCAGCAGCAGTCCGCCGCGAAAGAACGGGCCGATCAGGAATTCCCAGCCGCGCTGGGCCGACAGCGCCTTGTTCCGGTCCAGCATCACCGCCTCCAGCCCCTCCGGACTGGCGATCCCGACCATGCGGCGTCCGAGCAAGCCGAACCATTGAATCGGCCCCAATTTCTCCGATCGCGTCCGCGCGAACTGGATCGGGTCGGCCAACGCCTGCAACGTGTAGCCGATTCCAGGCAAGCCGAAGTCGCCCGGCACCGGTTTCAGTCCGCTGCCCGGCGGAGGATCGGCCAGCGGCCGGACCGGTACCGGATAACGTTCGGCGAGCCGCGCAGCCGCCCGCTGCGCATGCCAGGCCCAGGTGGCGCGCGCTTGGCGGACCGTACCGGAAACCTCGTTGATCGATTGGGGCACAAGCAGACTCATGGCGGTCATCCCTTCGCGACACTGCGACGGTTCGACCATACTCGTCTCACCGAACGGCCGGATCCTCCCGCACCAGCTTCGTGATCAGTTGCGACATCAGCGGTTCCCGCAAATCCGGTAGGCCGCCGAAATCACCCGCGACGATTCGGTTGGTCGCCAGCGCGACGACCGCGCCGATCACCGCCTCGGCCACCACCCGCTGATTCGGCAGGTTCGCGCCGAGCGCCGCGGCGAACCCATCCACCAAACCGGACTGCGTCGCCAATCGCCGCTGTAGCACTGCCGTCCCCGCCGCGTACACCTCCACCAGGAAGACCTTGGCCACGTCGGGTTCCTGCGCGAGCGTCGAGAAGTACGCCTCCAGGGCACGGTCGATGCGTTCCAGCGCGGGACCGCCGGTCGTGAGCGCCGTCCCGATCCGGGTCATCACGATCTCCACGGCCATGTCGTAGGCGGCGAGAAAACAGGCTTCCTTGTTCGCGAAATGCTGATAGAACGTCATCCGCGAGACACCGGCACGCTCGAGCACGTCCGCGACGGTCACCGCGGCGTACCCTTTCCGCGCCGCGGCCTCGATCATCCCCACCAGCATGCGAGCCCGCTGCGCGGCCACCACTTCGTCCGGCGCGATCCCATGGTTGCCGCCGTGCAGTTTCCCGCCCGCCTGCGCCTTCAGCAACGATCCTCGCTCCACGTTCCGATGCTAAGCACTCGCGCGTCCGGCTGTGGCGGTAAATCGCATGGTGAAAGGCGGGCGGGTAGGAAACGCGGGATTACAGCATGCCTGCCGGGATGGCGGAGATCAGGCCGCCGTCGATGAGCAGATCCTGTCCGTTGACGTAGGACGCTTCATCGGAGGCGAGGAACGCGACCGCGGCGGCTATCTCGCCGGGCTCGCCGACGCGGCCTGCCGCGACCCCGCTGCCCATGGCAGCCTTGGCCTCGGCCGAGATCTCGGCCCGGAACGCCGGCGTGTCGACGTAGCCGGGGCTCACCGAGTTGACCCGGATCCTCCTGGGCGCGAGTTCGGCCGCGAGGGTCCGGGTCAGGTTGTGCACCGCCGCCTTGGTCGCCGAGTAGAGAGCGGCGGAGGGCATCCCGCGGTACAGCCCGAACGACGAGTTGATCACGATCGCGGCCTGATCGGACAGCAGCGGCAGCGTCTTCTGGATAGTGAAGAACGCTGCTTTGAAGTTGATGTCCACGACTCGGTAGAACTCCGCCTCGGTGACCGTTTCGATGCGCTGGAACGCGCCGATCCCCGCGTTGGCGAACACCACGTCCAGCCGCCCATACCGGTCGTGAACGGCTGCTGCCAGCTTGTCGAGATCGGCGAGACTTGCCGCGTCACCGGGGATGCCGAGTGCCAGGTCGCCGAGCTCAGCGACTGCGGCATCGAGCCGGGTCTTGTCACGTCCGGTGATGATGACCTGCGCGCCTTCGGCGAGCAACCGGTGCGCGGCGGCCAGACCCATGCCGCTGGAACCTCCGGTGATCAGTGCGATCTTGCCGTCGAATCGGAAGCTGTTGTGCGTCATGGCCCCAGCGTGCCAATCCCTGCGGCGGGCAAACAGTGCGGAGTTATCGTGGGTTCGGCACCACCATGTTCGGCCACGCCCCGGTCAGGCGGGAGCGGCGAGACGGACGTGCTGCAGTCGTTCGAGTCGAGCCGCGGTGTCGGTACCGGGTCGCGGGTTGGACAGCACGATATGCCAGCAGGGATGGTCGGCGACGATCAAGGTCGTCGCGTCGAAGAACAACTCACCGGCCTCGGGATGGCGCAGGGCGTTCACCGCCTGGATCGGGACGCCGACTTCGTGGCGCGCCCACAGCTGCGCGAATTCGGCGCTTGCCGCGCTGAGGTCGTCCACCACCCGGCGGAACTCGGGGTGATCGGCGCAGTGCGCCGTATCGGCACGATAGGCGGCCACGACTGCGGGAGCCGCCGCCGCCCAAACATCGCGCATGGCGCGGTATCGGGGGTTGGTGAAGAACGTGGCCAAGCAGTTGTGTGCGGCATCGCCGAGCCCGAACACCGTCCGCGCAGTATCGTTGAACGCCAGCACATTCCAGTACCGGTCGCGCAGAACCGCAGGTCGTGGCTCCCACCCCGCGAGCAGTTGCCGCACTTCGGGAGTTACCTCGGCAGCGGGCGCCCCACCAGCGGGCGGCGGGTTGAGACCCGCCAGCAGATACAGGTGCACCCGTTCCGGCTCACTCAACAGCAGGGCCCCGGCGACCGCATCGAGCACCTCGGCCGAGACCGTGATGTCCCGCCCCTGCTCGAGCCACGTGTACCAGGACACCCCGACACCGGCCAGCGCGGCGACCTCTTCGCGCCGCAGCCCAGGAGTCCGTCGCCGCCCCGCCGCGACGAGACCGACATCGCCAGGGGTGAGCCGCGCCCGGCGAGAGCGCAGGAAGTCACGAAGCTGCTCCCGGCGCCGATGCGTGAGTTCGCTGGTCATGATTCACGGTAACAACGACGACACGCAGAGCTCCACGTCGACAGCTGGCTGGTCCTCGGGATCCGAACAACCTATGGCATGTGGCTCGCATCTCGGCAGGCGTTCCCAGACCCGGGAACATTCGATAATCGACGTGTTGCGATCTGCCCAGGCGAGAGCGAGGCGCCGATGAGCCCCGACGGCACCAAGCGGATGGGGGATTTGCACGAGCTTCCGGCCTGTGCACCGGCGGGATTGAAAGCTCTGTTCACCGCGGCCGAGGGAATTATTCAAACTCAGATCAAGCTGCTGGGGTCGGGCGCACCCTCCAAGGCTCCCGATCTGCGTCAACTGCTGCGCGATCAGGGAATCGCGAAACCCGAGGACCAGTCGACGTTGGTCGACAAATACGGCGACAACGAAGACGAGGTGCGGAATGCCATGTCGGGCATCAGCCGGTCGGACGATGGCATCGTCGTGAAAACCGCTGGGATCGGCGAGGTCGTGACGAAGGCCTACGGTGCGATCGACACTTCGGTGGGGCAACTCAACGGGAAGATCGATGCCGCCCACAAACAGGTGCGAACCAAGACCGACAGCGAAGGCAACCCAGTGCGGGATGCGCACGGAAACGTCCAGCAGGAACTGCCGAAAGAAATTATCAACGGCCTGTTCACAGGTGTCTGGGATACGTTGAACACGACATTCAACCAGGTCAGGGGCGTCTCGGACCGGGCAGCGGCGGAGGCGCTCGATATCGGCGGCGACGAGCCGAGCTTCAACTCCAAAACCGGCGGCACTCCGCCGGTACCACCTCCCACTTCGGGGTACAACGGAAACACCCCGTGGACACCCGAATCGATGGGCACCGCCATAATTCCCAGCGAGGACAAGCCCACCGCGATGGCAATGATGGAATACCTCATCAAGCAACACCACTTCACCCCCGCGCAGGCAGCGGGAATCGTCGCCAACGCGAAGTTCGAGTCAGGTTTCCGGGTCGATGCCACAGGTGACAACGGAACGGCCAAAGGCATCTTCCAGTGGCGTTTCGACCGAGAAGCGGGGCTCAGGACGTTCGCGAGCAGGCCAGGCGAGAGTCTCGGCGACTGGAGAACCCACGTCGATTACATGGTTCAGGAATTGCGCGGCGGGAACTATCAGCGCGCCGACAGCCTTATCAGCTCGAACCGCAACGACCCCCGTGCGGTGGCGGCGGCCTTCGACGAGCACTACGAGCGAAGCTCCGGATCCACGATCAACGATCGGCGTGACTATGCAGCCGGGCTTCTGAAGGAGTGGAACGATTCCCAGAATGTCGCCGTCTGAAGTCGGGTGGGTAAGCGCGCATTCCTAGCTGTTGCGCGCCCGTGCGCTCACATATCGTCGGCTGCGGCAAGCCACCGTGATCTCGGCCCTGGACTTTCCGGGCCGCAGTCCCGATGCTGTCAGAGACAGAGAAAACTCGCCGGACAGCCTCGCGCGATCACCGGCCGAGCGAGAAGAGGACGCGTCGTGCCACGCGAATCCGCCCGCAAGCCATTCCTCCCGCCGCGATGGGTGATCCTCCTTGCCTGGTACACACACCGAGCCCTGTATCGGGTCACCCGCGGCCGTGCCGGGTTGTGGCGCCCCAAAGACAGCACCCATTGGGGAACGATGCGTCTCACCGTCACCGGTCGCCGCACCGGCCGCCCGCGCAGCGTCATGCTCGGCTACTTCGAGGACGGCTCGAACCTCGTCACGCTCGCGATGAACGGCTGGGGCGAAGGGGAACCCGCCTGGTGGCTCAACCTCCAGACACACCCCGATGGAGTCGTCGATCTGAAAGGCGGAACTCGGCCGGTGCGTGGACGCTCCGCAGAGGGAGAGGAGCGCGCACGGCTGTGGGACAGGTGGCGTGAGATCGACCGCGACCTCGACGCCTACGCCACGCGTCGATCGTCACCGACCGCCGTAGTGGTCCTCGAGCCGCGACCCGAATAGCGCTGACCTGGCACGCGAGTTGCACCGCCCGGCATGCTCATCCGACCACTTGATGCAGCTCGACGCTCAGGACACGAGGGGTTGTTCGACCGATTCGGTCAACTTCACGATGCACAACCCGCCACGCTCGGCCTTGACGTCGGTCACCTCGAGCTGTGTGCCCGGCAGGAGGATGAATTCCTCTTCACCGGTGAACGCGGAGAAATCCCGGATGCCCACGGCCCGGGCGGGGAGCACTTCGAAGAGCGTTCGCTTGCCGCGACTACCGAGGAAGGCCCGTGCGACGCTCGGCTCGGATGTGCAGGACGAGACTCCCCACCAGGTCACGGTCCGTCCTCGCGGGTACTGCGCGCGCAGGTCCAGCGATACCCCGCGCCACAACGGCTCGCTGCGGGCGGGAAGCTCTGACACCGCCGAGAACAGCAGCCGCAGGTACGGGAGGTACGGGATGAGCTTCGTCCGGTCCGGGGCGCGCAGAACGGCGTTGATCTCCCGATAGAACGCGGACTCGCAGGTGTAAAGGTGGAGCGCGGCAATCGCGTCGGCGGATAGATTCCCGGTAGTCCGGTCTGCAAGCCTCTTGCCGAACTCGTGCGACCGCGCGGCGTACCAGTCGAGGCCGGACAGCAGCTTGGCGACCGGGGCGATGGCGTCGTGGAAGTCCATGAGCGGGGTGTCGAATACGCCGGTGATCGCGGGGAGGACGAGCCCCTCGTCCTTGACGCTCGCGAGCCGTTCGAGGTACAGCTGGTGCAGCTCCATGGTGGACGCGATGAACGCGCCCATGCGTTCGGCAGTGTCGTTGTCCGTTCCGCCGGCTTCCTCCGCAAGCGTGTTCCACCCAGTGCTCGGCAACCAGTCGATCTCATCGGCGCCCACCGCTGCGAGGGCCGCGTTCACTGTTGCGAAATGGTCACCGTCGCAGAAGATGTCGCCTTGTGCTGCGGGGTTGGCATGGTCTACATGCCGGACTTCCACCGCGGGATATTTCTTCTGGAGTTGCAGGACAACATTTTTCAAACTGCGCGCGTGCGCACCCCACCACGCGAAGACGACGCCACGGTCGGCCTCGTCGGCGTTCTGCTTGGCCCTGAGGATCTCTTCGACGATCCGCTCGGCAACGGGACGCCAGAACGCAGTGTGCTGGTCTGTTCCCATCGCCCCGTCGCTACTGGCGGTGAGCGCAGCGTTCAGCAGCAGCACACCCTGGGTGAGCATCGCCTGGAACCATTCCGGTGGCTGGACGGTACCCTGCTCGCGTAACAGGGCACGAATGTCGGCGATCGGGGTCTTCTTGGGTATGCCGTACTTCCACATCGCCGCTGCTTTGATGATGCAGCGAACGCTGACGACCCGTCCGAACTTGCTATCTTTCCAGTCGTGGAAGGTGTTGTCGAACATGGCGATGCCGGTGGCGCTCTCCGGGCGCGGGTACGGGTTCTGGCCGAAGACGACGACCTTCCACTTGTGCGGCGGGTTGGGCTTGAGCGCCTGGAAGGTCAGTTCCCGAACGGGGACGACATGCGGGCCACGGCTCGGGCCCATGAACCAAGCCGCGTCCGGCTGTGCCTCGATGACCGGCTTCAGCAGTGGAAGCCACGGTTCACCGCCGCCTTTGAACAATTCAGTCAGGGCCAGCGGATCATTCATGCTCACCACCGGCACTATATGACATGAAATTTCCTCTGGCAGAGGGCATGTCAGTGGGGCGCGGTAGCGTCACGAACGCTGGGAGGACCGCATCTCGATTGGAGTGGATCATGAGCATGAACCGTGTGCAGGCGCCGCTGAAAGTGGTGTTGACCGACATCAACCCGCAGGTTGTGGAGGCGTGGCGGGCGGCGTTCGCCGACAACCCCGAGATCGAGATCCGCAGGGGCTCAATCCTTGACGAATATGTCGATGCCTGGGTCACCCCGACCAACTCCCGTGGCCTGATGGACGGAGGAGTCGACGCGGTCATCAAGCGGCACCTCGGGGCCGGCATCCAACTGCGAGTGCAGCGGGCGATCCGTGATCAGTTCGCCGGAAGACTTCCGGTCGGAAGCGCGGTGTGCGTTCCGTCCGGGGCAACCAACCCCAAGTTCCTGATCTCGACGCCGACAAAGGAAACATCCGTACAGAACGTCAGCGACACTCTGAATGTGGCCCTGGCGTGTGCCGCCGGATTCCAGGCGATCCACCGGCAGAACAACGAGGCGCCAGGCAGCATCAAGTCGGTGGCGCTGGTCGGCATGGGCGCCCAAACCGGCAGCGTGCCCGCCCGCGTCTGCGCCAACCTGATGTGGACGGGCTACACGTTGTTCAACGACTACTCGTTCGACGACTACGACGAACTGCGCGGCACCATCATCGCCCAACTCGACGACATCGAGAATGCGCCGAACGACCGCCGGGTACGCATCGTGCGACCCAAACGCGCCGTAACCGATCGCTGAGAACACCGTGACCCGCGCCGAGCTGCGTGCCGCACTGGCGACGGTCGACGATCTGGTCCCGCCGTCGACGCCGAGCCGGACAGCCGGCGGTTCGAGGAACTGGTCGGCCGGTGAACACGGTCCGGCTCTTCCTGCCAGCGTTGATGCGGACGGTCGAGTTTGGTGCGACGGGCGGCCGGTGCTGACCGCGATGCACACCCTCGCTGAACTGCTCACCGCCCGCAGCCCCGCGGCGTTCCCGCCGACCGGCTCGATGCTCGCCGCATCGATCACGACCTGGTCGGCAGCGGATTGTCGCGGCGGGATATCCGGCCGACCGGCCGGAGGAGACAGTCGCCCGGGCCGCGTACACCCTGTGCGTGCTCGAACAATTCCACCGGAATCTGAAACACCGCAACGTCTTCGCCGAGCTGGCGTCGCACTGACGTCTGGAGGCCGGAGATGCAGCTCGAATGCTGGTCACGGTAGCCACGCGAGAACGACCCGAATCTTCGGCCGCTACTCCTCTGGAGGATCAGCGGTCATAAGCTCAACGAGCCTCCACACGCCCGTCGATGGATTCGTGCGGCACTCATCTCCATTGTCCACACACCGCGACTTCGCTCGTTGCATAGCTTCCTCGACTCCCATGACGTAGTCCGCGAAACGGAGGGCTGACTTGTCGTAGGATGGGAGATGCTTTTTGAGACGTTTCTCCACATCTCGGTAGCACATGAGGACGGCGTCGCAGTTCTCGAAATGAAGCAGTAGCCAGTACTCGAAACACGGATTCGACACTGCTAGATCAATCTTCGCCGCTCGCGCTATTCGGCTTGCGTCGGTGTAGTCGAACTCATCGACGTCGAGAACGCACCAGACCTGGTCGTAATCGGTGCGGTTCCTTGCTGCGAAAGTAACAACGCGCTTGGGGTCTTCGGGGCGCACGGCGACCGTTGACTTGGTCGCCGGATTGCGCACATGCCGACGGAGACCATGAAAGTAAGCGGGCTCGGTCACTTCTCCGCCGCAGACGATCAGAATCAGCGTCGCCGGATTCCGGAACGGCGGCCGTCGCCGTCGGGTGTTCTCACGCCGTGTCGGCATGCCGCAACACCTCGGCGAAGTCGTGGAAGTCGATGTGCGGGACTGCCCCGTAACTTCCTCCCAGATATCTGCGTTCGAGATTGTGCTCGCTGCGTGGCTTGTAATCAGTCAGCGGGTACAGGGTGCTGGAACCGTCTCCGCTCTTCTCGACGAACCAAACCTGGTCCCTGCGCAGCAGTCCCTCGGGACGAACGACAGTGCCGAGAAGGCTGGAATCGTGTGTCGTCAGGATCAGCTGCGCGCCATGAGGATTGGTCTCATCTGACTGAAACATCTCGATCAGGGCAGCGGTGAGCAGTGGGTGGAGACTGGTATCGATCTCATCGATCACCATGACCTGGCCATGATCGAGGGCATCCAATATTCCAGGAAGGATCTCGAGCCAGGCGATTGTGCCCGCGGACTCCTGCTCCAAAGGCAGTGCAACTCCCTCGCTGCCATGATGGATGAATACCACCGGGGGCATTCCGGGAGATCTATCCCCAGGCGCAGCGTGGTCGACCGTAGACCCCTCGGATGCCGCGGTTGCTACCTCGTCAACCGGCATGTCACTTCTCAGGCCAGTCATCTCGAGCCAATGTTGGGTCGGGCCAGGATCGGTCAGAGGAGCAGGAACAACGGGAGTATCGATCTCGGCGATTCCGAAGTCGGCCACTTGCACCAACTCCACCAGTCGCGCCCCCTCCGCCGCCGAAGCACGGAGCAGAGCTCGACGAAGGCGGCGAGCGATCACGCCAGGCGAAACACGTCGCCCGTCGGACAGGATCAGGGTCTCACGGAACCACCGATGTACCGGCTGGAACATATCCGGCCTGGCCTGGGCGACAGCGCTCAGGAAAAGAGCGTTGGGGCGTGTGAGCTCCTGAATAATCTTGAGCTGGGTGCGATGTTCGGACATCGTCGAGCCGAGGCTGTACTCGTCCCTGGTGCGTTGGAATAGGACTCGCCTGCGCTTCTCAGGGTAACTGAAAAGCCACTCCTCGAGTACTCGCTCGTTATCCACCGAGAACCCGTACGTCCAGATGATATCGTCCGCCAGGATCTCGACGACATATGTCGAGGCGACGGAAAATATGTGGCTTGTACGGAACCTGTATGGGTCTCGGGGGACCCCCGCGAACGGTTCCCACTGAGAAAAGGACCGAGTTACTGCCCGCTGCATGAAACGCAGGCCATCCAGCAGGTTGGACTTGCCCGAGGCGTTCGCGCCGTACACCGCTACGACCGGAACAGCGGGTCGATCATCGGCTGCCGGCATCAACAGCAGCTCGTTCTCGTCTGCAAAGGATCGATGGTTGCCCATCCTGAAGCTCCGGAGCACCTGCCACCCCCTATGGTCAAGTTGAAGGGCCTTTCTAACAGCATACCTGCGAAATCGGCCCCGAAGCACCCTGAACTCGCCTTCTAGAACATCCCTCGGTCGACGAAGGCCCGCTTCTGGTGGACCTGGGCCTTCTCTGTGGACCTACGGGGAACTTACTCCAACCGGTAGACCGCGGCGACGCCTTCGCTGGCCTGGACAAACGCATCGTGTAGATCAGGAGCCGCCGACCGCACCCAGCGGCATCCAGGACCGTCGAGCCACGCAAACCCCGGCGTGTCGATCAACAGATCGCCGACATCAGCCATCACAGGTCAGGGCCAGGACGACTCCGGCGCGGTAGGTGATGGCCAACTTGTCGAACCGCGTGGCCAGCGCGCGCCAGTGCTCGGCCCGGTTGAAGGCCTTATTCGACGGCAGCCGTGGGTGGAGCCGAACTGATGTCATGCCGTTATAGATCAGGATTCCGGCCAAAGATACTTTCGCACAAGCTCGTCTCGCAGTTCCGGGGGCACAACGCCTCTATCAGGTGACCCAGCAACAAGTTTCAGTCCTCCTTCAGCCTTGATGGCTCTGGCTATTGGGCCGACATCACCCGCACGCTCAACGTGAGCGAAGATCATTGCGGCTGCGGACTGCTTCGTCCATGGACGATCAGTCAGGGCCTTGGCGAGCTGACGAACATTGTCGATGGAAACAAGAGCCTTGTCCGACCACTCCCAGTGATCGCGGGCTTTCAATACGGCCACATCGATACTCTCCTGAAATCCTTCAGCTGTGCAATTCAAATGGCCGCGCATGAGCACGCCAATATTGGCAAATTCGGGTGTGGCAACTAATGCCGTAAGAGCCAGATCAGCGATCAGGCGAGACGAAAGCCCCAACTCTTCTTTGACGCCCCGAATGGCAGTTTTAAATATGTCGGGCCTCCCTTCCGTGTCCAGGTCGATCGGAAGTTGCACCGACTCGCCACTCGATACTTGCCAGCATTCGGTGAGTAGTGCCATCTGCTTAGATCTCTTGAAGATGGGCACATATCCATCAGATGTAATGAGGACGAGCTCCAGACCAACCATGTTGCTCATTCGCGTGCGTTCGAGACCGCTGCGGCCGATCAGCAACGGCGCCTCCTCGGAGGTGAACGGGCCGAGGATCGGGACGCTGCGCCCCCTGACTGCTCATGTCCTCAGTATGCGCGTCTGACCGGCTGGATGTGAGTGCTTTAGTCTTCGCCAGGTGCGGCAGCGACAATCGGCTCGAACGGGACGACCCAGTACTCCTCGAACGGGCTGCGGAAGCACAGTCAGGTTGCGCCAGCGAGCGGAACACATTGGAAGCAAATAAGCGGTCGACGCCGTCCTTTACGCGACATTTCGCGACGAGGCCCTTCACTCGGTTCGGGTCACGCTTTGCAAGACCGCATTGATCGAGTCAGCTCCTATTTGCCTCCCTCTTCACCCGCCTCACCCAGCCGCCGATATTTCACTGGCTGCGCTTAGAACCCGTTTAGGCGACGACCATTTGCTCGTCACTCATCCGCACTGAACAGGGCGAACACTCAAATTCCCCCGACAGTCCTGAGTGGGGTATTCGTGCAGCATGTTATACAGACAAATACCCACGTGAACACGATTGCGTCAACACCAATCTGTAGGTAGAAGGGCGCTACCTACAGAAGCCTGTAGGTAGCGCCTATTTCACCCCGGCAGGGCGCGAGAGATGCTCTTCTTGGCTTCCATTCCGGAATGCCACCCGCCAACTCAGGGAGAAACTCTCGTGGAGATCGTCATCATCGTCTGGATTTTTTGCACGCTCACGTACATGATCGTCAGCCGGAACTCGGACTGAGGTCACAGGGGCGGGGGTGGGGGGGTCCGGG
>NZ_BDBA01000178.1 GCF_001612745.1 Nocardia amamiensis NBRC 102102 | reverse complement strand
AAGCACGCGGAACGCAAAAGGCTCATGCTCTCCATGAGCATGAGCCTCTGATGCGTGGAGCTAAGGGGAATCGAACCCCTGACCTTCTCGATGCGAACGAGACGCGCTACCAACTGCGCTATAGCCCCGTGCGGCTCCGGGGAACCGCGCTGTGACACTGTATCAGGCCGGGCCGCTGGAGTCCGAATCGGTGCGCTGAGCTGCGCTTATAGGGGTGGTCTACGCGCCCTCCGCGCGGCGGGCGTCGCCGGTGGCGCGGTTGCGCAAGGCTCGGGCGGTGGCGGGGTCGAAGGGGTCGAGGTGGTCGAACAAGGGGTCTTCGTCGTCGGGGTCGACGAGGGCGGAGCGGCGGCGGAGGGCGCGGGCGGTGTCGCGGTCCATGGTGCCGTGCGGGGCGGCGGCTCGGCGGGCGCGTGCGCTGGCTGCGCCATGGCTGCGGTTCAGGCGGGCGGCGCGGTTGCGGCGGATCTCCTCCTCCATACGCACCTGCTTGCGCAGGTAGGCCAGGTAGGTCACGAGCACGACGGAGGAGAGCGCGGTGCCCCACCACAGCAAGGGCGTCAGCACGAACGTGAGCGCGCCGCAGAGGATGGCGGTGAGCACCAGGCCGAGCACGGCGCGCTGGCGGAAGGTGTAGCGGGCGGCGCGGGCTACGGCGTCGGCCTCGGGATCGAAGCCGCCGCGGCCTCGGCGAGTGGAAACGAATTCCGGTTCGTCCGAATCGGTCTCGTCGTACTCGGGGTAGGTCACGCGGGCGGGCGCGGTAGAGCGCGCAGGCGGGATTCTGGCCGCTGCCAATTCTGGGTTGTGTGCGCCCACGCCGTCATCATCGGTCGCCGAGTCGATCTTCGCAGCGACTTCGGTCGCTTCTTCGTCGTCTTCCGGCTCGTCGTGGTCCAGCGCGGCGGTCGAGTCGTCGGCGTCGAAGTCGTCCGGTTCGATGTCGTCTGGTTCGATGACGTCCGCGTCGAACTCGGCCGCGTCGATGTCCTCCGGTTCGGCGTCAGCGATGTCGGATGCCGCGGCGTCCAAAGGCACGGGAAGATTGTCCCCGTCGGTCTCGGTGACGGGCTCGTCGGCCGGTGTCGTCATCCGGTCCTCCGCATCATCGCTGTGGGCATACTCTCTCGGTACGCGGCGGGGCCGCCAGTTCGGATCGGTTTCGTGCCCGGCGGCCGGGCCTTTCCTTCTGAGACGTCGTTTGCCGCCGCCACGGTGCAGGACCCGGGTCGCCAGCGCGGCGTCGGTGGTCCGGCGGATTCGGGGGTGGCGGTCGGCGAGCATCGGGAACAGGACGAAGACCCAGAGCACGACAAGACCGATCCACAGGATCGAATTCGGCATCGCGTCAGCACCTCCGTCCCACCTGGATTTCGTCCGGCTCGGCCCGCGAGCGGCGCGTGATACGCCGCGCTGGTCCGGCTCCCCGTCCGACGCAATCGCGTCGACGCCGGACACCCGTAGGCTCCCTGCCGATGGCGCAAGACGCACCATCGACGTCCGTAGGCTAATTCCGGGTAGCACCAAGTTCCGGCAGGCGCGCCGTGCACATCCGCCACACCTGTCACATTTCCACCATGCCACCGTGTTCGGTGGGCCCGCGCTACAGCAGGGTGACGCGCCCCTCGCGCACCAGCCGGTCCAGAACCGTCCCCACTACCTCCTCGATGGTCATGCCGACCAGGAGGTGATCGCGCCAGGCGCCGTCCACGTCGAGGTAGCGCCGCAGCAGCCCCTCCTCCCGGAAGCCGACGTTGCGCAGCACCGCCTGACTGGCCAGATTCTCCGGTCGCACGGTCGCCTCGACCCGGTGCAAGCCCACCGGCCCGAAGCAGTGGTCCAGTCCGAGCGCCAACGCCGCGGTCGCGACGCCCTGCCCGCTGAGATCCTTGGCCACCCAGTAACCGATCCAGGCCGAGCGCAGCGCGCCGCGCACGATATTGCCGATGGTCAGCTGTCCGCTGAACACGCCGTCCACTTCGATCACCAGGGGGATCATCGCGCCGCGTCGAGCCTCCGCCTTCAGGCTCGACCACAGCGAGGGCCAATTGGACGCGTGGTTGCGCGTCTCCCATGCCCCGCGGCCGGTCGGCTCCCACGGCTCGAGATGGTCCCGGTCCCGCAACCGGATCCGGCTCCAGGCCGCCGCGTCGCGCAGCCGAATCGGACGAAGAGTCACCCTCCCCGCGGCCACCCGGACCGGACCGAGTCGCGCGGGCCACCCCGGATGCTGCGTGACCCGGAAAACGTTCATCGAGTCCACGTCTCAGCCGCGCTGTGCGAGAAAAGCGACCTGAACCTCGTCACCGGTGCGGATCTCGGTGTCGTCCGGGTCGATCACGATCAGGCTGTTCGCCTCGGCGAGGGTGGCGAGCAGGTGCGAGGACGAGTTCGCGCTGCCCAGTGGCTGCACCAGGTATTCGCCGGTCGCCTCGTCGCGCATGAGTTGCGCACGCAGGTATCCCTTGCGCCCGGCCATGGAGCTGATCGGCATGATCGTGCGCGCGCGGATGATCCGGCGCATGGGATGCCTGCGCCCCAACGCGATTCGGATCAGCGGCCGCACCATCACCTCGAACACCACCAGCGCGCCGACCGGGTTGGATGGCAGCAGGAAGGTGGGCACCTCGTCGCGGCCGAGCCTGCCGAAGCCCTGCACCGAGCCGGGATGCATGGCCACCCGGGTGATTTCGAGCTCGCCGAGCCCCTCCAGCGCCTCCCGGATCTGCTCGGAGGCCCAGCCGCCGACGGCCCCCGCGATGACCACGACCTCGGAGCGCACCAACTGCCCCTCGACCACGTCACGCAACCGGCGCGGATCGGAACTCACGATGCCGACCCGGTTCACGTCCGCGCCCGCGTCCCGCGCGGCCGCGGCCAGCGCGTAGGAGTTCACATCGTAGACCTGGCCGGGGCCGGGTGTGCGGTCGATATCGATCAGTTCCCCGCCCACCGAGATCACCGATAATCGCGGTCGCGGGTGCACCAGCACCTTGTCGTGTCCGACCGCGGCGAGCAGACCGACTTGCGCCGCGCCGATGATGGTTCCGGCCCGCACCGCGACATCACCCGGCTGGACGTCGTCGCCGACGCGCCGGACGTAATCCCCGGAGCGCACCGGCTCGTACACCTTGATCCTGGCCCGGCCGCCGTCGGTGAAATCCAACGGGAGCACGGCGTCGGCCAGTGTCGGCATCGGCGCGCCGGTATCCACCCGGACGGTCTGGCGCGGCTGCAATCGGATCGGCTGTCGCGATCCGGCGACCACCTCGCCGACCACGGGAAGGGTCAGGTCGACGAGATTGCCCTCCTCGTCGCGGATGTCGGCACCCGCGGAGGCGACATCGACGCTGCGTACCGCGTAGCCATCGATCGCGGCCTGATCGAAGCCGGGCAACGGACGCTCGGTGACGACGTCCTCGGCGCACAGCAGCCCCTGGGCCTCGGAAATCGCGACCCGGACCGGCCGCGGCGCGACGGCCGCGGCGGTCACCTTGATCTGCTGATCCTCAACCGAGCGCATCCAGCCCTTCCTGATCCTCTCCGCACTCCATCCGATTCCGCCTGCGCCGGCGCGCGGGATCGCACCGCGGCGCAAGCGCGTTCGCGCGCACCGCGGTGAACCACCATTCGTACCCGACGGTCCACTCTCGGCGAAACCCCGGGACGGGACCGTCAGTCGTCGGTAGTCAGCTGCGGATCCCAGTCCGGACCGAGGCGGTGCTGCAGCCACTCCCGAAGGGCGGGGCCGTATTCCTCTCGTTCCAGTGCGAAATCGACCGCAGCACGAAGATAACCGCCCGGGTTGCCCAAATCGTGGCGCGACCCACGGTGCACCACCACATGAACCGGATGTCCTTCGGCGATCAGCAGGGCAATGGCGTCGGTGAGTTGCAGCTCGCCGCCGGCGCCGGGCTCGATGCGGCGCAGCGCGTCGAAGATGGCGCGGTCCAGCAGGTACCGGCCCGCGGCGGCGAACGTCGACGGCGCGTCGGCGAGCGCCGGCTTCTCCACCATTCCCTTGACGCGCAGCACGTTCGGGTTCACCGCGTCCGGCACCGGCGCGACGTCGAACACACCGTAGGCGCTGACCTCGTCCTTCGGCACGTCGATGGCGCACAGCACCGTCCCGCCGCGCTTGCGGCGCACCCGGCTCATCACATCGAGCACACCGCAGGGCAGCACCAGGTCGTCGGGCAGCAGCACCGCGATGGCGTCCTCGTCGGCGTCGAGGGCTTGCTCCGCTTGGGCGACCGCGTGGCCGAGGCCGAGCGGCTCCTCCTGGACCACCGAGGTGACGTCGAGCAGCGCAGGCGCCTTGCGCACCTTCTCCAGCAACTTGTACTTGCCGCGCTCGGCGAGCGTGCTCTCCAGCACCAGGTCTTCGACGAAGTGGGCGACGACGCCGTCCTTGCCCGGCGACGTGACGATCACCAGACGCTCGGCGCCGGAGTCGGCCGCCTCGCTGGCGACCAGCTCGATGCCGGGGGTGTCCACCACCGGAAGGAGCTCCTTGGGCACCGTCTTGGTCGCGGGCAGGAAACGTGTTCCCAGCCCGGCCGCGGGCACCACGGCCGTGCGGAAGCACGACACCACCGCGGTGTCACCGGGCTGTCCGGCCTTTGCTGTCATACGCATACCCTATCCATCCATCACGCCGCCGGATCGGCGTCGCGCCGACCCGGTACCGGGGTGAGCCTATGGTGATCACTGTGAAGATGCCCGGCGAGCGCGATAAACATGCATGGCGCATCGAACTGGCGGCCCGGCGAGCTGTGATCAGTGCCACCGACCACGCGGACGAGGCGCTCGCCCTGGCCGCCGCGGTGGGCGCGCTGGAGGCGCGGGAGTGGGTCTGCGCGTATGTGCCGGTCGACCGGGAGCCGGGCTCGACGGCCATGCTGGACGCGCTGCTGACCGGTGGCGCTCGGGTGCTGGTGCCGGTCACCGGGCCGCCCGGGCCGCTGAGCTGGGCCGAGTACACCGGCGCGGATACCATGCGCCGCGCCCGCTACGGGCTGCTGGAGCCGGTCGGCACGGTGCTGCCTCCGCCCGCGGTGGCCAGGGCCGGGGTGATCCTGGTTCCCGCGCTGGCGGTGGACCGCCGCGGCGTCCGGCTCGGGCGCGGCGCGGGCTACTACGACCGCACCCTCCCCGCCGCGCGCCCGGACGCGCGGCTGATCGCGGTGGTACGGGACGACGAGCTGGTCGAGCGGCTGCCCGAGGAGCCGCACGATCGGCGCATGGGCTGGGCTCTGACACCGCGCGGCGGCCTGCGACAACTCGGCGATAGCGCCGGGGAATGAAATGCCGATTGGCGGTGTTGGCACTGTCGGCTGTAGAGTGCCAGGTTGACGAATACCGCGGAGGATCCTGTGCCAACTTACTCGTACGCGTGCACCCAGTGTGACAACCGCTTCGACATCGTTCAGTCCTTCACCGACGAAGCTCTGAGCGTCTGCTCGGAGTGCTCGGGGAAGCTGCGCAAGCTGTTCAACTCGGTCGGCATCGTCTTCAAGGGCAGCGGCTTCTACCGCACCGACAGCCGCGGCGGCGCGTCCACCGCGAGCGAGCCCGCCAAGTCCGACAGCGGTTCCGGCTCGTCTTCCGACTCCAGCGCGTCCAGCAGTTCCACCCCGGCCGCCAGCACGGCCGTGGCCAGCTGATTCGACGTTTTCCACAGCCTCGTCGCTTATCCACAGTCGGCCCTGATGCCGGGCGGGCAGGTGTGAGTTCGGCCATAGGATCCGGCCATGACTCACGCACTCGCCGACCTCGGCCGGGGCGGCTGGAATCCCTCCGGTTGGCAGCGCCCACAGTGGGCCGATGCCGCGCTCGCCCGACGGCTGTTCGCCGCCGCCCTCGCCGTAGTCGCGGCTGTCCTCTTTGTGCGTGGTGACCCGCAGACCGAGCGCACCCCGGTTGTCGTCGCGGCCCGGGATCTGGCGCCTGGACGGCTGATCGAGCCGGGCGACCTGCGCTCGTCGCCACGTGAAGCGGGCACACTGCCCGCCGGTGCGGTCGCCGACCCCGCCGCGGTGGTCGGCGCGACGCTGACCGGAGCGATGCGTCAGGGCGAGGTCTTCACCGACTTGCGCGTCATCGGTCCACGGCTGGCCGCGGCCGCCACCGGAGCGCGCGACGCCAGAATCGTGCCCATCCGCCTCGCCGACACCGCGGTCGCCGACATCCTGCGGGCGGGCGACCGGGTAGACGTGATCAGCGCCGAGGACTCGAACGGCCCCGGCACCCGGCCACCACGCACCCTGGCCATGGACGCCGCGGTCATCCTGGTTGCGGGCCCGAGTGGCGAACGTGGCGCCGCCGACCGCGTGGTTTTGGTCGCGATGGACGCCGACCACGCCACCACCGTGGCCGGGGCTTCCCTACGCAGTGCGCTCACCGTCGTCTTTCATTGACCGCACCGCGGACATACCGAGCGACAAAGTTCGCCGAAAATTTGCTATTGGCCCATTAGCATCGGCCCTACCGGCGCGCTAGGACAGCCGAACCCGATCGCTCAGCTCCACACGAAGGGGAGACATCGGCAATGCTCAAGGATTTCAGGGATTTCCTATTCCGCGGAAATGTCGTCGATCTGGCGGTTGCCGTGGTCATCGGCACGGCTTTCGTCGCGATCATCACCGCGTTCACCAACGGCATCATCAATCCGATTCTCGCCGTTTTCGGTGGCACCGACGAGCTCGGCCTCGGTTTCCGATTGGTTGCCGACAAGCCGGCCACGTTCGTGCAGGTCGGTCCGATCATCACCGCCGCGATCAATTTCCTGATCATCGCGGCGGTGCTGTTCTTCGTACTGGTGCTGCCCGCCACGCATCTGAAGAAGCGCTTCCGGCCGGACGACGCCACACTCACCGATTCGGAGGTGCTGATCCAAATCCGCGATCTGCTCGCCGAAGGCCAGACCAGAACGGGCGGACGGCACGAGTTCTGACCTCACCCCGTAGCGCACAGCGGAACGGGCCCGTGACGGCGACGGGCCCGTTCGCATTGTGTGGGTGGCGGCCCGGCGCTCAGCCGAGGCTGAAAGGCTGGCCCCACAGCGTCACCCAGGTGATGACGTTGTCGGTCTCCACCTCGACGCTCACGAAGGCCCGCGCCTGCGCGTAACCCCCGCAGCCCGACAGACCGATGGTCTCATCGGCCCAGGTGACCGAACCGCTGGTGCCCTTGAACGCATTCCGGGTCTTGTGCGACTCGTTGCCGAAGTCGTCGGCCTGCTCCAGATCGAGCACGTAGAACGACTTCGCCTGACCCGGGCCGAGCGACAGCTCGCCACCGGTGTTGGCGCCCACATTGCCGCTCTCGTCGCTCCAGTCGACTTC
>NZ_BDBA01000177.1 GCF_001612745.1 Nocardia amamiensis NBRC 102102 | reverse complement strand
CCCTGCTCGGCGGCGATCGTCGCCCAGCCCTTCTGCTCTTCGGTGGCGTTGTTGTAGAAGATGTTCGCGAAGCCAGGACCCGCGGCGTACATGAAGGCAGCCGGCTGCGCGCCCAGCAGCAGTTCCGCAATCGCCCAGTAGGCCGCGCGCGGGATCGGCAGGCCGCCGAGCTCCTCGGCGACGCCGAGCTTGTCCCAGCCGCCGTCCTGCAGCGTCCGGTAGCTCTTCTTGAAGGATTCGGGCAGCGTGACCGTGTGGGTCGCGGGGTCGAAGACCGGCGGGTTGCGGTCGGCGTCGGCGAAGGACTCACCGAGCGGGCCCTCGGCAAGGCGACGTACTTCGTTGAGCATCTCCTTGACGGTGTCCGCGTCGAGGTCGCCGTAGGCGCCGCTGTCCAGGATGGAACCAAGGCCCAGAACCTCGAAGAGGTTGAACTCCAGGTCGCGGACGTTGCTCTTGTAGTGACCCATTGTCAGTACTCACTCTCCGTTGAGTTGGTGCGGTCGGTTGGTGCCGTTCCCGCCCGTTGTTCGCGCCACCGGGTAGCCGTGCCGGTTTTCCGCATGCTACTCGCGGGTAACTTATGCGCCATATTACCGGTCGGTAATGAGGACGCAAAGAGCTGAGCAGGCAATGTGATGCGTTTTACAGTGTCTGATGGGCGCGTCGCCGGTGCGGCGTGCACGAAAGCCGCCAGTCCCAGCGAACGCGCAGCGCCCCGGGTGCGAAAATGAGCGCGATGCGCATCGAGACGAGTGCTGGACCGGCCGAGGTCGAGCTCGAGCAGCCCCGCAGGCCCGCGTTCCTGCTGCTGCTCACGCATGGCGCGGGCGGCGGGGTGGATACAAAGGACCTCCTCGCGGTGCGTGATTCGGCGCTACGACTGGGTGGCGCAGTGGCGCGGGTGGTACAGCCATATCGGGTCGCAGGGCGCCGGGCGCCCGGTTCGGCGGTCAAGCAGGACGAGGCGTGGCTGGAGATCGTCGCTCGGCTACGCGGCCGCAAGCGCATTCCGCTGATCCAGGGCGGGCGCAGCAACGGGGCCCGGGTCGCCTGCCGCACCGCCGTCGCGGCCAGGGCTCGCGGCGTCATCGCGCTCTCGTTCCCGCTGCATCCGCCGGGCAAGCCGGAGAATTCCCGCCGGGATGAGCTACTTGCCCCCGGCGACATCGAGGTGGTGGTCGTCAATGGAGCGCACGACCCGTTCGGCATTCCCGACCCCGCTGATGCCGCCGAAGTGCGGATCGTTCCCGGGCAGCCGCACTCGTTCCGCGCGGGATTCGATCTGATCGCCGAGACCGTCACCCCGTGGTTGGAGCGCTGGTCCTGAATCCCGGCTCGCAGTGTCGTCGGTGAGCGGGCTCACCCGAGTCTGACCGGCCGCTGACCGTCGGCGTGCGGTCCTTACTAGGGTGTCTCACTCGGTCGGCGCATACTCGGCCGGGCGAGTGGCGATGACCAGGGCGTCGATGGCTTCGCGGGTCTCGGTCGGGCGGTACACGCGGTCGGCGATGCGGACGCGGATGCGGTGGGCGGCGATCACGGGGCCGAGGTCGGCGACGATGTCGTCCGGGGTGAAGAGGATGGCGGGGTCCTGTGGCCCACCGCAGCCGTCGGTGAGGTTGGTGGTGTCGTGGCCGAGGACGAACAGGGTGCCTTCGGGAGCGAGCAGGCCGGCCGCCTTGCGAACCACCGCGCGGCGGTGCTCGGGGGGCAGGTGCAGGAAAACCATCAGCACCAGCTCGAACGGCCCGGTGATGCCCGCAGCGTCCAAGTCGGTGACGTCGGCGCACTGCCAGGTGATGCGACCGCGGACCGAGCGGGACAACCGGGACGCCACGGTGCGCCCTTTGTCGATGCCCACCTGGGAGTAGTCGACGGCCTGTACCTGCCAGCCGTGCGTGGCCAGCCAGAGGGCGTTGCGGCCCTCCCCGCACGCCAAATCGAGTGCGCGGGGGAACTCGGGTGGCTCACCGTCGGGTGTGGCGGGCTGCGGCGGCGTCCGCCGTTCCAATCCGTAGACATGTTCCACCACGGTGTTGTTCGGCGGTGCGCCCCAGACCAATTCCGTTTGCGCATAGCGCTCGTCCCAATCGGCCGCATCCATATCGTGAGTCTATTGATCCGCGGTCGGGAGTTCGCAAGGTTGCCTGTGGGTACATCCAGGCGGCGAATCACCCATCGAGCCAGTGCACCGGCGTTGTCGCGCGCACGTGGATCAAGACGTCGAACGCGGCGGCCAGGGACGCCAGCTGGACGTACGCCTCGGCGTCCGAGGCCGGGTCGTAGACGCCGCTGATGGTGCGCATCCGCGCGGGGCCCGCCAGCCGGTCGCGGACCGATTCCGGCGCGTCGGCGTGCAGGTCCACGTAGTACGCGGGCAGCTCGACGTCGCCGAGCGCGGCGTCGACCAGCTCGGGGCGCGGATCGGGCGCCACGGCCATGCCGAGGTCGCCGTGGTGGAAGCCGATGGCGACCGACACGTACGCGTCGCCGAGGTGATCGCGCAAATGACTTCCGGCGCCCCGGAATTCGGCCGTTCGGAAGCCGATCGGGAGGCTGGTCGTGTGGGCGAGCCCGTCCCAATAGACGATCTTGGCACCGGTCGCGCGCTGCCGATTCAGCACCGTCTCGGCGGACGGTCGCTCATCGCGGGCGAAACCCTGGCTCGCCACGCTCTGTCGGTGGAAATCGAGGATCAGGCGGGCATGGACGAGGGCGGTAGCGCGTTCCGGCGTGTCCGGCAATGTCTCGAGCAGGGCGACGGCCTCTTCGGCGTGTTCGGCGAACGGGCGGCCGGGGTGGATGCCCTGGTGCCGCTGCACATGTTCGTCGACCTGATGTGCGGTGCGGATCGGCGCGAGGTGCGCCTCGATCGCTGACCACTGCTCGGGAGCCGTGTCGCGCACGTAAGCCAGCACCGCGTCGTAGTCGCTCGGCTCGGCGTTGGGTGGTTCGACGCCGAAGATCCGCACCGGGTCGTCCGGATGGGCCAGGTTGTACGCGCGAATCCAGCGCAGCGCCGCCACAGATTCCTCGGTCCGCCACGGGCGCCATGCACCGGCGAGCACTGTTTCCGGATCGCCCTCTCCGGCGGTGACGAACCGGTCCCAGCGTTCGCCGGAACGCGCGCTGTCCTGAATCGCCAGCGCGCGGAAGCCATGCCGTTCGACGAGGGCGCGGGATATCCGCTCGCGGACGCCGAAGGTCTGCCGGGAGAACCGCGTCGACTCGCCGAGCCCGACTACCGTCGCCGCGCCGAGCCGCGCGACCAGGGCGTCGAGGTCCCGGCTGGGGAAGCCGGGGTCGGTGCTGTCGATCGCGACGGCGTTGTCGCGCAGCCAGCTGCGCATGTCGGCAGTGATGGTGACCATGAAGCCTCCCGGAGACGTGAACGATCCAACGCGCCTCAGCCTCATACATAAACCTTTATTGAGGTCAAGCCGCGTTGGATCGGTACGTCGCGAGCTACAGCGTCGTGCGCATCAGCACGACGTTGTATTGGCTGTGCACGGTCGTGAGGAAGTACAGATCGCGACCCGTCTGGTACGGAAAGATCGATGGCGCGTAGGCGCTGGGCAACTCGCGCGTGTCGATCAGCACTTCGGGTTCGCTCCACGGGCCCGCCGGAGAGGGCGCGCGGCGCATCACCACGGAATTGAACGGGTCGGTGGTGAGCGAAACGAACTGCCCGAGATAGGAGTTGTACATCACCGACAGCTCGCCGACGCCCCACATGATGGGTGCCGCGGCATTCACGTCGTTCTTACGCCAACTGTGGCCGTCCCAGTATTCGTATTCGCTGAGATCGGCGATGTCCGGCGCCCGGACGCGAGCCACGTGGGCGGTGTTGTTGCGGCCGGAGCGGGTGCCGTATTCGTAGATGTATCCGCCGTCGGCGAGAAACGCGTTCATCTGGAAGTTGACGTTCCCACCCTCGTTCGGGCGCCGGGTTTCCGGCAATTCCGCCCAGGTCTCGCCGTTGTCGCCGGAGACGGCCAGCCCGGAGAAGTTGGTGCTCCACCGTCCGATGTCGTCCCAGCTGCGCACCGACATCAAGCTCATGTACTGCACGCCGTCGACCGCGATGCCCGCGGTGGGAATGCGGCTGATCTCCAGGAAGGGAATCTTCGGGCTCGGGATCAGATCACGCGCCTGGCCGAACATGTCGCGGACCACGCTGTCGAAATAGATGCCCTCGGCCGGATCCTGAGTATGGCTGCGGAGCAGGATATTGCTGCGCCAGGCCCACATGCTGCCCGCGAGCAGATTCGGGAAACCGAAACCGGCGGTGTCGCCGAAGGCGGTGAGCATTTCGCCCTGCCCGTTGTCCCACATGATGCCGAGGTCGGTCCCGAGGACGTTGTAGTTCTGGGTGTTGTTCGGACTGGCCATGCCCGTCACTTGGAAGACCGCCCTGGCGCGGCCGACCAGATTGGGCAGTCCGGTCGTGCCGTTGAGCACCGGAATCGGGTTGATGGCGTTCGGGTTGGCGATCGCGGGTGTAGCTGCTGGGCAGAGCAAGGCCGATACACCCGCCAGCGCCGAGAGCAGCAAGGATGCCGTCTTGATCAAGGTCTGTGAGCCCTCCGGTTTCGTGCCGGGAGCGATGCGAAACACAGACGTCCCGCGATACACAGACTCCTTCGCAGTGTGCCTCGCACCGCTAGTTCGACTGGCTGGCAAATCGTGCAAATGGTAGCAGTGGAACCGGCGGATTCGTGGCTTCCGTCTCAGACTGGTTAGCGTTCAGCTACCTTGCTGTTAGATTGCCGATCGCCTTCCGCAGGATCAGCGGGAGTTGGGTGGCGCGCTCGATGGCGAAGGTCCGCCGCGGCGATGCGTGCCAGGTCTTCTCGAACAGCCGCTTGGCGGCCGCGACGGCGTGCTGCGGCCGGGCCGCGATCTGGTCGGCCAGTTTCTCCGCCTCGGCGACCGGGTCGGCCACTACCTCGGTGACCAAGCCGATCTTCGCCGCGTAGACGGCGTCGACGGTGTCCGCGGTCATCGTCAGCAGGAGTGCTTTGTCCACGCCGACCAGCCGGGACAGTGTCGCCGATCCGGTCATGTCGGGGACAAGGCCGTGCTTGGCTTCCATTACGGAGAACTCCGCGTCGGGCGTGGCGAAACGGATGTCCGCGGCGAGCGCGAGCTGGAGTCCGCCGCCATAGCAGCGTCCGTGCACCGCCGCGATCACCGGGACCGGCAGCCGCCGCCACGCCCAGCACGCTTCCTGGAAGGCGTTCGTGCCACGCCCGGGCGGCGGTAGGAAGTTCCGCACGATTGCCAGTGGATCGCTGGAAGCCGCCGCTATGTCCATGCCGCTGCTGAAACTGGGTCCGTTGCCAGACAGGATTACCGCGCGTACACCCGGCTGGCGAGCCACGGATTTCGCACTAGCAATCAATTCGCTAATCATGTCGATGGTCAGGCCGTTGTGCTTGTCCGGCCGGTCGAGCGTGACGTAGGCGCGGTCGTTGTCGAACCGCAGCTCGATGTTGGTGCCCATTCTCGAATCTTACTCGCGAGTCAGTTCGGCTGGAAGTCGATGTGGCGACCGCGCTTGCGCTTGCGGGAGCCCGCATACTGGTCCGGGTGTCGGATGCCGGCACCACCGCGGCAGCCGCCCCTGTGGTCGGCGATCTCGCCGCCGACAGTTCACCCTGCTCACCGAGAGGAGCGCCCGATGACCGACCTGGTAGGTGTCGAACGGCGCGATGCGATCACCGTGCTGACGGTCAACCGTCCCGAGGCGCGTAACGCGATCAACCTGGCCACCGCGCAAGCCATCGAGGCCGCCGTCGACGAGTTCGAAGCCGACGCCGCCGCACGCGTGCTGGTGCTCACCGGTGCGGGCGGAACCTTCAGCGCCGGAATGGATCTCGTCGCCGCCTCGAAAGGCGAGATGCCCATCACCCAGCACCGCGGTCCACTCGGCATCACGGCGAAACCACCGGCGAAGCCGATGATCTCGGCGGTCGAGGGCTTCGCGCTGGCCGGTGGTTTCGAGCTGGCTTTGGCCGGCGATCTCATCGTCGCCGCGCGGGACGCGCAGTTCGGCATTCCGGAGGTCAAGCGCGGCCTGGTCGCCGCGGGCGGTGGCGTGCTGCGGTTGACCCAGCGGCTGCCGCGCAGCATGGCCGCTGAATTGGCGCTCACCGGTGGACGGGTCGGCGCCGAACGGCTCTACCAGCTCGGCTTGGTCAATCGGGTCACCGAACCCGGCGCCGCGCTGTCCGCCGCGCTGGAGCTGGCGGCCGAGATCGCCGCGGCCGCACCGCTCGCGGTGGCGGCGAGCAAGCGGATCATCGACGAGTCACCGGATTGGACGGTCGCGGAGGCGTTCGCGAAGCAAGGCGAGATCGCGTTGCCCGCACTGTTCTCCAAGGACGCCGCCGAGGGTGCGCTGGCGTTCGCGCAGAAGCGCGAGCCCCAGTGGCAGGGCCGCTGAACCGGACGTCACCGTGTCCGCGTGATCGTCTCGAAGAGGACCTGTGCGCACGCGGCGGGATCGTCGGGGAATGGACTGTGCCCGCTGCCATGCAACGTGACGTGCTCGGCGGTGGGCAACGCGCGACGCGCCCTGCGGCTCTGGGTGGCGTAGGTGAGCAGGATGTCGCGGCTGCCCCAGGCGATTGTCACGGGAATGTCGGTGAGCGAGCCGATTTCGTGCAGCCGCGCGTCGGCGAACGAGGCTAGCGCCGCGTCGAATCCGGTCGCCTCGACCGCGCCGATGGCCGTCTCCAGCGCTACCTGAGGGGCAATGGCCCAGGGCTTGCCGAAGATCAGCGAGAGAAAGACGGTCCGCCCCGCGGCGTTTCCGAAAATGAACGGCAGTGCGGGTCGGACCAGTCGCGCGAGCGCCTGCGACTTACCCAGCGACTGCTGGCACCAGACGCGCCCCGCCGTGTCCCAGAATCCGATCGGCGAGTACGCGGTGACCGAACGGGCCAAACCGCGTGCCCCCATATTCAGCGTGATCAGGCCGCCCATCGAATTACCCGCCAAATGCGGCCGCTCGATGCCCTGCGCCGCGAGGAATTCGGTGAGCGCGTCGGTGAGGGTGTCGACGGTTGTGTGTGCGAGCGGGTTCGACCCGCCGAATCCGGGTAGATCGACCGCGATCACGTCATACGACGCGGCGAGGGTGTCGACAATCGGTTCCCATATTTGCCACCGGGATCCGACCCCGTGCACCAGCACGAGCGGTTCCCCCGCCCCGACCCGGTGATGGTGCAACGTCGTCATGCTCGTCGTCTCCGTTCGTCCGCGGCCTGCGCCAACCCTAACAGCAGTCAGCAGCCATCAGTTCGAATCGACCGAGTCGTGCACCATAGCGTGATCCCCGCTGCGGTGCTGTTCGAGCTGGAAAACCGGGCTGGTTCCGGGTCCGCACCGCCGGTACGATAATTGGTATGGCAACCCGTAAGGTGACCCTTTCGTTGGACGAAGCCGCTTGGTCATACGCCGAGCAGGCGGCGGCCCGCGCGGGGATGTCGCCCTCGGCGTGGATTTCGAAGGCCGCGCGCCGGGAGGCTGTGCGCACCGGGGTCGGCCCGGTGTCGGACGTGACCGCCGAGGCCGCGGCGGACGCGGCCGAGCTGGCGGCCGCCGAGGAGGCGATGCGTGCGTCGGGGTGAACTGTGGATCTACAACCCGCATGGTTCGCCGCGTCGCCGAACGGTCGTGCTGATCAGCAGTGATGGCATCAATGAATCGCCGCGTCCGTGGCTGATCGCCGCCGAGGTGATCGACGAGGATCCGCGCGACATCCTCGCGGTTCCGGTGCAGGACCACGGCTGGGTGCATGCGGGCAATATCGGGCGCATCTTCCGTGGATGGCTGGCCGAGCGGGTCGACGTGGTGGACACCGAGACCCTGGAGCGGCTCGACACCGCGTTGCGAGCGGCAATGGATCTGTGAGCGCTATTCATGTAAATCGTTGTGCAGCAAGCTCTCCGATGCTTTTCGGTGGGTACGACTACCGCGACGCGCCGCGGGGCATTATGGTGGCGACGCCACTGACGGTGGCCAGTCGAGGAAGAGGAGTCAGGTGCGGATCTGCATGATCGCCGCGGCGCTGATCGCGCTGCCGGTGCTCGCGGCATGCGGCAGCGACAAGGACACGGCGGCGCCCACGGTGACGCAGGCCGAGCTCGCGCAATCGCTGCAGGACAAGGGCCTCAAGAACAAGCAACTGGCCGACTGCGCCGCCAAGGTGTTCGTCGAGCAGGGTATTTCGCAGGCCGGGCTGCGGGTCATGGTCAGCGATGAGTACGACGTGAAGTCTCCCAACCAGGAGACGCTGGGGATGACCAAGGAAGACGCGGACAAGGCGCGCTCGGCCAGCAGTCGCATCGCGAGCGAGTGCATGTCGGCGGCGCAGCCGCGCTGAGTCGAGGGGCCCGTTGCGGGCGCTGACGGCGTCGACAGGCAGCTGTATCACGGCAGATCAACGGCTTTACACCGCCGAGCGGTTATCGAGGTTTCGGGTGGCGGGCCGGTAGTGCGCAGTGTCCGCGTCGAGCGGCCTTACCGCCTCTTACAGCGCGACAGTCAGTTCCACTTGCGCAGCCGAGCCCGCTTCGAGCCCTTCCGCGACCCGCACTGCCTTCTTCACCGGCAGCACGTAGGTTGCCCGGGACTTGTCCGGGAACAACGACGTCGACCATCGGCTGCTGCCGATGACCACATGCACCCGCACGGCCCCGAACCCGCCCGCCCGATGCGCGTACCGCTCCTCGATCTCATCGGCCACGTCTTCGGGCACCGACACGAAATGCCATGCGGCATCCCCTTGCCACTCCCACACCTCTGCCGTGAACGTGTACCGCGATCCAGCCACGCCGCGACTGTATCGGTAGACACCGACAACGCCGACCTCGATCGGCTGGCAGAGCGGCTGTGGGCGGCAGCCGCCGGTGCTCATTTCGATCGCGCTGCGCGCAACCCGTGAGCGCCTGGCGGGGGTACGCGATCGTGAGGTGATGACGACCAGCGAGGCGAGATCCACTTGTCGACACCGCCGAGGACGGCGTCATCGACCGGTACAGTGGTCGGTGGCGTTCGGTCGCCCAGGCACTGACCCACAGCTCGAAGGCTGCGAACCATGCATGACCTGTTCGAATTCCCCGCCGACGGAGCCAGTCTGCGTCGCGCGTTCGCCAACTTCCCCAGCGGTGTCGTCGCAGTCTGCGCGGAGATCGGCGGCACTCCCCACGGCCTCGCGGTCAGCACATTCGTCCCCGTCTCGCTCGACCCGCCGCTGGTCTCGTTCTGCGTGCAGAACTCCTCGGCGACCTGGCCCAAGCTGGCCGCCGCCAGCCACCTCGGCCTGAGCCTGCTCGGCACCGATCAGCAGGCCGCCGCCCGCTCACTCGGCACCCGAGACGGCGACCGCTTCCGCGACATCCACCTGCACCGCGGCTACGGCGACGCTGTTTTCATCGACGGCGCTTCCGCCTGGATCGAGGGCGTCCAGGAAGTCAACGTCCCCGCGGGCGATCACGCCGTCGTCATCCTCCGCATCCACCGCATCGCCACCCGCACCGACGTCGAGCCCTTGGTGTTCCAGGGCAGCCGCTTTCGCCGGTTGCGTGCGGAACCCGCCAACGGGGCGGCCTGAGAACCCGAGCGCGCCCGGGCCTACTGTCTTGTGGCGACCTTCCGGAAGGTCGCCGTGCCGACACCTGCCGTGACAACGAGCCGGAAAGCGGCGTCGACGATGTGGCGCCGCCGCGCCTCGGCATCCACGTGAACAGGCACCGGAACAGTCTAGAAAACCGTTCGACGTTCTATCACATGCGTGATAGGACGGCTTTCGTTCGTACGCCAACTCCGTAGGAAGGACCGGCCGTGCACGAGGCCGAGGCCATCGCCGCCAACCGGGCGAACTGGGGCGACCGAGCCGACGTCCACGCACGCTCGCAGATGTACGACCTCGACGGCTTCCTTGCCGACCCCACCGCCATCTCTTGCAATACACATCCGCGTTCGGCGCGAGCGGCACAGTAGCTGCTGGCAGCACGAACACGTGTCTGTACTACGACGCCGCCTAATTCTCTGTCGGCGCAGGGGAGGCTGCCGCGTTCGCTTGCCGAGGTGAGGAGCCTGTTCTGATCGCAGCGCTTCCTACCACGATGACCGCGCCGACGGCAGCTACCGGCCACCACACGAGCCGCCGCGACGAGATCTGGTCACGGCACTGGCCGACGTAGTTCGTCTTGTCCCAGTAACTTGCCATGGTCTTGGCGATCGCGTTGGTGCGGTCGGCGCGATCGGCCTGTTCGAGGGCCGCAGATAGGGCATTGCCGCACACGACCTGCTTGTGGTCGATGTCTTTGCCGTCCAGTTGGACCGGCCACAGCAATCCGGTCAAACCGGCAATCAAGGCCAGTGCACCAACAACTGCCGCAAAAATTTTCGGGCTCATGTCAATTGGCTCCCCTGATCGAATTCGGCAGTGACGCTACCCGTACGACAGCGCCCCCGCCGATCCATCAAAGAAATGGATCGGCGGGGGCGCTGTCGGCGCTTCAGACTACGCGTCGTGCTACTTCTCCAGCTTTTCCAGCATCCAGCTGCCGACGGCGTACATGTCGTCAGCGGGGATGGCGCGCGTGTAGTGCAGGGGCGGGGTTATCCAGCGGACCCGCCGCCACCCACTGGCCGGACGAATGACCCAGCCGCCGAATTCGCGGTGCGGACTCCACTGGTTCTCGCCGGTGTAGCCGGGCGCGCGGGAGACACCCCGGAACCGGAGGTACAGGCTCTGGCGAAACCAGAGCCAGCGAGTCGACCATGTGACAGGGCCGCTGCTGATATGGAGCAGCTTCACGGGGCCAACCTAGCACTGGATGAAGGTCGGTATGGTCTCCTTGCGGCCCTCGTCCGTCCCGGTGTCCCAGGTAGCCCGCATGACGATCTTGCCCTGCCACATGCCGGGCACGCAGTCCAACGCCATCGTGGCGACGTGAAGAGTGGGGCTGGGAATTCGGGTGACGACGGTGCGGTCGCCCTTCGGTCGCGGGTTGCTGGTGCCCGACCGATGCCATAGCTGCAACTCGATGCGGAACTGAAGAGGGGCGGGGTCGCACTTACTGTTCCGCCGACGACGACGGCCTTGTGCAGCAGGTAGGGCTCCTTGTTGAAGGCGAAGGTGCAGGCACGGTCAGCTGCCTGCGCGACCGGCGTGCTGGTGAGCGTCTGCCCGGCGAGCAATGCGGCGCTGACAGCGACAACTGCCCGAATCGCGTTGTATCTCATGAGTATCCTCCATTACTTACTACTCCCGCATTCCACGGGAGAGATCAGAACCGCCCCCTGCGGCGGATACTCAGTACTCCCGTGAGGTGTCAGGCTTCATCCGGCCTGCACTGATCAGGGTTTGCCGTGCTGCCGCCTTACGCCGGCACTCGTCTGCGCGGCACCCGCGATGACGTTGCATCGTCATGTGCGCCTCCTGGACGCCGAGCTCGTGATCCGGAGCGTCGTGCGGGAACCCTGCAGCCCACAACGTGTTGTCCATCCGGCGTTCCGCTACACGCGCCCGAGCCCTGTCTGGGTCGACAGGGACCTGCCACCACATCGAGGCCGCGACCATGGGCACCATCACCAGCAGCGCGGCGCCGACCCCAATCGCGACGGTGACCCATCCGTTCATTCGGCATCACCCTCGCGGAGTCCCGGCGCGCTGAAGGCTGGGCCGACGACGGTGAACTCGTCACCCGGTGTGCCGTACTCATCGACCAGCGCCCACGTCTGCGGCTTATCCACAGCCATCCACAGCGGGCCCTCGGTGCGGGCGATAGCGAGCTTCGCGGCATCGTCGGCTCCAAACGTGGCGCGTACGGCTTCCAATGCGGCCGAAGGCTGGTGCTCCATCTCGCTCACGTCTCCGGATACTGGACGTGGCCGGGGATGATCTCGACGGGCGTGACTACGCTGCAAACTGCGGTGATCACGTCCAGCATGGGCTCCGGCATGTGGCGGTGGTCTGCGATCACAACGGCTGCGGCGCGGTGTCCATGGACTCGCGCGAGTAGCCAGGTTCCAGGGTCCGGCTCGATTTCGCCGCCGGGAGTGAGCATCTCGACGAGCGTGTAGCCGACTTGGTCGGCCAGATCCTGGATAGTTTGCGCATCACCCTGCGGGTCTGCCGACTTGTCCCTGCGCAGATACCCGAGTGCCTTTGCCGTCATGGCTGGCCTTCCCTTACTGCTTGGCGTGCTGGTAGGCACCCGGCGCCAGGGAAGGTCAGCTCATCGGGCGGAAGAGCAGTCTGCGAATCTGTCGTCCTGGCGCCGGGGCCGAATCCGAAGCTACGTATGACGCAGATCACTCCTCAACAATATTTCTTGATATTTCTCAAAATGACAACAGCAATAGTGATTGAGCTGCGACGATTGATATCGTCCATGAACCTCAAGAAATGAGTGTTGGCATGAAACTGCGTTTACTGGGCGGTCCGACCGGCAACGAAGGATCACCGAGACTGTGGATCGATGACGATCGCGGGATCTACTTCGTCCAAGGCCTGAAAGTTCCCGACCGCCCCGACCAGGTGGAGATCCCGCACATGCTGCTCACTTGGCTGAAGCCCGATACACACCTCGGCGCTACGCTCACCGACACCGGGATAGGAACCTTCACCCTCACCGGGCGGCCCGTAACCGATCTTGAAGTCTTGGCGCAGATACAGACTCCCCGCACGAGATCTGCGTCGAGGTAGCTGCCGCCGCGACACCGAGGAGATGGTGACCATGCTGTACCTGCCTGTCGGAACCGGCGGCAAACTGCTCAGCATGGCGCAGCGACGCGCCTTTCACCTGGAGGTACAGGACGACCACACGGTCTCCAACGAGAACGAGCCGATGCGCCGATGGCGGGCCGGACTCCCGCCACTCGACCCGGACAACTACCCGCCCGACTGGAAACGGTGGGAAGACATCACCGACGCAGCCACCGCCAGAGGTGTCGCGTTGCAACGGGTTCGAGTGGTTACCGAACCGCTCACCGAATACATCCAATTTCTTCACGCAGTCACTGACCGAAACCAGGCACATGGAGAGGACATCCGATGGCTGCCACGGCATAACGTCGACCCAGCCGAGGTCACCGTGGACGAATGGTGGCTGCTGGACGATGACGCCCTGGCGTGGACGCTGTTCGATGACAGCGGCGACTTCCGTGGGTTTGCGATCACGCGCGACCCGGTCGAGGTCGCGCGGGCGGTGGGCGTCCGCGATCAGCTGTGGGCGAAGGCTATTCGGCACAGCGACTACGTCCCGGAGACGGTCGGCTAGATGAGTGGTGTCGAGCAGGCCCGGGTGGTACTGGGAAACCGGCTGCGTGAATTCCGGAAGGCCGCGCGCTTGTCTGGCATCGAGCTGGCCAGGCAGGCGGGATGGGTACCATCCAAGGTCTCGAAGATCGAACGCGGCCAGCAAACACCCACCGCGGATGACCTCACCAGATGGTGCGAAATCACCGATTCCGCGCTCGCACTGCCCGACCTGCTCGCCACCCTTACCAACCTGGAATCCATGTGGGCGGAATGGAAACGGGTCGCCGCCTCCGGCCACGCCCAGCGCCAGCGCCGCAGCATCGAGCTCGAGGCGGCGACCCATACCATCCGGAACTGGTCGCAACTCATCATGCCGGGTCTGCTGCAAACCGAGGACTACGCGCGGGCGGTGCTGTCCACCTGTATCAGCTTCCTGGGTACTCGCGACGACCTCGAGGAAGCTGTCGCCGCACGGCTGCGGCGACAGAACGTGCTGCACTCCGGCAAGCGGCGCACCATCATCCTGCTCGCCGAACAGGCCCTCTACACGAGCGTCGGCGACGACCAGGTCATGATCAGGCAACTGGAGCACCTACTCGACGCGATGACCCTGCCACGGCTGATCCTGGGAGTCGTTCCTCGCGAGTTCCAATTCATCTACACCACGACTAGCTTCGCCATGTTCGATCGACGATTGGCGATGGTGGAGACGATCAGCGCCGAGTTGAGCGTTACTGGGCCAACCGAGCTGGCCTACTACGAGAAGGCCTGGGCCGCGCTGCACCGCCAAGCTGTCTACGGCGACGGAGTTCGCGCGCGGATCACTGCCGCGCTCGAACGTCGCCGCAGCTCGCTGTAAGTCGACGGCATTCGACTTGGTAGCGGTAACGCCGGTCAGTACCGGTTGTCCACATCTGGCGATGGCGGCCATCAACGAGGCAGGCAGGCCGGTCACCCCTGCGGAGATCACCCGCTACCTGTCCAGCCGGATCCACCCGGCGCCGACGCGCGACGACGTCACCGCCGCAGTTCACATCCTGGAGTTGCCGAGCGTCACGTACCGGCGCGGCGAGGCGAGCGGCATCGTGCTCGCGCGAGTCCTCGATGCGCTGGAGGCGGCGACTACGGGCAAAGAGTATCCGGCATCCTCCGGAGGCGTGCCGCCCAGCGGCGGTTCGGGATTCGGCGCAGGACGCAGGTGCCATGAATGTTCTGACGCACCAGCCACCGTACCGGTTCCACGCGATCACCTAGCGACCCTCTGAGCTGGCGTTATATGCCCGATTCCTTTGTGCCCCTTCGGATGTGCATAGGGTACAGTTTAGGGTTTAGAGACCAGCTCACCCGCTGGTCTCAAAAGAGAACCCGTTGCCCTGATCAGGGCGGGTTTCCTGATGGAGCCGATGACGGGAATCGAACCCGCGCTGTCTGCTTGGGAAGCAGAAGTTCTACCATTGAACTACATCGGCCTGCGTACCGAGATACATCGGAGACTGTAGCAGAGTCGCCGGCGCTCCCGGGAAAAGTCCTGGTAGATGCTTCTGACCTGCGGTGATGTGCTCCGGGTTGGCCAGGTTGAGGGGCAGCTGCCGCCGAGTCTTGATCTTGTTGTCAGTCGTTCGGGCGATTCCTGCCCGAATGGGCGGCCGCTGGTTTCGGACGAGCGCGGACCGAGACCGGCGAGCATGGGTGTTGCTGTGGCATTGCAGTTCTAGCGAGCGCTCGGACGACGTAGTCTTGTCGGCGGAGGAATCCGAAGATGACCGTAACGCTCGACGATCCTCACACCGTTCCGACGAGGCACTGGCACCGGCTCGATGACGGCAGGCTGCAGTGCGACGTCTGCCCGCGCGCCTGCAAGTTGCGTGAGGGACAGCGCGGGCTGTGCTTCGTTCGTGCCCGTATAGACGACCAGATCGTGCTCACGACTTACGGCCGCTCCAGCGGGTTCTGTGTCGATCCGGTCGAGAAGAAGCCGCTCAACCACTTCCTGCCCGGCTCGGCGGTGCTGTCGTTCGGGACAGCCGGCTGCAACTTGGCGTGCAAGTTCTGCCAGAACTGGGACATCTCCAAGTCGCGCGAGATCGACACCCTGTCCGGCCGTGCTGAGCCCGATGAATTGGCAAGCGCCGCAGAGAATCTCGGTTGCCGCAGTGTCGCGTTCACCTACAACGACCCGACCATTTTCTTCGAGTACGCGGCCGATATCGCCGACGCTTGTCGTGACCGCGGCATCAAGGCGATCGCGGTGACCGCGGGCTACATGTGCCCCGCACCGCGCGCCGAGTTCTACTCCCACATCGACGCGGCCAACGTCGATCTGAAGGCGTTCACCGAGGACTTCTACCGCCGCGTGTGCGTCGGGCACCTGGACGACGTCCTGGACACGCTGCGATACCTGCGGCACGAGACCGACGTGTGGTTCGAGATCACGACGCTGCTCATTCCCGAGCGCAACGATAGCGACGCCGAGATCGCCGCCGAGTGCGCGTGGATCCGCGACGAACTCGGCGACGACGTGCCGCTCCACTTCACCGCGTTCCACCCCGACTACAAGATGCTCGACACCCCGCCCACGTCACCCGCGACGCTCACCCGAGCCCGCCACATCGCCCTCGCCGAAGGCCTGCGCTTCGTCTACACCGGCAACGTGCACGACACCGAAGGCGGCACCACCACCTGCCCATCCTGCGGCACCGCCGTGGTTACCCGCGACTGGTACGTGATCCGCCGCTACGCGCTCACCGACGACGGACGCTGCGCGAAGTGCGGAACGCAACTGCCCGGCGTCTACGAGGGACCGGTCGAGCGGTGGGGGAGCAGACGGTTGCCGGTGCTGATCGCGTAGCGCCGCGCCCACGGGCATGATCCGGCATGTCAGCTTCGCGCCGATTCGGCGTACTCCTGCTCCTCGCGCGGGAGCCGCTCCGGCTGCGCGGCGCCTTCACGAGCAGCCTTGACGTAGCGGTAAATGGTCAGACAGAGGATGACCCACAGGGCGCTGATGCACCACCCGCCGAGGATGTCGGTGGTCCAGTGGACGCCCAGGTAGACGCGGGACAGGCCCACCGCGAGGATGAACAGCGCAGCGGCGGTCGCGGCGAGGATGCGCAGGGCTCGGCCGTGCAGGCTGGGGAGGGTGACTACCGTGACGACGCTGATCACGACGAACGAGCCGACGCTGTGGCCGGAGGGGTAGGACAGGTTCTCCACGGAGATGAGGTGGTCCTCGACGGGTGGGCGGGCGCGGCCGACGAGGTTTTTGCCGCCGCGGACCAGTACGCAGGCTCCGAGGCCCGCGCAGGCGACGAGCGCCGCTGGAGGCCAACGCCGCTGCCAGGACAAAACGAGGCAGGTCAGCGTGGCCAGCACCGTCATGGCGACGGTGCCGCTCAGCACACTGACCGCTACCGCGATGGGTGTCAGCGCATCGGTGCGCTGTGCGATGGCCCAGTCTGTGATCGTGCGGTCGATTCCGCCGTGGCCGTCGTCGCCGAGCGCGACCATGGTGAAAGCGGTGGTGCACACCATCAGCAATGCAGTGAGCACCCCGATCGCGGTAGGAATCCATCGGGAGGTCACCCCTCCACGGTGCCACTCCCAGGCGCTGCAGGTTAACCGGGGCCCTTCGCACTGCCGGGAAGTGCCGAATCGTCGCGCCGATGCGGCAGGCTGACATGCCGCGGCGAGCAGGCGCTACGCTCGTCGGCGTGCTGCTTTCCGATCGTGACATCCGTGCGGAGATCGCCGCTGGGCGTCTCGGTGTCGAGCCGCTGCTGGCGAACCTGATCCAGCCGTCGAGTATCGACGTGCGTCTGGACCGGATGTTCCGGGTGTTCAACAACACCCGATACACCCACATCGACCCGGCGCAGCGGCAGGACGAACTGACCAGCCTGGTCGAGCCGGAAGAAGGCGAGCCGTTCGTGCTGCATCCTGGCGAGTTCGTGCTCGGTTCCACACTCGAGGTGTGCACGCTGCCCGACGACCTGGCCGGACGTTTGGAGGGCAAGTCGAGTCTGGGCAGGCTCGGCCTGCTGACGCACTCGACCGCGGGTTTCATCGACCCGGGTTTCAGTGGCCACATCACGCTGGAGCTGTCCAACGTGGCCAATCTGCCGATCACGCTGTGGCCGGGGATGAAGATCGGCCAGCTCTGCCTGCTCAGGTTGACCAGCCCCGCCGAGCATCCGTACGGCAGCGCCGTGGCGGGCTCGAAGTATCAGGGCCAGCGCGGACCGACGCCGTCGCGGTCCTATCTCAACTTCCCTATTCCGGCGGCGGCGGTCGACGCCGCCGAGGCGCGCTGAGCCAGGGCCGGGTCCGCTTCGTCGACTGTGCGGAAGCGGTCCCGGCGGACGGCAGCGGGAACTGATCGCGGAGGTGATCAGTCCCCGCCGCCCGCTCCCACCGCGAGCGCCGTAGTGAGGATGACGGACAGCGGCGGAAGCGTGTCACCGCGGCTCGGCGGGTTGACCCAGAAGCACCCTTCCCGGGTCCAGCGGCCGAGGCCGGTCGGCAACATCACGGCACTGCCGACGGCGGGCAGCCCGATATCCAATCGATTGAGCACCTCGAGCACCTGGGGTCCCGGTCGGCTGTCCGGGTCGGCGAGGAAGCTCCATCGGATCTGTCTGGCCAACATGGGACCCCTCATCCCCTGTTGTTCCAGTGCGGTGCGCACCTTTTCGGCACGTGCGGTCGGCAGGTGAACGACGCAGACGCGCCCGGTGACCGGGAGCATGGCGAAACCACCACGCTCGGTGACCGGTAGCCCGAACTCGTGGCGATAGAAAGCCACCCAATCGTCCACAGTCCTGAGCTTCTCGACATTCACGGCGAACTCCTTAGCCTTCCCTCTCAATGGTCCCGTCCCGCCTGCTGATTCGGCATCGCCCGAGAAGGTGCCTTCCGCTGCCCTTCCGCTGCCTTTGATAGAGCGCGTATTTCAACTGTGGCTCTGCTCACAAACCCCTCGTACTCTGGAAGGAATCCGTTCGGAAGGGATGAACCGTGGTCAGGCATTGGTCAGGCAGAGAGGCCCGAGCCCTTCGCGATGCCAAGCGGATGAGCATCAGGGAGTTCGCCGCCCATCTGGGGGTGCACGAACGCCTGGTGTCCAAGTGGGAGGCCGGGGGCGTCCGGGTCCACCCACGACCGATCAATCAGGCCGCTCTGGACACGTCCTTGGCCAGGTCCGACGAAGTGGTGCGGGCGCGGTTCGCGGCATTGATCGATCAGCCGGTGATCGATCGAAGCGTCCCGCCGGGTTTCGATGCGCGGGGCGGCGTCCCGGCACGCGAGCCGTACTCGACCGACGCGGATCTTCTGGCTCTCATAGACGCCGGTGCACTGAGAGGTGCTGCGCTAGCAGCGATTTCGGAGAGGGATCTGATCATGGCTGCTGCCCACGAGGCCAGCGAGCACGCCGGCAAGGCCGAGAGCACCAATGTGGGTGCGACCACCCTGGAACAGCTCGACGCGGATGTCGCTCGGATCGCGAACGATTACGTGCATATCCCGCCGGTTCCGATGATGGTGGAGATGTTGCGGGTGCGACGCCGGGTGTACCGGCTGCTGGAGGGCCATCAGCGGCCCGCGGATACCAGCCATCTGTATCTGCTGGCGGGCACGCTCTCGGGCCTGCTCGCCAACGCGAGTACCGATCTCGGTCATTACGACGCCGCGGGCGAACAGGTCCGGGCGGCGTGGGCATACGCGGAACTCTGCGGGCACAACGGACTTCGCGCCTGGACCCGCGGCATGCACGCGCTGATCGAGTACTGGTCGCAGCGTCCCCGCCGGGCGGTCCAGCTCGCGCAGAGCGGGCAGGAGTTCGCCGAGTCCGCGACCGCGCATGTGCGACTGCTCAATATCGAGGCGCGGATCTGGTCCGCGCTGGGCAGTGCCGCCGACACCGACCGGTGCATCCGGGCTGCCGCCGACGCCCGCGAGATCGGCGCGACCGACGCCCTGCACGACGAGGTGGGTGGCGTCTTCGGGTTCAATGACGCCAAGGCCAATTACTACGCCGGAGCGACCTACATCCACCTCGGTCAGGCGGAGCACGCGCTGAACGCCACCAAGCGGGCCATCGAGCTGTATGCGAAAGGGCCGTCCGAGCAGCGTTCCTACGGCGCGGAGTCCTTGGCGAGGGTGGACTGCGCGGCCGCTCACCTGATCAACGGCAGTCTGGACGGGGCGGCCGAGGCGCTGCAGCCGGTGCTCGGCCTCGACGAGGACAAGCGCATCGCGCAGCTCGAGGAACGGTTGAACGGCGTGCGCAGACGGATCGCCACTCCTGCCTTCAAGGACGCGGTGGAAGCGCGGCGTTTGGATGAGCGGATCGAGGAGTTCTGCGGCTCCACGGCGGCCAAGGGTATCCCGCCGGGCAACCCGGGTTGATGTATGACGCGTCACATTCAACCGCGCCGGAGCCGCCGTCGCGGCCACGATCACCCGACGCTCGCTCGGACACGCGAGTTATCCAGTTGCGACGGATGGCACCATGGGACGCGTGAGTCCTAGTCAGCATCCGCACCACCCCCCGCGTGTTCTGGAGCAGTCCACGAAGCTGCAGAACGTCGTCTACGAGATCCGTGGACCGGTACACGCGCACGCGGCACGGCTGGAGGCCGAGGGCCATCGCATCCTCAAACTCAATATCGGCAATCCCGCCCCGTTCGGGTTCGAGGCGCCGGACGTGATCATGCGCGACATCATCGCCGCGCTCCCGTACGCCCAGGGCTACTCCGAATCCAAAGGCATCCTGTCGGCGCGGCGCGCGATCGTGACCCGCTATGAATTGGTGCCCGGCTTCCCCGAACTCGACGTGGACGACGTCTACCTCGGCAACGGCGTCTCCGAGCTGATCACCATCACCATGCAGGCGCTGTTGGACAACGGCGACGAGGTGCTGATCCCGGCGCCGGACTATCCGTTGTGGACCGCCATGACCAGTCTGGCGGGCGGCACCCCGGTGCACTATCTGTGCGACGAGTCCAACGGGTGGCAGCCGGATGTCGCCGACATCGAATCGAAGATCACCGACAAGACCAAGGCGCTGCTGGTGATCAACCCGAACAACCCGACCGGCGCGGTGTACTCCGCCGAGGTACTGCAGCAGCTGGCCGATCTCGCGCGCAAGCATCAGCTGCTGCTGCTCGCCGACGAGATCTACGACAAGATCCTCTACGACGACGCCAAGCACATCTCGTTGGCGACCATGGCACCCGACCTGCTGTGTCTGACCTTCAACGGGCTGTCCAAGGCATACCGCGTCGCAGGCTATCGGTCGGGCTGGGTGGCGATCACCGGTCCCAAGGAGCACGCGGCCGGTTTCCTGGAGGGCATCGATCTGCTCGCCTCGTCCCGGTTGTGCCCGAATGTGCCTGCGCAGCATGCGATTCAGGTCGCGCTCGGCGGACATCAGAGTATCGAGGACCTGATCCTGCCCGGCGGCAGGTTGCTCGAGCAGCGCGATGTCGCCTGGGAGCGGCTGAACATGATTCCGGGTGTCTCCTGTGTGAAGCCGAAGGGCGCGCTGTATGCGTTCCCCAAACTGGATCCGAATGTGTACGAGATCTACGACGACTCGAAACTGATCTTGGATCTGCTGCTGCAGGAGAAGATCCTGATGGTGCAGGGGACCGGCTTCAACTGGCCCGACCACGACCATCTCCGGATCGTGACGCTGCCTTGGGCACGGGATCTCGCGGTCGCCATCGAACGCTTCGGCAACTTCCTTGCCAGCTATCGCCAGTGAGGCCGGGCACGTGGCGGGACGCGATTGGCGCCCCGCTTCGAGCCGGTAAACAAACCATATGTACGAATATCTGTCGGATTTGGCGACTACCTAGCGCAAAAGAAGTACTTTTGTGTACAGTGGTCCTCGGCACCACAGAGTGCCTGGTCGGATTGCCTACCCCCCTGGGCACATCCGGCCTCGGGTTCGGCCGCCTACCCCCCTGGGCCGCCAACCCCGCGGGCGGCGGAGACATCCCCCTGCTCTCCGCCGCCCCCTCCAAAATCCCGCTTGCTTTTCGATCGGATCACTCTGTCTGCGTATCGTGACCACCGCTCCGATCTTGAAGATGAAGTCCTTTAGGCTCGGCCCGGGCAGAAACACGTCTCACAGGTAGGAGCGCGGTGAGCGAACACCACCATCACCACGATCACTCGGGACCGATCGCGATCGGTGCCACCGCGGCGCGCGTGGTCATCGGGTTACTCACCGTGATCGGCGTCGTCGTCGTCCTCGGTGCGATCGCCCTGTGGCCGAGCGAGCAGCACGTCGATATCCCGCTGCCGATGCAGAACGCCGGCGGCGGCGCGGTACAGACCGAAGCGGGCACCGTGGTGATGCAGGACATCGGCCCGTGCGGCAGCACGTCGCTGGGCAAGGTGTTCCCCGACAAGCCCGAGCCGCCACGCAGCAACGCCTACACCTGTCAGCGCAGCGTGATCGCGATCGAGTCCGGCCCGCACAAGGGCAACCACACGCTGTTCGAGATCGCGCCCGGCCCAGGACAACCCGATCTGCGCGCGGGCGACGAGATCCGGGTGGTCCGCCAGAGCGATCCGAGCGGAACGCCGCTGTACTCGTTCGAGGACTACTCGCGCGGGTTGCCGCTCACCCTGATCGCCCTGGCCTTCGTGGTGGTGATCATCGTGGTGGCGCGCTGGCGCGGCGTCCGTGCGCTGCTCGGCCTGGTGTTCGCCTTCGCGGTGCTGGTGATGTTCCTGCTGCCCGCGTTGCTGGACGGCAAACCCGCGGTCCCGGTCGCGTTGGTCGCCGGCGCGTTGATCCTGTACGCCGTGCTGTATCTGGCGCACGGGGTGAACCTGCGTACGAGTTCGGCGCTGCTGGGCACGCTCGCCGCGATGCTGCTCGCCGCGGCACTGTCCTGGCTCACGATCGAGTTGACGCATCTGACCGGGCTTTCCGAAGAGCAGAACACCAACGTCGCCACGTACATCCAGCACGTCAGCATCACCGGGTTGCTGCTGGCCGGATTCATCATCGGCTCGCTCGGCGTGCTCAACGACGTCACCATCACGCAGGCGTCGGCCGCGTTCGAGCTGGCCGCCATCGACGAATCCGCCTCGCGCCGCGAGGTTTTCGCCGCCGCCATGCGCGTGGGTCGCGACCATATCGCCAGCACCGTCTACACCCTGGTGCTCGCCTACGCCGGTGGCGCGCTGCCGCTGTTGCTGCTGTTCAGCGTGGCGGGGAGGTCCATTCGCGACGTCCTGGCCGGTGACGCGGTCGCGATCGAGATCGCGCGCTCCGCGGTCGGCGGTATCGCGCTGGCGCTTTCGGTGCCGTTGACCACCGGCATCGCGGTGCTGCTCGCACGCCCGCTCGGTACCAAGCAGCCGAGCCCGCCGCCGCCCGCTCGGCGCGCCCGGCACGCGCGTGTCTGAGTGGGTCTGCTCGGCGGCAGCACCACCTGCGATGCGTAGTCGATTCAGCGTGGCGGCGGAGGGGGAAAGGGAAAGACCTCCGGCGGGATCGTGGGGACCACGATAGGCGGAAGGCCGGGCACCACAATGGTGTTCGGGCCAGGCGTCGGCGGCGCCTCGCTGGTGGTTTGTCGTCGATTGGGCGGCGGCGCGGCGGCCGACTCGTGCGCGGATGGTTCCGTTGTGCCCGGCGCGACCGCGATCTGCGGATCGAGCATCGTGGTGCGCGGCGCGGTGGTCGGCGATAACGAGGGGGAACCCTCGTTAGTGTGCGAATCGCGTTCCAGCACCTGCGGGCCGTAGCCGAGAGCTAACCCGATCGCGGCGACTACCGCGAGCGCGCTGACCGTCAACACGGCGCCGCTGATCTCGCGTTTGCCGCGCTGCGTTGGTGCGGATAACCATGCGGGTGAGAGCTCGTCGTCCAGCACCGGGCTCGCGGTGGGTGTCTCCTTGCGGACCGGCCGAGCCAGGAGCGCCGCGCCGCGGGCCATCACGGTCTCCGGACTGTCCGGCACGATGACGGGTACGCCCATCCAGCGCTCGAGTACCTTGGCGACCAAGGGAATCCGGGCGCAGCCGCCGATGGCGAGTATCCCGTGCACCGGGCGGTCCGAGCGCACGATCACGTCGCGCGCCATCCGCGCCGACGACTCGATCGCCAGCATGATCAGCGACTCGAAGTTCTCCTGCGCCAGCAGTACCAAGCCCTGCTCGCTCGGCAGCGCCACCGCCGTGTTGGTGCTCAGCTGCTCCTTGGCCTCCCGGCACAGCCCGTCCAGCTCGGCCAGGCCTGCCGCGTTCGGCGGATGGGCGATCCGGCCGGACGCGATCTGCTGCTCGCGAATCAGGGAATCGAGATAGTCGCCGCTGATGTCGCTGGTGCGTTCACTGTGCCGGACTTCGCGGGTCTGCGTATCGACAACGCTCACCGACAGGCCCGAGCTGCCCAGGTCATAGACGACCAGCGAGGAGATACCGCGGATATCGCCGGTGGCCTGCGCGAATTCCAGCGCGGCGACGATCTCCGGGACGAGTTCGTAGTTGGTCAGCTGCTGACGAGCCATGGCCGCGCGGATGGCGCGGGCGTGCTGCTCACTGCGATAGGCGATCGCGGTGGCGCCGATTCCCGGTGTGGCTTCCAGAGTGACCCCGATGGCTTCGGCCGCCAGTTCTTCCACGCTCTGCCCGGCAACCGGAATGGTCTGCAGGTCGAACGAATGCGGGGAGACGTGCCCGTGGGGGTTGCCGGCGTGCGGTCGCGCCATTCGGACAGCGCCGGCCCCCACCGAAACTCCCAGTACCGAACTCATCAGCTGCCCATCTCGTTAACACTGCACGACATGCGAGCCCGCACCGCAGTCGGCGGAGGAGGCGCGCTGGACGGACCCTACCGCCGGCGATCAGCTGTGCTTAAGGCGGACTGGTCATGTGTCTGGCAGTAGCCCGCCTCGCTTCGCAACTCTACGGTGTGCCGAGTCCCGCGTACACCCATCCGGCGTCTCTCCAGGTGGCACGATTGAGACAGTTCCGGCCGTCGATGATCGAGCGCGCCCGCACCACCCGGTCCAGATCCTGGGGTCGCAGCGCGGTGAATTCGTCCCACTCGGTGAGCACGAGTACGACGTCGGCGCGTTCGCATGCCTCGGCGATCGAGGTCGCGTAGTTCAGCGTCGGAAACACCCGGCGCGAGTTCTCCAGTGCCTTCGGGTCGTACACGGTCACCACCGCACCGTGCAACTGGATCATGCCCGCCACATTCAACGCGGGCGAGTCGCGGACGTCGTCGGATTCCGGTTTGAACGCCGCGCCGAGCACCGCGACGTTGGCGCCGAGCAGTGAGCCGCCGCAGGCGCGGGCGGCCATGTCCACCACCTTGGTGCGGCGGCGCATATTGATGTTGTCGACCTCGCGCAGAAAGGCCACGGCGTGATCGGCGCCGAGTTCGCCGGAGCGGGCCATGAACGCGCGGATGTCCTTCGGCAGGCAACCGCCGCCGAATCCCAAGCCCGCGTTCAGAAATCGGCGGCCGATGCGCGCGTCGTAACCGAGGGCGTCGGCCAGCATGGTCACGTCGGCGCCGGTCGCCTCGCACACCTCCGACACCGCATTGATGAACGAAATCTTCGTCGCCAGAAAGGCGTTCGCGGACACCTTCACCAATTCGGCAGTGGCAAGGTCGGTCAGCAGGAAGGGGACCTCGGCGGCGAGCAGGTCGGCGTAGATCTCGCGGACCAGCTGTTCGACCCACCCGGCTGCGTCGCGGTCGCGGTCGACGCCGAGCACCAGCCGGTCCGGGCGCAAGGTGTCCTTGACCGCGAAGCCCTCACGCAGGAATTCCGGATTCCACGCCACCTCCACCTCGGTGGGACTCAGCGCGCGGGCGCGGTCACCGAGCGCCGCCGCCGTGCCGACCGGAACCGTCGACTTACCGACGATCACCGAGGGACGCTCCAGCATCGGGGCCAGCGTATCCACCACGGCGTGCACGTATTTCAGATCGGCGGCGTACTCCCCCTTCTTCTGCGGAGTGCCCACACCGAGGAAATGCACCTCCGCGTGCGCGGCCGCCTCGGCGTAGGAGGTGGTGAATCGCAACCGGCCCGCATCGAGGTTGCGGCGCAGCACATCCTCGAGTCCCGGTTCATAGAACGGCACCACGCCGTCGGAGAGCTTCGCGATCTTGCCCGGGTCCACGTCCACGCCGATCACATCGTGCCCGAGTTCAGCCATGCACGCCGCGTGCGTAGCCCCGAGGTACCCGGTTCCGAAGACTGTGCATCGCATGATCGATTGGTAAGCCCCGACGATGGCCACGCCACGTCACCGAGGCAAGTGTCCGGGCAACAGCAGGTGTACATGCGGCGACGTGGGCGGGCGCGGCGCGTTGACCTGGTCGGATCTGTGCGACGCCCGGCTAGCATCGGCGTGGTGCGACGTCATCGGTTGGCCTGGGCACTGCTCGGTGCTGGTCTGGTGGTCGCGGTTGCCGTGGTCGCGCTCTGGCCGGTCTACGTGCGTCCACGGACCGACGCGCCGGTCCCTGCGGACGCGATTCTCGTCCTTGGCGGCGCGCACGACGGGCGCGAACAACTCGGCCTGCGCCTCGCGCACGAGGGATACGCGCCGCGCGTGGTGTTCTCCAATCCTTATGACAACAGCGCGATGCTGAACCGCATCTGTCACGGCGGCTACAGCTTCGAGGTCTTGTGCTTCGATCCAGCACCGCGGACCACCCGTGGTGAGGGCCGAGAGCTCGCCCGCCTCGCCCGCACGCACAATTGGCGGCGCGTCATTGTCGTAACGTTCACCCCGCACATCTCCCGGGCCCGCTACATCCTGCAAAAGTGCTGGGACGGAGAACTTCTCTTCATCGACCCGCAACCCCACCTCTCCGTGGCCCGCTGGGCCTACGACTACGCCTACCAGTCCGTTGGCTTCGCGAAGGCATTCTTCGAGGACTGCTGAGGTCGGCCTAGAATGTGCAGGCGGGCGACATCAGTTTGACTCGATGAGAGAGTCAACCGTACATTCTGTCATGTGGTGCGACAGTCGCCACAGGAAGCAACGGTGCACACCCTCCGGGAGGGCAGATGGAATACGACTGGTCGCCGAAGGATCTGGCGTTCCGGGACGAGGTACGCGCGTTTCTCGCCGCGAAACTGACACCGGAGTTGCGGCGGGCCGGGCGCTTGGCGACGAGCGTGTATCCCGACCATGAGGCGAGCATGGCATGGCAGCGGATCCTGCACGAGCGCGGCTGGGCGGCGCCCGCCTGGCCGGTGGAGCACGGCGGATGTGACTGGAGCCTGACCCAGCACTACATCTTCCATCGGGAATCGGCACTGGCCGGTGCGCCGGCACTCTCGCCGATGGGGATCAAGATGGTGGCGCCCGCGATCATCGCGTTCGGCACCGCCGAGCAGAAGTCGTTCTATCTGCCACGCATCCTGACCGGTGAAGTCTTCTTCTGCCAGGGCTACTCCGAGCCCGAGGCCGGATCGGACTTGGCGGCGCTGACCATGGCCGCCGTGGACGACGGCACGGATTTCGTGTGTACCGGCAGCAAGATCTGGACCACCCATGCCACCGAGGCGAATTGGATCTTCTGTCTGGTGCGCACCTCGCGCACCGGCAAGAAACAACAGGGCATCACGTTTCTGCTGATCGATATGACGTCGCCGGGCATCGAGATCCGGCCGCTGGTGATGACCTCCGGCGAACAAGTGCAGAACCAGGTCTTCTTCGACAACGTGCGGGTGCCCAAGAGCAATGTGCTCGGCCGCATCGATGACGGATGGACGGTGGCGAAGTACCTGCTCGTGCACGAGCGCGGGGGAGCGGCGGCGCCGTACCTCCAGGTCATGGCGCAGGACATCGCGATGGCCGCGGCGCGACAGCCCGGCCGGGACGGCAATCCGCTGATCGACGACCACGCTTTCGCGGCGAAACTGGCCGATCTGCGGATCCGCACCGACGTGCTGGAAGTCCTGGAATACCGCACGATTTCCGCGATGGCGCGGGGCAAGGACCCTGGCCCCGCGTCGTCCATGCTCAAGATCATCGCGACCGAACTCAGCCAGAAGCTGACCGAACTGGCGTTGGAAGCCGCCGGTCCGCGTCGCCGCGTGTACCAGCCGCACGCGACCGCACCGGGCGGCCCGATCGCTCGATACGTCCCGCCGGCCGACGGATACCTCAGTGGTGCGGACTGGCAGGCCGTCGCACCGCTGCGTTATTTCAACGACCGGGCGGGCTCGATTTACGCGGGCAGCAACGAGATCCAGCGAAACATTCTCGCCAAAGCAGCATTGGGGCTCTGATGGACTTCACACTCACCGAGGAGCAGGAAATGCTCCGCTCCGCGATCGCCGGATTCCTCGGCGCCCGCTACGACCTGGAAGAAAGCCGTGCGGCGGCGAAATCCGATGTGGGCTGGCAGCCCGCCATCTGGCGGGGGTTCGCCGACGAACTGGGGATTCTCGGCGCGACCCTGCCCGAGCGGGTGGACGGATCCGGCGGAGGTCCGGTCGAATTGATGGTCATCGCCGAGGAACTCGGCCGGGCGCTGGTGGTCGAGCCGTTCATCGACACGGTGGTGATCGGCGCTGGACTGCTGGAACGCTGCGGTGGCGAGCAAGCCGACGACGTGCTGCGCCGAATCGTCTCCGGTGACGCGCGCGTCGCCTTCGCCGCACTGGAACCGACCTCCGGCCAGACGCTGTACGACGTGTCGACCACCGCCTACCGTGACGGCGATTCGTGGGTGCTCGACGGCGCGAAGGTCGTGGTGGCCGGTGCACCGCTGGCCACGCACCTGCTGATCACGGCGCGCACGTCCGGCGAGCGCCGCGACAAGGCGGGGATCTCTTTGTTCCGCCTCGAATTCGACGCGAGTCGTCCGCCTGCCGGAGTCGAGGTGCATTCCTATCGGACCATCGACGACCGGGTCGGTTCCGACATCGTGTGCACCGGCCTGCGCCTGCCCGTCGACGCACTGCTCGGCCCGGAGTCGGACGCCTGGACGGTCATCGAACCGACCATCGCGGAGGCGACCGCTGCGATCTGCGCCGAGGCTGTCGGATGCATGCGGAAAGTGCTCGCCGACACCGTCGACTACACCAAGCAGCGCCGGCAGTTCGGTCAGCCGATCGGCGGCTTCCAGGTCTTGCAGCACCGCATGGTCGATATGTATATCGAACTCGAACAAGCCATCGCCGCCGTCTATCTGGCGATCCACTCGTTGCGCGCCCCGGCAGCGGACCGCGCGCGGGCGGTGTCGGCAGCGAAAGTCACCATCGCGCGGGCGGCACGGTTCGTCGGCCAGAACGCCGTGCAACTGCACGGCGCGATGGGCATGACCGAGGAACTGGCTATCGGCCACTATTTCAAGCGCCTCACCGTGATCGAGCACGAATTCGGCTCCGCTGACGAGCATCTCGCCCGGTACGCAGCACTGACCAGGCCGTAATTCGGCACACGCCACAGCCCCAGTCGGGAGCTTGGATCGGGGCTCGGCCGAGGCCCCAATGCGCTCGGCCGCCGGTCGCATCGCACGTGCGTCGAGGGATGCTGCCGCGCTCATGCACCAGGATTAGACGTAGGTCCAGGGAAAATAGAGAGCCCGGGTCCCTAGGGACCCGGGCTCTAACGCTAGTGCCTGGCTCAGTTCTTGCGGCCCGGCGCCTTCGCACCGGCCTTGAAACCGAGACCGCCGGGCTTGGCGGCGGGTGGCGCGACTTCTGCTGCGCCGTTGCCGTTACCGTTCGGTTCCGGCTCGGCGGCGGATTCGGCCTGGTCGGCGGGAATTTCCGTGGCCGGGGCCGGATCCGCCGAGGCCGGTTCCGCAGCCGCGGCACCGGGCGCTTTGGGGCCGGGCCGCTTGAAGCCGGACTTCATGGCCAGACCCTTGGCGGGAACCGTCGGCTTGGTCTCGGTGGGCTTGGCGG
>NZ_BDBA01000176.1 GCF_001612745.1 Nocardia amamiensis NBRC 102102 | reverse complement strand
TCGGCGTCGCCGACATCGCCGCGCTCGCCCGCCGGGCCAGGGACTTGTCGATCCGCCGTCCCGGCTCCGATATCGCGGCCGACATTGCCGACCGCGCCGCGCTCGAGGAAGCGCTGCGCGAGGTGGCGCCGGAACCGGCGGAACAAGCCGGTCTGGCCGACGCGATCGCCGATCCCGGTCCGGCGGAGCACTATTCGGAAACTGGTGCGGCCCGCATCGAGGCGCTGGGCCGGGAGCTGGCCGCGTTGCGCGAACGCAGCGGCCAGCCGTTGGCGGAATTGGTGGCCGACGTCGAGCGCACCATCGGGGTGGGTGTGGAGACCCAGACGCGGCGAGCGATGGCGGGGACGGGTGCCGGACGCGAACACTTGGACGCGTTCGCCGAGGTGGTGGCCGGGTACGCCGCGGACACCGGCGCCTCCCTCGGCGGCCTTCTTGCGTTCCTCGCCGCCGCCGAGGAGGTGGAGAACGGGCTGGAACCAGGGGAGGTGGAGGTCGCCAAGGACCGGGTACAGGTGCTGACCGTGCATGCCGCGAAGGGCCTGGAATGGGAGATCGTCGCGGTCCCGCACGTGGTGGAGGGCGTGTTCCCGTCCAAGGTCGGTTCCGGCACCTGGCTGGGCGCGCTCGCCGAGCTGCCCACGTCCTTGCGCGGCGACCGCAGACAGGACGACGCGGCCGAAGGCGTTCCGGTGCTCGATCTCGGCGACCTGTACGACCGCGCCGACCTCGACCGCGCGATCAAGGCACACAAGGAGGCACTGGAGCGCCGCCGGATCGATGAGGAACGCCGCCTGTTCTACGTCGCGCTCACCAGAACCGAACGGGTGCTGCTGGTTTCGTCGCACCACTGGGCGGAGACCGGCAGCTCCCCGAAGGGTCCTTCGGATTTCCTGCTGGAGTTGAAGCGCGCGAACGAGGACCCCGGCAGCCCGGCGCACGACGTCCTGGCGATCGACCGGTGGGACGACCCACCCGCGCCCGACGCCGTCAACCCCTTCACCGACAACCCCGCCACCGCCGAATGGCCCCGAGACCCCCTCAGCACCCGCCGCGACCCCATCGAACAGGGCGCCGCGATGGTCCGCGCCGCCCTCGCCGATCTTCGCGCGCACCCAACCGCCGCACACCGCGGCCCGGACGCCGACCGCCGCGTCACGGAATCGCTCGCCGGTCGGGCGGGCCGCGTCGCGGAATCGCTCGGCGGTCGAGAGGACCTCGCCGCGGAATCGTCTGGTGGCGAGAGCGACCGCATCCGCGAATCCGTTCGCGGGGCAGACGGCGTCGCGGAATCGCTTGATCGGGAGGGCCGCGTCACGGAATCCGTTCGCGGCGGAAGCGACCGTGTTGCGGAATCGCTTGATGGTGGGCAGGGCCGAATCGCGGAATCCGTTCGCGGTGGGGACGACCGCCGCACCGAATCACTCGCCGACGAGGTGGCGGATTCGTCCGCTACCGAGGGTCGGGTCGCAGACGAGGACACGATCCACGCCCCTGGCTACTACCCGCCTGACGACGAGTTCCCCCCGGACGAGTTTGCCGACCCACCCGATTTCGATTACACCGCAATCGAATACGACGACCCGTACGCGGATCTGGAGCCCTATTACGGACCCGCGCCGGACCCGGTCGAGGAGTACCTGTCGGCTGACGAGCCCGCCTTCGCCACCGGCTTCGCGCCGCCTCCGCCGGAGGATGCCTACCCGCTCGAACAGGCACATCGCGTGCCGGACCCGGACGATCCCGAAGGCTGGGCCGCCGACGTCGACGCCCTGCTGGCCGAGCATCAGGCCGCCGTGGCCGCCGAGGAGGCGGTCGAGCTGCCCGGCCAGATCGCGGCTACGGCGCTGGTCGAGCTCCGCGCCGACCCGGCGAAACTCGCCGCGCGACTGCGCCGCCCGCTGCCCTACCCGCCGAATCCGCTGGCCCGCCGCGGCACCGCATTCCACGCCTGGGTGCAGCGGTGGTTCAGTGCCACCCGGCTACTGGGCATGGATGAACTGCCGGGCGCCGCCGACAGCGCGGCCGACAGCGGATTGGACGCCGAGCTGACCGCGATGCAGGAGGCGTTCCTGAACTCGCCGTGGGCCGACCGCAGCCCGATCGAGGTCGAGATCCCATTCGAGACCTCGATCGCGGGCACCGTGATCCGCGGGCGCATGGATGCGGTGTTCGCCGAACCGGGCGGCCGCTGGATCGTGGTCGACTGGAAGACCGGCGCCGAGCCGGGCCCCGCCGAGGAACCCGCGGTCGCCATGCAGCTGGCGGTCTATCGCTTGGCCTGGGCGCGGTTGACGGCCGCGCGCGAGGGCCGCTCCGAACAGGAGATGCTGCCGCGAATCGGCGCCGCGTTCCACTACGTGCGCACCGGACGCACCATCGCGCCGGCCACGCTGGCCGGTCCGGCCGAACTGGCCGAGCTGATCAGGAACGCCGCGCCCGTCGACTCACCGCCAGCGACCGGGTGATCAGCGGGATCTGCAGCGGAAGCCGCAGCACCGAGCCGATCTTGACCAGCTGCGGCGCCTTCTCGCTCGCCAGCATGTCCGCGGCGAACTGGACGTTGGCCGGGAACACCGCGATGAACAGCAGCGCGGCCAGGCGTCCGCCGAAGCCGCGGGTCCGCGGGATCGCGAGCGCGGCGGCGACGCCGAGTTCGGCCGCGCCGGAGGCGTAGGTGTAGTCGCGGGCACGTCCGGGCAGGACGCGCGGCACGATCGAGTCGAAGGGCTTGGGCCACACGAAATGCAGCACCCCGCTGCCGAACAGCAGGGCGGCCAAGGCGAGCGCGGGGCGCCGCCCGGTGTCGCGCGCGGGTGTCAGGGTGTTTTCTGCCATGCGGGCACCCTTGCATTCCGGGGTGTTGCTGTCGAGACCAGGTAGCCGTGCGGCGCGGGACCGGCGCCGCTGCGGCCGGGCAAACACGGGTAGGCTCGCGTGCTGTGCCGGAGGGACAGGTGATACCGGAGATGACCGACACGAGCAGAGCGGCCGCCGCGTTCGCGACGCAGTCGCCGGCGGCAGTCGCTCGGACGCGAGCCACAAGTGGGCCGCGAACGCGCAGCGCCATAGGTGCACAACGAGCACAGGTGTCCGGTGTTCGGTGATCGAGCACGTGGCCTCGGGTTGGCCAGCCGCCCCCACTTCGCACTGGTCGGGGTGCTGCGTATCCCGGAAGTGCAGACCAGCCCGTGGATTTCGCTGACCAGGCGGGTGCTGTTCGCGGCATCGCTGCTGTTCCTGGCCGCGGTCGTGGTCTATGTCGGTCGCGAGGGATACCACGACAATTCGGGCAACGAGCTGTCGTTCCTGGACGCCTTCTACTACGCCACGGTGTCGCTGTCGACTACGGGATACGGCGACATCCACCCCGTTTCGCCCGAGGCGCGGCTGGCGAACATCGTCATCGTCACGCCGCTGCGCATCCTGTTCCTCATCGTCCTCGTCGGAACCACCCTCAGTGTGCTGACGGAACGCTCCCGGCAAGCTTTCAAGATCCAGCGATGGAGGCACAGCGTGCGTAATCACACCGTGGTCATCGGATACGGCACGAAGGGGAGGACCGCGATCGACGCCATGCTCGGCGACGGCGTGAAGGCCGCCGACATCGTCGTGGTCGACACCGACGTCGTCGCCTTGGAGGCGGCCGCGAACGCCGGGCTGGTCACGGTGCACGGCTCGGCCACCCGGTCCGACGTGCTGCGGCTGGCGAGCGTGCAGAACGCCGCGTCGGTCGTGGTAGCCACCAACCGCGACGACACCGCCGTGCTGGTCACCCTGACCGCCCGCGAGCTGAACAAGGCGGCCAAGATCGTGGTCGCGGTGCGCGAGGCGGAGAACATCCACCTGGTGCGGCAGTCGGGGGCGGACTCGGTGGTGGTGTCCTCGGAGACCGCGGGCCGGTTGCTCGGCATCGCCACGACCACGCCGACGGTGGTGGAGATGATGGAGGACCTGCTCACGCCCCAGGAGGGGTTCGCCGTCGCCGAACGCGAGGTCGAGCCCGCCGAGATCGGCGGATCGCCACGGCATCTCAGCGATATCGTGCTCGGCGTGGTGCGCGACGGCGTATTGGTCCGCGTCGGTGATCCCCAGGTGGACGCAATCGAGGCGGGCGACAAGCTGCTGTACATCCGCCGGGCGAGCAAGTGACACCGGCGGCGGGCCGGGCGGTTACTCGGGCGCGATAGTCTCGAACCGTGCCCGCTTTTCAGCTCAATGGTGTTCCGCTGCTGTCCCGCTCCGTCATCGATCGCGCGGAGGAGATCCGGGGCGACGCCCAGGCCCTGAAGGAGGGCTGGGGCGAGGCGAAACTCTTGCGGATCAACCGGCGCGGACAGGTGCGCTTCGACGATGGCGTGCTGGTCTTGGACGCCGCGCTCGAGCTGTCCGCGGAGCCGAGCCCGGCCGCGGTGTTCCTCGGCGTCGAGGACGGCATCCACCTGTGGGCGGTCCGCGATCCGGAGTTGGAGGGCACGCTCACCGATCTGCGCGCGCTCGCGGGCGGCAGTATCGACGACCGCACCGCCGGCTTGCTCTCCACCGCGTTCGCGCTGCTGAACTGGCACGACAAGGCCGGGTTCAACGGCGCGGACGGCACGGTGACCATCGCGTCCAAGGCCGGGTGGTCGCGCGTCACCGAGAGCGGTTACGAGGAGTTCCCCCGTATCGACCCCGCGGTGATCTGCCTGATCCACGACGGCGGCGATCGAGTGCTGCTCGCGCGCCAGCAGAGCTGGCCGAAGTCGCTGTTCTCCCTGTTGGCCGGGTTCGTCGAGGCGGGCGAGTCGCTGGAGCGCTGCGTCGAGCGCGAGATGCGCGAGGAGGTCGGCCTGGACGTGCGCGAGATCAGCTACCTGGGCAGCCAGCCATGGCCGTTCCCGCGCTCATTGATGCTCGGCTTCGCCGCCGTCGCCGATCCCGGACAGCCGCTGACCTTCTCCGACGGCGAAATCGCCGAGGCCGACTGGTTCACCCGCGCCGAGGTGCGCGAAGCACTGGCGATGGGCGACTGGTCGGCGCGCGGCGAGGGTGCGCGGCTGTTGCTGCCGGGTTCGATCTCCATCGCGCGCACCATCGTGGAATCCTGGGCTGCGATCGACTGAGCGCACGCTCTTGCCACCCCTCGGCTCCGGCCCGATCCAGGGTTGTTCGCTCGCTGAATCGGGAACCGGCCCGCACGCAGCGGTGATCAGGACAGACCGGCGAGGGTCTGCTTGACGGCCGCCAGGGACGGGTTGGTCGCGGTGGAACCATCGGCGAACTTCACGGTGGGCACGACGTGGTTGCCCCCGTTGACGCTGCCGACGAACTCGGCCGACGCCGGATCTTGTTCGATGTCGATCTCGACATAGCTGATACCGGCCTCTTCCAGCTGCTTCTTCAGCCTGCGGCAGTAGCCGCACCAGGTGGTCGAGTACATCGTCAGAGTGGGGTTCGCGTCAGTCACGGATGATGCAACACTGAAGCACCTCGCACTGTTCCACCTCGAACATTCTCCCGGTGGTCCACGCCGGCACCCTGACCGCGGCGGTGGTGGCTGCTCGCCGAACTGCCTGCGCATCGTGTGCGGCTCGGCAGCGCCGTCGAACTCTGTCGCCCGAGCGATCCGACCGTAGCGTGTGCCACACGTCGGCGGGTCCGGCTCGCCGCCGGATTGTCCCGCCGCGAGCGGTGTCGGCTGGTCGGACGTCGGGTCGCGTCCGCGATGGCCTGAATGTCCCGCGGTCTTCGGCTGGGCGCGGCACGGCCGGTGTCGGTGGGCGCTGTCATGATGGACCGCGTGCCCGCACTCGACCTCGCCGACCTCGATCCCGAGCAGGCCGCCGCCGTGCGCGCGCCGCGCGGTCCGGTGTGCGTGCTCGCGGGCGCGGGCACGGGCAAGACCAGAACCATCACCTACCGCATCGCGCATCTGGTCGCGCAGGGGCAGGTCAAGGCCGATCAGGTGCTCGCGGTGACCTTCACCGCGCGGGCGGCGGGGGAGCTGCGGACCAGGTTGCGTGCGCTCGGCCTCGGCGGCGAGGCCACCAAGGTGCAGGCGCGGACGTTCCACGCGGCGGCGTTGCGGCAGCTGAAGTACTTCTGGCCGCAGATCGTCGGCGACGTGCCGTGGCGATTGATCGACGCCAAGTTCCCGATCGTGGCGCAGGCGGTCAACCGGGCCGGATTGTCCACTTCCACCGATAGCGTTCGCGACCTGCTGAGCGAAATCGAGTGGGCGAAGGCCTCGCTCATTGCTCCGGAGGATTACACGGCGGCGGTCACCGAGCGCAGGCGGGAGACGCCCTACGACGCCATGCGCGTCGCCGACGTGTACGCGGGCTACGAGAAACTCAAGGCCACGCCGGACGGGCTGCTGCTGGACTTCGACGACCTGTTGCTGCACACGGCGGCCGCGCTGGAGGACTATCCGGCGGTGGCCGACGAATTCCGCGGCCGCTACCGCAGTTTCGTCGTCGACGAATACCAGGACGTCACGCCACTGCAGCAGCGGGTGCTCGACGCCTGGCTCGGCGACCGCGACGACATCACCGTGGTGGGCGACGCCAATCAGACGATCTATTCGTTCACCGGCGCCACGCCGAACTACCTGCTCGATTTCTCCCGCCGATACCCCGAAGCGACGGTGCTGCGACTGGAACGCGACTATCGCTCGACTCCGCAGGTGGTGTCGCTGGCCAACCGGGTGATCGGCGCGGCTCGCGGTCGCATCGCGGGCACCAGGCTGCTCCTGATCGGTCAGCGGCCCGACGGACCCGAGCCCGCGTTCGCCGAGTACGACGACGTTCCCGCCGAGGCGGCGGCGGTGGCCGAGGCGATCGCGCGGCTCATCGCGGCGGGCACGCCCGCCGCGGAGATCGCGGTGCTCTATCGCATCAACGCCCAGTCGGAGAGCTACGAGCAGGCGCTCACCGAGCGCGGCATCCCCTACCAGGTGCGCGGCGGCGAGGGTTTCTTCGCGCGCACCGAGGTCAAGCAGGCCGTGCAGGCACTGCGTCAGGCCGCGTCCCGCGAGGATCTACCCGATCAGGCGCGCAGCGGTAGAGCCCTGGTCTCGCTGGTTCGCGCGGTGCTCGCGCCGCTGGGCCTCACCGCCACCGAGCCCGCGGGCGCTCAGGCCAGGGAGCGCTGGTCGTCCCTGGTCGCCTTGGTGCGCCTGACCGAGGAACTGCTCGGCCACGACGATCGTCTCGACCTGACCGGGCTGCTGCGCGAACTCGCCGCCCGCGCCGAGGCCAGGCATCCACCCACGGTGCAGGGCGTCACGCTGGCCTCCCTACACGCCGCCAAGGGGCTGGAGTGGGACGCGGTATTCCTCGTCGGCCTCTCCGACGGCACCCTGCCGATCCAGCATGTCCTCGCCGACGACGGCTCGGTGGCCGATCAGGCCGCGCTGGAGGAGGAGCGGCGGCTACTCTACGTCGGGGTCACCCGGGCGCGGGAGCAGCTACGGCTGTCCTGGGCGCTGGCCAGGAACGAGGGTGGCAGGCGCACTCGGCGGCGCTCCCGGTTCCTCAATGGCCTCGTCCCCGACGACTCGCCCGCCTCGCGAATCGCGGCACCGGCCGCCCCCGCGTCGAAAGAAGCCCGGCCGACTTGCCGGGTCTGCGCCAAACCGCTGATCGGCACGTACCCGACCATGCTCGGCCGATGCCGCCGCTGCCCGGCCGAGCTGGACGCGGAACTGCTTGCCGCGTTGCGGGACTGGCGTGCGGAGAAGGCAGAGGCATTGCGCGTGCGCGAATTCGTCGTGTTCACCGACACCACGCTCACCGCGATCGCCGAACAACTGCCCGCCGACGACGCCGCGCTGGCCTCGATCGCGGGCATCGGCGCGAAGAAGATCGACCAGTTCGGCGCGGACGTGCTCGCGATCGTCGCGTCCCGGATCCGATCCATATCACAAAACCGCAGGTAGAAAATAGGTTGTCGCCGTCGACGATCTTGCCTATGGTGGATTTCACGCACCGGGAGGTCATCTCGGCGCGCACAGTTACCGACAACGAGTACAGGAGGGAGGCAGAGCAATGGACTACATGATGAGCGTCGACGCCAATGGCGTTGCGGTCTATGCGCCCATGGCGGCCTCCCGGGGGATCCTCGCTTTGCAGGGGATCGGTCTGTCCGGAATCGGTGTATGCGGCATGGCCGGCACGAAAGTGAATTCGGCCGTCATGCCCGCATCCATTCGCACCGAAAAGCAGGACAAGCCCAGCGCGGGTTGGCACCCGACGGCTGCCGAGGCAGCAGTCGGCGTCGTCGCGGACGAGTTCGGCTTCGAGCCGGCGGATCCGCGGGCAGCACGCCTCCGCACCGCACACCCAGCGACCGTGAACAGGACTCGACACAGATGTCGACCTAGGTAGGGAACTCCTCCCCGACCTCCTGGCCACGGATCGCACGACAGCGAAACCGTGGCCAATCTTCTCCGGCCCTTCAGCCACCAGGCACCGGTTTCGCGGACAACGAAACGAACCGCTGCAAACGAGCTGAAGGAGAACGACGTGTTCACCGCACAGGGTTGGCCACAAGCCGCTACTGACGTGACATGCCGAACCGTGGCGTCGACTACTCGTCCCCAGGAGTCCACCAAGGTCCTGCCATGCCGTGCCGGCGACCCGGATCTCTGGTTCGCCGAGAGCCCGGTCCAGTTGGAGCAGGCCAAGGCGCTGTGCGCGACCTGCCCGATCCGCAAGGGCTGCCTGAGCGCGGCCATGGATCGGCGTGAGCCATGGGGTGTTTGGGGCGGTGAGATCTTCGACCAGGGTGTCGTGATCGCCCGCAAGCGCCCGCGTGGTCGTCCGCGCAAGGTCGCGGTCCCGGCATGAGCCGGGGAGTGACGACTTCCCTCCCTCCGGTCGATGTGCTCGATTCGGTCGGTCCCGGCACGGGCCGAGCCAACGAACGAGAAAGCAGGCCAGCCGCTCACCGTTGCCCGGTGGGCGGCTGCCCTGCGTTCAGGAAGCCGTACGTTCTTCGCGGAAGCCCGGCATCCAGGTGCGCACCAGCTGCATGAACGGCAGCTCGGCGTCCAGCTGGGCCAGGATGCCGACGGAACCGCCGAGCACCCGGAAGATCATCACGTATTCCGCCGGAAGTTGCAGCGCCCGAGCGGTTTTCATCTCCGGGCTGGAGAACTCCGACGCCTTGCCCGCCACCCGCTGCATCCATCTGCGGGTGAAGTGGAACGAGTCGGTCTGGATCGGATCGGTGAACGGACGCAGATAGTCGGCGATTTCCTGGTGGGTGACGGCCCGGCCCGGGATCACCCAGCCGTGGTCGTACAGCAGCTCGGTGAGCTCGGCGAAGCGCTCCTCTACCGCGAGGGCCAGCATCCGGCCCAGCACCGGGGGGAAGCCGTCGGGCATCGGCGCGCAGGCGCCGAAATCGATGACGGCGAGCCTGCCGTCGGGCAGCATCATGAAATTGCCCGGGTGCGGGTCGGCGTGCAGCAGCCCGACGACCTCCGGGGAGGAGAAGTGGAAGCGGCCCATCAGGCCCGCGACTCGATTGCGTAGCGCGAGGCTGCCCGCCGGATCCTCGCCGCCCTGCTTGATGATCGCGGAAACGGCGGTCCCATCCAGCCATTCGGTGACGATCACCTTCGGCGCGCTCGCCACCACCTTCGGCACGACGATTTCGCCGTGTCCGTCGAAACCTTTGGCGAAGGCGCGCTGGTTGGCCGCCTCGTTGCGGTAGTCCAGTTCCTCTTCGGTGCGCTCGGTGATCTCGGCGAGAATCGGCTTCACGTCCGCGCCGGGGATCACCGACGAGACCAGGCCGGTCATGCGGGACAGGGTTTTGAGGTCCGCGCGCAACGCGTCGTCCGCGCCAGGGTACTGCACCTTCACCGCGACCGGTCGCCCATCCGACCACACCGCCCGGTGCACCTGGCCGATGCTGGCCGACGCGGCCGGGCTGTCGTCGAACTCACGGAAGCGAGTACGCCACTGGGTGCCGAGCTGCTGGTCGAGCACGCGGTGGACGGTCGCGGCCGGCATCGGCGGCGCGGCGGCCTGCAGCTTGGTCAGCGCCTCGCGGTAGTGCTCGCCGAACTCCTCGGGGACGGCGGCCTCCATCACGCTGAGCGCCTGTCCGAACTTCATGGCGCCGCCCTTGAGTTCGCCGAGCACGGTGAACAACTGCTCGGCGGCCTTCTGGTTGAGCTGGGCGTTGATCTCGGTCTTGTCGCCTCCGGCGAGCTTCTTGCCGAATCCCACGGCGGCCCGCCCCGCGATGCCGAGCGGAATCTTGGCCAACTTGGCGTTGCGGGACGAGCGACTGCGCGCGATCTCTGACACGTACCCATCATGGCGGACGGACCAGCGAATCGGCCATGGCAATCTTGATCACTGACGCGCTCCCGCGCCCAGGTGTGCGGCTGCCTCGCCTTGGCTCGGCCCGGCGCGGGCTATTGGCGGACTTCGTCCGGCTGCGCCCATTAGGCGGGCACTCGTGCGCACGCGCACGCGGGATGCCGGTGCCATACGCGCCGATCGAGGACGTGCGAATCCAGATCCAGCTCCACCGTCGCGTTCAACGTGGCCGGGGTTCGGCGCGGCGAACAATCCAGGACCGCCTCCAATTCGCCGAGGGCGACCGCGGCTGTCGCGGCGATCCCGGCGGGCGAGGCGTGGCCGACCCGGCCGAGCAGTTGGGCGGCCAGATGCGGCCAGTCGGCGTCGTTCTGCGCGCGGATCAGGTCCGCGCAGCGCAGGCAGCTGGTGGCGCCGGGCAGCACCAGAGGCCCGATGACGCCCTTGTTGTCCCGGATGCGGAGTTGCAGATGCGGAACCCGGTGCAGCAGCAGGTCGTTCACCAATCGCGGGTCGGGCATCAGCGTGTCCGCCAGCACCACCAGGTCCGACCGCCAGGTGCGTACCGGCGCCGCGCCGGACGGGTAGTCCCGGGAACGGCTCGGCCGCACCCCGAGTGCGCGCAGCCCGGTCGAGACCGCGTCGGACAGCGGGCCGAGCCCGTGTACCCGCACCGCGAGGACTCGCCCGGCCCGGTCCTCGGGATGGTCGAGCAGCCCGGCTCCGTCGATCACTGTGAGCAACGCCACGGCCTGTTCGGCATCGATGCCGCATTCCCCGGCTCGCCAGATGATCTGCGGTTTGGTGCGCAAGCCGTCCAGCAGGCGGAGGAAGGTGAGCACGGCCTCGGCGTCCATGCCTTCCGGACCGAGCACCAAAGCGGTCTCGGGATCACATCCGAGCTGGATGACGCCGGCCGGGCGAACCAGGACGGTCACGCTGGGACGCAACCGCGGACCGCGACACATCGTTGTCATGTCAGCAGTATGCGGAACACGCAATGCATGACTCGTTTCGAAACCCGCGGTTATCCACAGGGTTTCGCGTCATCCACAGGAATGGATCAAGCGGGCGCGTCGCCCTCTTTGCCCAGGTCCGGTCTGGAACCGCCGTCCTTGCCTTCGCGTTCGGCCTGCTCGCGCGCCTCGGTCTCGGCCAGCTGCGCCAGCGGATCGTCGAACGCGGTCGTTCCGCCGCCGATCACCGAGTCGATGAAACCGGCCGGGGAGTCCAGGTCGGCGGAATCGGGCAGGAGATCAGGGTGCGACCAGACTCGATCGCGCGCCGTCATGCCGGCGTCGGTGGTGAGCCTGCGCCACAACGCCGCCGCCTCGCGCAGCTTGCGCGGACGCAACTCCAGGCCGACCAGCGTCGCGAAGGTCTGCTCGGCGGGCCCGCCGGTGGCGCGCCGCCTGCGCAGCGTCTCGGCCAGTGCGCCCGCGCCGGGCAAGCGATCGCCGACGGCGTCGCCGACCACCACCTGCACCCAGCCCTCGATCAGCGCCAGCAGCGTTTCCAGCCGTTCCAGCGCCTGCTTCTGCTCCGGCGTGGTCTGCGGCTCGAACGTGCCCTGGGACAGGATCTCCTCGAGCTTCGCGGGATCGGCCAGCGACATCGGGTCGATGTCCTGCGCGGCCTGCTCCAGCGCGGAGAAGTCCATCCGGATACCGCGTGCGTAGTCCTCGACCGCGCCGAGCACCTGCTGACGCAGCCACGGCACGTGCGCGAACAACCGCTGGTGGGCGGCTTCGCGCGCGGCGAGGAACACCAGGATCTCGCTTTCCGGCTGTTCCAGGCCCGCACTGAACTCCGAGATCGCCGCGGGCAGCAGCGCGGCGGTGCCGGTGGGTCCCAAGGGGAGGCCGATGTCGGTGGAGGTCAGCACCTCCTTCGCGAGCTGGCCGAGCGCCTGGCCGAGTTGCGAGCCGAATGCAAGGCCGCCCATCTGGCCGAGCATGCCGACCATCGGCGCGGCGAACTGCCTGGCCTCCTCGGGCAGCGATGCTGTCCACATCCCGGAGATCTGCTCGGCCACCGGGTCGCACAGCCGTTGCCAGGTGGGCAAGGTCTGTTCGATCCAGTCGTTGGCGGTCCAGGCGACCGTCTTGGTGGCGCCCGCGGGCAGGTCGGTCGCGTTGTCCAGCCACAATTCGGCCAGATGCGCGGCGTCGGCAACCGCGCTGGCGGTGCCCGCGGTCACCGGAGTGACGGTCGAGCCGAGTTGCTGGCGAGCCAGCCGTTTGGCGACGTCGTAGTTCACCGGCCCGGCCTGCGCCGAACCCGGCTGCCCCATGCCGCTGAGCATCTGACCGAGCGAGGTCAGCATCTGCCCGAGCTGCGCCGGGTCGAATCCGCCCGCGCCGGACCCACCGAGACCGAACACGTCGTTCGGACCTGGACCGCTCGGCTCGCCGCCGCGCTTGCGTTCATCGTCGTCGTCGCGGTTCGAGAATCCGAAGGGGAGGTCACTCATAGTCCTTAATCTACGCGCGCACCACCGTGGCTCTGTGTTCGCGCGGCGCGAAACGGCGACGGCGCGCGCGGGCGAAATGACCGCCTCTCCCGCTTCGCGCCGCCCGCTGTCATTACTGTGGTCCGGGTGAATCGTCGGATCCTCACCCTGGTGGCCGCCCTGATCCCGGTGCTCGTGCTCGGTGTCGTCGGCAGTGTGCTGACCGTGCCGTTCGTCGCACTCGGTCCCGGGCCCACCTTCAACACACTCGGCCAGGTGGACGGTAAGGAGGTCGTCGACGTCCGGGGAACGGAGGTCGACCCGACCACAGGTCACCTCAACATGACCACGGTGTCGGTGCGCGACGGGCTGAGCATCTTCGAGGCGTTCGGCTTCTGGGCCAGCGGCAAGCACGGTCTGGTGCCGCGCTCGGAGGTCTACCCGCCCGGCGTGTCGCGCGAGGAGATCGACAAGTCCAACCAGCAGGACTTCAAGGATTCCGAGGGCAACGCCGAGGTCGCCGCGCTGCACTACCTGAAGTTGCCGACGGTCGTGCTGCTGCGCAAGGTCGCCGACGACGGCCCCGCGAGTGGCGTGCTGCGCGCGGGCGACGAGCTGGTCAGCATCAACGGCGCGCCGATGACCACGCCCAAGGACGTGGTCTCCGCGGTGTCGTCGCAGGCGCCCGGCACTCCGCTCACCGTGGTGTACCGGCGGGACAACGCCGAGCAGACCGCGACGATCACACTCGGCCAACGCCCTGGCGACGCCACCAAGGGCTACCTCGGCGTGACGCCGGGCGAGGGCGCTCGCCCGCCCATGCAGGTCGCGTTCAACCTCGCCGATATCGGCGGCCCGTCGGCGGGCCTGATGTTCAGCCTGGCCCTGATCGACAAGCTCAGCCCCGGCGAGCTGGACGGCGGCAAATTCGTGGCGGGCACCGGGACCATCGATCAGGAAGGCAAGGTCGGCCCGATCGGCGGCATCCAATACAAGATGATGGCCGCGCGCGAAGCGGGCGCGGAGACCTTCCTCGTCCCCGCGGCCAACTGCAACGAGGCCAGGCAGCGGACCCCCGACGGGCTCCGGCTGGTGAAGGTCGAGAACCTCACCGGCGCGGTGCAGTCGCTCAACGACATCACCGTGGGCAAGGAGCCGGTCACCTGCGGCTGAGGTGTGCACTCCAGGTCGGCAACTGTCCTGGAGTGTGCGCTTCTGCGGCCTGAGGACCCGGAGTAGCCGGACGAGCGCGCTCAGTCCAGGGTGTGGTGCAGCGCCTCGATGAGGTTCGGGGCCAGGTTCGGGTAGGTGCGCAGATCGAGGTCGCCGAAGTCGTCGGCGTCGTCCTCGGGACGCAGCTGCAGCAGGCACAGCGACGCGCCATCACGAAGCACCGCGGCGAACAGCCGCGCCTCCCGGCGCTCCGGGTGCGCCTCGGCTGCGGCGCGCGCGGCCGCGTCGGCGGCCTCGTGGTCGGCCAGCAGTGGGGCGAGGGCGTCGTCCAGCGTCGACTCCGCGTCCGGCGGGAGCACCACGATCTCCTGCACCAGCACGCACCCGCGGACAGCGGGCGGCCAGCTGGTGGTGGCCAGGAACTCGTCGAGAGCCATCGATCCGCCGGTCACGTCATCCGGGAAGGCCTCCTGGGCGACCGGCGTCAGCTCGTCGCCGGCGTCGAGCTGATCCTCCAGCTCCGGCTGCGCCGCGACCAGGTCCGCCGTCGGCACCAGCGCGAACATCTGCGGTGGACGACCCCACCCCTCGGCATCCACGAATTCCGCCACCTCTCGGACGGAACGGGCTAGGACGAGTTCGGCGTGCAGGTCTGGCGTCACGCGAACATCCAATCAAACGGGCGTTCCGGACAACCCCGTAACCCGGTCAGTGATCCATCCGGCGCGGCGAGAGCAACCCTGCCAGTTGCGCGGTGTCCGATTTCCGTAGAGTGGGGCCGAGACGGTCCCGCAAGGACCACCCGCAACATCGGACTGCGGCGCATCGGCCGGGCGTATCGGTGCGAGTGCCGCCGGACCTTGGAGAGTGGCATCGTGGGCATGCGGCCCCCCACCGGCTTACCTTCGCTGTCCCGACGCAGCCGTGTGCTGCTGGTGGCGGCCATCGTCCTAGCGGCGCTGCTGCTGCTCGGACCGCGGCTGACGGACACTTACACGAACTGGCTGTGGTTCGGCGAGGTCGGCTTCCGCGATGTGTATCTCACCGTGCTGCGCACGCGGATCCTGCTGTTCATCGGCGTGGCGGCGTTCGTCGGCGTGGTGGTATGGCTCGCGCTGCTGCTGGCCTACCGGACGCGGCCGGTATTCGTGCCGGTGGCCGGACCGAACGACCCGATCGCGCGGTACCGCACCACTGTGATGAGCAGGCTGCGACTGTTCGGCGTCGGCATCCCGGTGCTGCTCGGCCTGCTGTCCGGCTTGGTGGCGCAGTCGAATTGGGTGACGGTGCAGCTGTTCCTCAATGGCGGCTCGTTCGGCGAGAAGGACCCGGAATTCGGGCTCGACGTCGGCTTCTACGCCTTCGACCTGCCGTTCTACCGGATGATGCTGAACTGGCTTTTCGTCGCGGTGGTCATCGCGTTCTTCGCCAGCCTGGTCACCCACTACGTCTTCGGCGGCCTGCGGCTGACCGGACGCGAGGGCACGCTGACCCGCCCGGCGCGCATCCAACTCGCCGTGCTGGCCGGGCTTTTCGTGCTGCTCAAGGCGATCGCGTACTGGTTCGACCGGTACGAGTTGCTGTCCAGCAGCCGTAAGGAACCCACCTTCACCGGTGGTTCGTTCACCGACATCAACGCGGTGCTGCCCGCCAAACTCATCCTGCTGTCCATCGCGGTGATCTGCGCGCTCGCCTTCTTCGCCGGCATCGTGCTGCGCGATCTGCGCGTGCCCGCGATGGCCGCCGCGCTGCTGGTGCTGTCCTCGATCCTGGTCGGCGCGGTGTGGCCGCTGGTGGTCGAGCAGTTCTCCGTGCGTCCCAACGCCGCGGACAAAGAGAGCGAGTACATCGAACGGAACATCGCCGCGACCAGGCAGGCGTTCGGCATCACCAAGGACAAGATCGACTACAAGGATTACAAGGGCGAGAGCAGCAAGAGCCCGCTCGAGGTCCCGGTGGACGCCGTGACCATCAGCAACGCCAGGCTGCTCGACCCGAACATCCTCTCGCCCACCTTCACCCAGCTGCGCCAGCTGAAGAACTTCTACGGCTTCCCCGAGTCGCTGGACATCGACCGCTACAACCTCGACGGCGACATGCAGGACTACATCGTCGCCGCCCGTGAACTCTCGCCCGCGGCGCTGAGCGGCAACCAGACCGACTGGATCAACCGGCACACCGTGTACACCCACGGCAACGGCTTCGTCGCCGCTCCCGCCAACCGGGTGAACAAACCGCAGTCCGAGGATCCCAACGTCGCCGGCGGCAGCAGCGACAGCGGCTACCCGATCTTCATGGTCAGTGACCTGTTCACGCCTGCCGACAAGCAGCGGATCAAGGTGGACCAGCCACGCGTGTACTTCGGTGAGCTGATCTCGCAGTCCGACTCGGATTACGCGATCGTCGGCGCGATGGACGGCCAGCGTCCGCGCGAATACGACTCCGACGTCGCGCAGTACACCTACACCGGCAAGGGCGGTGTGCCGATCGGCAACTGGATCAACCGACTCGCTTTCGCGGCCAAGTACGCCGAGCGCAACATCCTGTTCTCCTCGGCCATCGGCGACGAATCCAAGATCATCTACAACCGCAGCCCGCGTGAGCGGGTGCAGAAGGTCGCGCCGTGGCTGACCCCCGACGGCAACGCCTACCCGGCCGTGGTCGGTGGACGCATCGTCTGGATCGTCGACGCCTACACCACCCTGGACAACTACCCCTACGCGCAGACCACCTCACTGGAGGGCGCGCTCGAGGACAGCATCGACAAGAAGACCGGCCGTCTGCTGCCGCGCAAGTCGGTGAGCTACATCCGTAACTCGGTCAAGGCCACGGTCGACGCCTATGACGGCAGCGTCACGTTGTACGAGGTCGATTCGTCGGACCCGGTGCTGAAGGCGTGGCGCGGGGTGTTCCCCGGTGCGGTGAAGCCAGAGAGCGAGATCTCGCCGGAGCTGCGGGCGCACTTCCGCTATCCGGAGGACTTGTTCAAGGTGCAGCGCGAGATGCTGACCAAGTACCACGTGGACGACCCGCGCGAGTTCTTCACCAACAACGCCTTCTGGTCGGTCCCGGCCGATCCCACCACCGAGGGTGGGACGACTGCGAGCCAGCCGCCCTACTACGTGCTGCTGGGTGATGCGAAAACGAATAAGCCCACGTTCAATTTGACCAGCGCCATGGTGGGCTACAACCGGCAGTTCCTGTCGGCCTATATCTCCGTGCGGTCGGATCCGGACGGATACGGGAAATTCACGATTCTGCGATTGCCAACGGACACACAAACTTTGGGTCCGCAGCAGACGCAGAACCGAATGACGACGGCGCCGGAGGTATCCCGCGAGAAAACGCTGCTGTCCAATTCGAACAAGATCAAATATGGCAATCTGCTGACCTTGCCGGTCGCCGATGGCGGCATCCTCTATGTGGAGCCGTTCTACAACGAGCGCAACACCGGTCCGAACACCGCGACCTTCCCGCAGCTGCTGCGCGTACTGGTGAGCTACCGCGACGAGGCGGGCAGCGTGAAGGTGGGCTATGCGTCCACACTGGCCGAGGCGTTGAACCAGGTCATCCCCGGTGCGGGCGCGCTGGCGACGCCGTTCGGCGGTGACTCCGGCACCAGGCCGAAGCCCGGCACCGTTCCGCCGCCGGTCGAGCAGGGTAACAACGGGACGAACGCCGGAACCCCGGCCCCCGGTTCCGTGCCGCAGCCCGCGACCGGGTCGTCCTCCGCGAAGGACGCGGCCGCTGCCGAGCTGAACCGGAAGATCGAGAATGTGCGAAATGCCATGCGCAGCGGAAACTTCCAGGACTTCGGCCGGGCGCTCGACGAATTGGAAGCCGCGGTCAAGGCCTATCAGGACGCGGGCCGGTAGGACGCCGCTGAAGTAGGGCAGAAACGAAGGACGCCGCCATCATCGCGATGGCGGCGTCCTTCGTGTGGCGCCGGAATGATCCGGCGCAGGTGGCGTCAGCGACCGAAGGAGTCGATCAGGTTGCCGTGCTGGTCCAGGATCTGCTGGAACTGGCCCTCGAGGCCGTACCGCCTGGCCAGCTCATTCGCGGCGGACTTGGCCTGGTCGACCACCGTCTGGCTCTCGCTCGGGGCGGGCACGGCGGGCTGGGCGGGTGCGGCGGGCACCGCGGGCACCGCGGGGATGGGCTCCGGCTGGACGGCGGGCTCCGGCTCGGAGGTGCCGGAGCGCAGGTACTTGCCGCAGGTCGGCCAGGCGCCGGCACCCTGAGTGGCGAGCACGTTCTCCGCGACGCGGATCTGCTCGTCCTTGCTCGCGTTGTGCGCGTAGCCCTGACCACCGTTGGCGGCCCAGGTGCTCTGCGAGAACTGCAGGCCACCGTAGTAGCCGTTACCGGTGTTGATCCCCCAGTTGCCACCGCTCTCGCACTGCGCGACACCGTCCCAGTCGTGGGTCGGCGCGGCGGAGGCCGAGGCGGTGGAGATTGCGAACGGGACGGCAACAAGGGCGCCGGTGATGGCGGCGAAGCCGAGGGCGCGGGTGCTGAACTTCCGGTTCTCAGTCATGGTCGATTCCCTCCCTGCGCCCGCCGGCACGGCGATCCAGCTCGCTGCCGTGTCCCTGTCCCCAGGTCGTCGGGGATCCTCGAACCGCGGGACAGGGTTACCGGTGTTCGGCGGTTCGAGTTCGAGCCCGTCACGGTTGATCAGGGCCGTGGACTGAAGGTAACGAAGAAATCTCAGCGGATCACATCTCGATAACGCCGGAATTGCATGAAGCGAATAACCCGAATATCGCCGTTTTGGCAGGTTAGAAACATCCTGACACGCAGATAGTGCCCAGAGTTATCGCATCGTTATGTGTTGGATATCACCGAGAAATGGTGATATGTGTCACGTTTGAAAGCGGGATGTCGGGTCTCGTGGCGTCCAGGCGCGCTACGCGCCGGGGTGTCGCCGCCCTCGGATCGCGGACTCTGACATTTGTCGCCCCGGTGCGGCGTCGCGCCTCGGTAAACATTGCGAAAGTGCCGCTGAGCTGGCGATTTGCAGTCCTTGCGAACTCATGTGTAATGTTGTGTTCACCGACGCGGGGTGGAGCAGCTCGGTAGCTCGCTGGGCTCATAACCCAGAGGTCGCAGGTTCAAATCCTGTCCCCGCTACAAACGGCTCAGGCCGGAGAGATTCCGATCTCTCCGGCCTGAGCCATTTTCGACCCCTGGATCGCTACCCCCTCCGTCCAGCGCACCCCCATGAGCATGGATGAGCGCCTTCATCGCGCAGGACTAAGCGAATCGATGCTCGGTGACCGATGTGCTCAGGACCGTGCCGTTGAGCTCCAGGTACAGCAGGCGCTCGGTCACAGACATGGTGATCGTGTTGCGGCGTTCGATCGCGGCGACGGCGGAACCGACGAAGTCACTGTCGAAGCTGTAGAGCGGGATCCCTTCGGCGCGATGGATCCGCTTGCCGTCGAGGTGCGCCAGCACCTTGACAGGGTCGCGATGGGTGTAGATGGCAACCCGGTCCGCCAGTTTGGCGGCTCGGTGCACGCGTTCGGCGTCGGGCGCGCCGACGTCGACCCATGCGGTGAGGCGCCCGGTGCGATCGCGCACCAGCACCGCGGGCTCGTCGGTGGACGACACGCCGCCGTCGCTGAAAGCGATGCCCTCCTCGTACTCGAGGCAGTACGCCAGCAGTCGCGTCACCATGAACTCGGCGGTTTCGGACGGATGCCGCGCTACCCGCAACGCCAGCTCCTGATAGACGTCACGATCGACGTCGGCCAGGTGAACGGCGAAGTTGTGCAGTGTCGCGTTGAGGGCCATAGCAGCAGGTTACGCAGATCCCCCAGTCCGACTGCACGCGGAACGGGCGTGATGCACATCGGCGCTCGGCTGTCACAACAGATGCTCCGGGATTCGCGCCGCCGGCTGGTTTCCCCTGCCGGTCCGGCGTCGAATATCCGTGCGATCACGGGGGATCAACCTCCGGTGTGGGCAGCCGACCGAGGTGACCGTCACGGTTTGTGTCCGATACCTGCCCAATACCAAGCGCTGTCGGCCTTGCTGACGGCGGTGGGCCGGTCGGTGAGTTCGGGGCGCCAGGTGGCGACGGGGACGAGTCCGGGGTCGACGAGGGTGGTGCCGGTGAACAGGGTGGCGGTGTCGGTGTGGCTGCGCGGGTGGAATGCGATTCCGGAGGCTTCCGCGGCGGCGGTCACGGCGGCCATGGCAGCGGCGTCGAAGTCGGCGGTGGGGTGGCTGATGACGAGGTGGCTGCCGGAGGGGACGGCGTCGAGGAGCGCGCCGATGATGTTCTCGGGGTGGTCGCTGTCGCGGAAGTACATCATGATCGCGACGAGCATGATGGCGACGGGTTTGGTCAGATCGAGGGTGTCCGCGAGCGCGGGGTGCTCGAGGATGGAGCGGGGATCGTGCAGGTCGGCGTGAATGAAGCGGGTGCGGCCCTGCGGGGTGCTGGTCATGAGCGCACGCGCGTGGGCGAGCACGATCGGGTCTTTGTCGACGTAGACGATGCGAGCGGCGGGGTCGAGGTGCTGGGCGACCTCATGGGTGTTGCCCGCGGTGGGGATGCCGGTGCCGATGTCGAGGAACTGCGTGATTCCGGCTTCGCCGACCAGGTAGCGGACCGCACGGGTGAGGAAGGCCCGGTTTGCCCTGGCCATGGTCTTGATGGTGGGGATGTGTTCGGCGATGGCGTCGCCGAGGGCCCGGTCGGCGGGATAGTTGTCCTTGCCGCCGAGCCAGTAATCGTAGACGCGGGCCTCGTGGGCGACGGTGATGTCGATCTCGGTCGGCGGCTGTGTGCTGATGTAGTTGTCGGACATGCGCTGGGTACTGCCTCTGCCGTTGCTGTTATGCGATGGGGAAGTGAGGGGTTCGGAGCGCGTCGATGAGCTCGGTGGTCTGTTCCGGTGGTGTGGCGCACACGCACAGTCGATCCCAGATCGCGTTGTGGTGGTCGAGGTCGCCGGGTTTGTCGAGGAACTGGGTGCCGGTGGCGTGCGGGAGGTGGATGAGGTCGCTGAGTTCGGGTGCGTCGAAACGAAGGAGGGTGAAGGGGGTTTCGCTGATCGCGGGACCGCCGACGTGGTCGGGCAGCACCTGCACGGTGATGTTGGGGCGCGCCGCCAGGCCGGCGAGGTGGTCCAGTTGCGCATCCCAGACCTCGGGTCCGCCGATCGGGCGGCGCAACGCCGCTGCCTCCAGGACCAACCACACCCTGGGCGGGTCGGAGCGGGTGAGCAGGCGCTGTCGCCGCATCAGCAGCTCGACGCGTCGCTGGATGTCGGCTGCCGGTTCGCGATGGGCGATGGCGAAGACCGTGTGCGCGTAGGACGGTGTGCGCACCAGGTCCGGCACCAACCCCGGCGCGTAGCAGCGGATCATGGTGGCGGCGTCCTCGAGCGCCAGATACGTGTCCAGCCGCAGCGACGTCAGATCCGCGTCGGCCTGCCAGCGCCCCACGGCATTGGCTCGCCGGGCCAGTTGCAGGTACTCGGCCCGGACGTCGGCATCGTGCACGCCGTAGCGGGTCAGCAGGTCATCGATGTCCCTCGTGCGGAAGCCCACCCGGCCGGACTCCAGGCGGCTGATCTTGGAGTGAGAGGCTCGTATTGCCCGGCCCGCGGCTTCCCCGCTGATCCCGGCCGCCTCGCGTAACCGCCGCAGTCGTGCCCCGAGTACCCGGCGCAGCAGTGCCGGATCCTCTTCCGGATCATCTCCGGTAGCTGTCGTTTCGGCGGCGACCCGGTCCCCGATCACTGCCACTCCCCTCAGTCGGCATGTGTATGCGATTGTGCCACAATCCATTACAGTGCAGTCCGCTGGAGCGGTTTACGCGTGTCGCGCGACTCGTGCACGGAGGAGCGGATCGCTGCTCGGGGAGCCGCCGTTGTCACCGGGGTGGCAGACCCGATGGTCGTCACCGAGTAGCTCTTGGTGTTGCGGTCAGCGATGGCGGGAGGCTGCGCGTCTCGAGGCCGGTGCGAGCCCGAGGGCCGGAGCCGGATGCGTCCGAAATTTTTCCGAGCGGACCTCTTGACTGGAGGGAAATAGTGGACGAAAATAGGAAGTTACACCGGAACACCGGATAGTGTCACATTGTTGACGGAGACGTCTGTTGACAATGAAGATACCGATCCAAGATCCGGCTAGGCCCCCGGCAAGCCAGTCGAAAATCGGAGACTCAGCGACGACTGAGACCCACGAATTCGATGGAGACTACCGGGGACTGATCTTTTTGGGGGTCTTTTCGCGGGGGAGCGCGGCTCGGGAATCGAGCCGGAGTGGTCGGCCGATTCGGGCCACCTCAACGGAGTACCGGTGGTTGACTACCCGTGTGCCGGCTGTCTCGGCCGCACCTCAGCAACCCATGTCAGGAGGCACCGCAATGCCCACTCATGACGGAAGCTGGCCGCAGGGAACGCCGTGCTGGGTCGACTGCCAGGTCGACGACCCCGCGCGCGCCCGCGATTTCTACGGCGAACTCTTCGGCTGGGAGATCCAAGACAGTCCGCCCGAGGCGGGCGGATATCTCATGGCGATGCGCAACGGCCGCCCGGCCGCGGGCATCGGGCCCAAGCCGGAGGGCATGCCGATGCCCTCCGTGTGGACCACGTACCTAGCCGCCGACAACGCCGACGGCATCGCCGAAAAGGTCAGCGCGGCGGGCGGTGCGCTGATGATGGCGCCATTCGACGTTCTCGACGTCGGCAGGATGTTCGTCGGCGCCGATCCCACCGGCGCGGTATTCGGGGTGTGGGAGTCCAAGGCCCACAGCGGCGCGGGCATCTACAACGAGCACGGTGCCTATTGCTGGAACGAGCTGCACACCAGCGACTACAAGCAAGCCCAGGAGTTCTACGCCAACGTCTTCGGCTGGCACTACACCGAAATCGGCGACGGCCAGAACTTCATCTACTCCACTTTCAGCCGGGCGCCGGGCGCCGACCCCCTCGGCGGCGTCAACGACTCGACCAAGATGCCCGGCGACAATCCGTCCTACTGGCTGGCCTGGTTCCAGGTGGACAACGCCGACGCCGCGCTGGACAAGGCCCGCGATCTCGGCTCGACGATCATGTCCGGGCCCGACGACAGCCCCTTCGGCCGCATGGGCATCGTGCAGGGCCCGCAGGGCGAGGTCTTCGGCATCATCGATCCCAGCACCACGGTCGGCGAACCACCCACCGGCGCCTGATGCTCGACGGCGGGGTGGTGGAGCCACCCCGCCATTCGGTGCGCATCGCTCCGCTCAGTCCGTGCGGGGCGATCCCATGGAGACCAAGCCGTGCTGGTGGGCGTAGACGACCGCGTGGATGCGGTCGCGGACGCCGAGTTTCGCCAGGATGCGCGAGACGTGCGTCTTCACCGTTTCTTCGCCGACACCGAGCACCGCGGCGATCTCGGCGTTGCTGCGCGCGTCGGCGAGCAGCAGCAGCACCTCCAGCTCGCGAGCGGTGAGCTGGCGCACTTCCGGTGGTGTGTGCGGCGGCGCGAGACTGCTCGCGAAGCGGGATACCAGACGGCGGGTCATCGAGGGATCGATCAGCGCGTCGCCGCGCGCCGCGATGCGGATGGCGGCGACCAGTTCTTCCGGCGGCAGGCTTTTGAGCAGGAAGCCGCTCGCGCCGGCCTGCAATGCGCGATACAGATTGGCGTCGCTGTCGTAGGTGGTGAGCACCAGCACGTAGGTGCCGCCCGCGGCGACGATCGCGGCGGTGGCGGCCAGCCCGTCCAGCTTCGGCATGCGGACGTCGAGGATCGCGACATCCGGTCGCAGGCGGGCGGTCTCGGCGATCGCGGCTCGCCCGTCGCTCACCTCGGCTACGCAGTCCAGATCGTCCTGGCTGTCGACGACGGCGCGCAGACCGGAGCGGAACATACTGTGGTCGTCGGCGATCAGGACGCGGATGGGCGTGTTCACGGTCCTCCGATCGGCATGGTGACCGTGGTGTGCCAGTGGTCGGCAGCACGGCCGTAGTGCAGTTCGCCGTCGAACAGCTCCGCGCGACGGCGGATGCCATGGAGACCACGGGGGACCGAGGTGTCGGCGGCGGCAGGCACCTGTGGGAGGGGATTGGTCGCTCGCAGCACCACCCGCTTCGGCAGATACTCCACTTCCAGCCGCGCCCGTGTTCCGTCGCCGTGCCGCAGCGCGTTGGTCAGCATTTCCTGCACGATGCGATACATCGTGAGGTTCAGCGACTCCGGGAGGTCGACGGGGGTGCCACGTACGCTCACCTCGACCTCCAGCCCGGCTTCGCGCACATGCTCGATCAGCCCGTCGATATCGGCGAGTCCCGGCTGGCGCTGTCCCTCGTCCTCGCGTCCGTGCAGGAGATCGAGCTGGCGGCGCAGGTCGGTCATCGCCGCCCTGCTGCTGGACTCGACGGCCGCCAGCGATCGCGCGGCGGCCGTGTTCGCCGCGTTGCCCAGCGCCAGCCGCGCCGCGCCCGCGTGGATGCCGATCGCGCTGACGTGATGGGAGATCACGTCGTGCAGGTCTCGTGCGATCGCGGCCCGCTCTTCGGTCACGGCGCGCTCCAGTGCGGCCCGGTGCTCCTGGTGGCGCAGCCGGGCATGCTGCTCGAGGTCGGCGATGTAGGCGCCGCGCGCGGCCGTGTAGCGGCCGACGAGCCACGGTACGCATCCGGCGGCCACGGTGGAGGCGAGCAGCAGCCGCCAGTCGTGTGCCGCGGCGGTGTCGGTGAACAGATGGGCCGAGGCGACACCGCAGCACAGCACAAGCATGGTCAGTGCGGATTTCGGACCGGCGAGCCAGGCCCCCGCGCGATATCCGGCGACCAGGAATCCCACGTCGGCGAACCGCACCGGAAACCCGTACCGGTACAGCAGCCCGACGGCGAGCAATCGCACCAGCACCTGCGCCACGGCCACCACACCGGCCGTTCGAGGCGGCGCTGCCAGGGCCAGGTCGGCGGCGACGACCACAGCCATGGCAGCGGCGGTCTGCCACGGGGCTACGGCGAACACGCCGGACAGTCCGAGCACCACCGCGTCGACGAGCGCGGCGACCACGGCGACCACCAGCGACTGGCGGGCCAGCGATCGGCTCACGTCCAACAGTTCGCCACCGCCTCCGTCTGTAGATCCGTCGAGTTTCGCGGGCGATCCTAGCGAGCGAGCCGGCCTGTTCCGCGTATGCCGAGTGTCCAGGGTGCCCGCGATCCGGATTGCTCGCGTCCCCCGCGCGGGGGACGCGGAATCCCTCGTCGGCGCGATGTTCGTGCAGGCGGTGGCCCGTAGCGTCGAGTCCGACGGCAGACGGTGAAGGAGAACTCATGGGCCGTGTGGAGTTGTTCATCTGGGCCATCCCGGCGTTCGCGGTGCTGATGTTCGTGGAGTGGATCGCCTACCGCCGCGATCCCGACCGACCGGACAGCAGCGGCTCGGCCCGCGACACCGCCTCCAACGTGGTGACGTTCACGCTGAGCAGACTGGCGAAACCGGTGCTGCAACATGTGTTGCCGTTCTCGGCCGTGGTCGCCGCAGCGGCGGTCACCCCGCTGCACCTGTCGCCGCGATCGTGGTGGGTCTGGGCGCTCGGCCTGGTCGTGACGGACTTCTGCTACTACTGGGCGCACCGCGCCGACCATCGGGTGCGCCTGCTGTGGACCGCGCACAGCGTGCATCACTCCAGCGAGTACTTCAATCTCTCCACCGCGATCCGGCTGCCCTGGCTGCACCCGGTGGCAAGCACCCTGCGCGGGGTGGCCTGGGTGCCCGCGGCTCTGCTCGGGTTTCCGGCCTGGATGATCTTCCTATTGCAGAGCATCGGCCTGCTCTACCAGTTCCCGATCCACACCCAGCGCGTCAAGACGCTGCCGCGGCCGATCGAGTTCCTGTTCAATACTCCGGCGCATCATCGCGTCCACCACGGCTCGAACCAGCCCTACATCGACAAGAACTACGGCGGTGTCTTCATCGTATGGGACCGCATGTTCGGCAGCTTCGCCGCCGAAACCGAACCCATCCGCTACGGCCTCACCAAGAACATCGGCACCGACAATCCGCTGAAGGTCAACTACCACGAGCTGGCCGGACTGGTCCGTGACGTGCGCGGCGCCGCCACGTGGCGCGGACGGCTCGGGTACGTCTTCGGCCCGCCCGGTTGGACCGAGGACTCGGCATCGGATCGCGTCGAGATTCCGGATCGAGCCGACGACCGTGCTCCAGCCGCGCAGCTGACCTCCTGATCGCATCGAGCGGCTGCCTGTCGTACGTGAGCTGTGCGGTGGCAGCACCGCACAGCTCAGACGGCGGCGAGATGGAACCGGAGGGTTGCTATGCGATTGCTACTGGTCGCGAACTGCACCACCGCGACTCCGGCTGCATCGCCGAGCCGAACGCTGGCCGTCACCGTGCGTCCTGCGGCGATCACCTTGCTCCAGTGCATATTTCGCGCCCGATTGGTGAATTCCTCCACCGAGACCGGTGTCCCGACGGGCAACTCGATGTCTGCCCGGGTGCCGAGCACTTCGCGGACCCGGCGCAGGTCGGTACTGGCCGCGGCGGCGAAAACTCGCGTCGTGGCGCGCTTTCCGCCGCGGCCGACGCCGCCGAACGCCCGCATCAGCCCGAGCATTCCACCGAGGCCCTGATTGACGATCAACTGCGGACCGAGCTTCAGAGCGGCGGCGATGCCGGGCCATCCGGTACGCAGCAGCTGCCAGATCATGCCCGCCAACTCCCAGTGCGCGGCCAGGTGGGCGATCTTCCAGACGCCATCCCGCTCGACCAGCCGATAGCGCAGGTGCATCGGGACGAAGACGGTGGCGCCGGTCGACATCGTGGTCTCGATGGTCAGATCCCGCAGTACGTTCGGCGGGTGCACCAGGTCGCGATCGACGCGGAAGGTGATGGTGTTCGGACCGATGAAGGTGTCGTAGAAGCCTTCGATGGCGGCGCGGCCGATATGGGGGCGCGAACCGACCGGGTCGTTGATCTCGGCATCCTCGGTGAACAGCGCCACCCAGGCCGGCTTGTCGTGCGCCGCGACCGCACGCGGTGATGCCTCGACGGTCGTCAGCAGCGCCGCGACCGAGGGATCCAGCGGCATGGCGGTACCTCCAGTGGCGTTGGCCGGAACTCGCCCCATGGTAGAACAGGTTCTATTCAGTCGCCGGACTCGCGGGCCGCTGCCCACAGAATCGGGCGAATCGGATATAGACCGCGTATTACGGTTTGGAAAGATTTCGACACAGCAAACGATTAGCAAACACTGCGTCCGGTTGGTTTCGAACTACAGTCGCGGTATGGGCATCGAGTATGCGAGTGTCATCGATCTCCCTCGGTCCGAGGTGTTCGCTTGGCACGCCCGCCCCGGCGCGCTCACCCGGCTGGCCCCGCCCTGGCAGCCGGTGTCGCCGCGTGCCGAATCGGGTTCGCTGTCCGACGGCCAGGCGGTACTCGGCCTGCCTGGCGGACTGCGCTGGGTAGCCCGGCACGACCCCGAGGAATACGACCCTCCGCACCGGTTCGTCGACGCGGTAACCGTCGACGGAATCGGCTCACTTCCGGCGGGGCTGTTGCCTTGGCGGCATACCCACGATTTCGAGGTCGTCGACGAGCGGCACACCCGCGTGGTGGATCAGGTGGACGCGCCGGTGCCCGCCACGGTGCTGCGCCCCATGTTCGCCTACCGGCATCGTCAGCTCGCCGACGACCTGGCGGCGCATGCGCGGGCGACGCGGGCGGGATTCGTGTCCGAGACCATCGCGGTGACCGGGTCGTCCGGGCTGGTCGGGTCGGCGCTGACCGCCTTCCTGACCACCGGAGGGCATCGCGTGGTGCGGCTGGTCCGCCACCCGCCGCGTGCAGCGGACGAAAGACAATGGGACCCAGCCGACCCCGCACCGAATCTGCTCGATGGTGTAGACGCCGTGGTGCACCTGGCCGGCGCATCGATCGCCGGGCGGTTCACCGACCGGCACAAACGTGCCGTCGCCGACAGCCGGATCGGGCCGACCCGCAAACTGGCCGAGGTCGCGGCGCGGGCGGCGGTGCCGGTCTTCGTCAGCGCCTCGGCGATCGGCTATTACGGCTCCAACCGGGGCGACGAGACGCTGACCGAGCGCGCGGTGCGCGGTGACGGCTTTCTCGCCGGCTTGGTGGAGCAGTGGGAAGCCGCCTCGGCTCCCGCCGCGGAATCGGGTGTCCGGGTGGTGCGCGTGCGCACCGGGATCGTGCAGTCTCCGCGCGGCGGCACACTGCGGTTGCTACGGCCGCTGTTCACCGCGGGCCTGGGCGGACCGATCGGGGGCGGTCGACAGTGGCTGTCGTGGATCGGGATCGACGACCTGATCGACATCTATTACCGCGCGTTATGGGATACCACTCTGTCCGGTCCGGTCAATGCCGTTGCGCCGCAACCCGTTCGCAATGCCGAATACACCAAAGTGCTGGCTGGGGTGTTGCACCGTCCCGCGCTTGTTCCGGTGCCCCGGTGCGGACCCGCACTGCTGCTCGGCCGCGAAGGCAACCGGGAGCTGGCGTCCGCGAGTCAGCGTGTCGTTCCAAGCCGATTGGTGCAGGCCGGTCATCAATTTCGCACGCCTGCGCTGGAACCGGCGTTGCGTCATCTACTGGGCAGGTACGCGGCCTGAGCGACAAAGCGCACCGGTATGCATCGAATATGAATCATTCTATCGCTAGTGTGGCAGGGAGGATCGGTACCGGCCCGGGCTGGTGCCGGCCGCACGGAGCCCGACCGGGCGGCCGCGGTCAGGCGAATCGATCGACGGCGTCAAGGAGGTCGTCCACCCGCTCGACGTTCTCCGGCAGGAAGACCGCCTCCCACCCTGGCCCGCCGACGTGCACCTGGGCGCCCGCGTCCAGGCAGGCGCGCACCGCCGAGGTCAACGCGGTGGACTCCTGCTGCGACCACAACAGCACGGCAGCGGGGCGGTCGAACCGGGCCAGGGCGTCGGAGAGTGCGGCGGTCGGTACGTCGGCGCCGAGCATGTGCGCTGCGCTACCGCGCTCGGCGAGGGCCGCGCGCAGCACCTCCAGCGGAAGAGAATGCGACTCGCCGCTGGTGCAGGCCAGCACTACCGGCGTCGGACCGGTCGGCGCGGGTGGCGGATTCGTGCGGTGCAGCACCGAGATGACGCACCAGGACAGCAGATGCTCGACATCGATGCATCCCTCGCCGCCGAGCTGGCGATCGATGATGTCGGCAAAAGCGGGACGGCACAGCAGATTCCAGGTGTCCACCACGCCGAACGCGCGCACGTGCGCCTCGAGTCGATCGGATACCGACCTGGCGTCCAGCGCGAACGCCGCGGCCAGCAGCGGCGCGCGCTCGCCGAGCGCAG
>NZ_BDBA01000175.1 GCF_001612745.1 Nocardia amamiensis NBRC 102102 | reverse complement strand
GCGCCCGCGCCGGCGAGGCAGCCGAGGGCCGCGCCGCCGAGGCCACCGACCAGGGTGCCGAAGGTGGCGCCCATGCCGATGGTGTCCTTCAGGCGGTTGAACGCGGCCACCTCACGGTCGTACTCGGACTTCCACGGCGCCTTGTCCTCGTACGGCAGGGCGACGGGCTTGTAGACCGCGTGCTCCATGTCGAACTTCGGGGTCAGGATGGCGGTGCGGTCGGAGATCTCGGCGGCAATCGGGAACTCGAAGTCGTCGACACGGAACTTCAGCTCGGTGCCTGCCACGGTGGTTCCGTTGGCGGCCTTGATCATGAACACGCCATCTTCGTTGACCAGCGAACCGGCGTCGGTCTTGATGATGGTCGACGTCGGGGTGGCGGCCGCTTCGTAGTTCACCACGCCGCTGTCGGCTTCGGTGGCCGGAGCCGCGTTGACGGTGCCGGCGGTGACGCCGATGGCGGCGATCAACAGTGCCGACGTCGCGGCGAATTTCCTCATCAGCATTTTGTTTCGAACCTCGATCTGAAGCATTCGGAGGGGACTAGACGAGCAAAATCTAGAGCAGCTAACGAGTGGTGAACCCCTTGTGACTGTTTATTCAAATTTTGTTCACCGCGCGGACTCGCGGCTTGGTGGGGTTGTGGAAATGTGGGCATTGACCGGGCTTTTCCGCAACAAACCGGACCTGCGGTTCTCATCGATGGGAAACAGATGAGACGAAGGTCACAGATTGAAACGCTGGAAGTTCCTCTGCGGCATGGGGCTTCGAGTCCGTGGTCGCCGCGACCGTACCCCACGTAGAGTCATGGGGTGCGATTGCTCGTCACCGGCGGAGCCGGATTCATCGGCGCGAACTTCGTCCAGCAGACCGTGTCCGACCAGCCCGATACGACCGTCACCGTCCTGGATGCCTTGACCTATGCCGGGAACCGGGCCTCGCTGGATCCGGTCGCCGACCGCATCGATTTCGTGCACGGCGACATCGCCGACCTCGATCTGGTCGACGAGCTGGTCAGCGGCGTCGACGCGGTGGTGCACTTCGCGGCCGAGTCGCACAACGACAACTCCCTCGCCGAGCCGTGGCCCTTCGTGCAGACCAATATCGTCGGCACCTATTCGCTGCTGCAGGCCGTGCGCCGCCACGATGTGCGCTACCACCACGTGTCGACCGACGAGGTATACGGCGACCTGGCGCCGGACGACCCGGCGTTCACCGAGACCACGCCGTACAACCCGTCCAGCCCGTACTCGGCCACCAAAGCGTCGAGCGATCTGCTGGTGCGCGCGTGGACCCGCTCGTTCGGAGTCCGGGCCACCATCTCCAACTGCAGCAACAACTACGGGCCCTACCAGCACGTGGAGAAGTTCATCCCACGCCAGATCACCAACCTGATCGATGGGGTGCGCCCCCGTCTCTACGGCGCGGGGAACCAAGTACGCGATTGGATCCACGTCGACGACCACAACCGCGCGGTGTGGGAGATCCTGCGGCGCGGCCGGATCGGGCAGACCTACCTGATCGGCGCCAACGGGGAATTGGACAACAAGTCCGTGGTGCGGCTGCTCCTGGCGGAGTTCGGGCGGGATCCCGACGACTTCGACCATGTCACCGACCGGCCCGGTCACGACCAGCGCTACGCGATCGACGCGACACTGCTGCGCACCGAACTCGGCTGGCAGCCGCGCTACGCGGACTTCCGCGCCGGACTGGCGGCGACCATCCAGTGGTATCGGGACAACGAATCCTGGTGGCGGCCGGTCAAGGCCGACACCGAGCGCGCCTACCGCGAGGCGGGCGAGCGGACGCTCAGCGCAGCCGGAGACTGAAACGGCCGCGATTTTGCCGCGCCGGTCGACGGCGGTTGCGGCTGAGCCCCAGACGACAGTGTGATCCTTCGCCGTGGCGTCGACCAGCGCGACGATCACGGTGGCGGTCGGGCCTCGTCGGTCGCGTGCGCGGTGACGTTCACTGCGCCGCTGGCGGCTGCACCGGCCGGAGCCGCGTTGACGGTGCCGCCGAGGGCGGCGATCAGCAGTGCCGACGTCGCGGCCGAATCCCGTGCGCCGCGGACGTTGCCCGCTCAGCCCCAGACGACGGTGTAGTACTTCGCCGCCGCGGCGATGAGCGCCGCGCTCGTCATCACGAGCACGGTGACGGCCGGACCCACCGTCGGGGTCTTCCCCGCGGTATCGGTGAGCCGCAACGGCATCCAGCGCAGCAGCACCGCGAACGCGATGATCGCCAGCGGCACGAAGTAGCGGCCTTGCACGCCGTCGACGATGTAGTAGCCGACCGGCGTGAACGACATGTAGAGCGTCACGTAGATCATCGCCACGCTCGCCGCCACGGTGAGCGCGACGATCAGCGTGCGGCGGAAGGCGGGGACGTCCATCCGCTCGGCGATGCCCAGGCTCACCGCGAACGCGAGCAGGCAGGCCAGCATGGAGAGCGCTGGAACGTCGATGTAGGCGAAGCCGAGCTCGCCGAAGAACTGGCTGAACCAGCGCTGATCGCGCAGCGCGATGCTCTCGCCGAAGACGTGCACGAACTCCGGCGGGTTCCGGAGGATGCCGCTGAGCTGGTCACCGGGGCGTACCGAGTGCCACTGGTGCTGCGGCCGCATCAGGCCCATGCCGTCGCCGGTCGGCGCCGCGATCTTCATCCACACCGCGAATACGAGCGCGCCCGTCGCGGCGAAAACCCAGGGGATCCAGCGCTGCCAGCCGCGGAATCCGAACCGCTCGGCGGGCACCAGCACGACGAGCAACGCGAGCAGCACGTACGTGGGCTTGCTCACCGGCAGCAGGACCGTCGCGGCAAGCAGCGCGCCGATCTCCGCCCGGCCCAGTCGCTGGCCGAGGAACACCGCCCTCACCAGCAGCACGGAGACCAGGATCGCCAACGCGTTGGTCATGGTGTCGGCAGTGACCGTGCCCGCCTGGAACACCGCGATCGGCAGCACCGCGACGGTGAACGCGAGCCACTGCACCCGGTGCGCGCGCAGCGCGTACAGGCCGAAGCCGACCACCGCTAGGTAGGCCGCCAGCCCGGCGAGCCGGGTGAGCAGGAGCAGGCCGCCGACATCGAGCCCGAGCAGTTCGCCGAGCCGGATGCCGATGGCGGCCGGGATATAGGGCACCGGCGAGTAGGCGGCGGTATTGGTGAACCACACCGGTTCGGTGGCGTCCGAGACCGCGGCGCTCGTCAACTGCTCGTAGTGGGCGGGGCTCTCGACCATGGGGTCCGGCTCGTCCGGGTTGGTGGTGTAGTCCTTCAGGGCGTAGCCCATCAGCACGGTGATGCTGGCGGGCACCTCGCCGCCGTAGGCGATGCCGCGGTCGTCGTGGATCCGCTGCGGCAGGAACCCGCCGTGCGCGACCTGGTAGGCGCGGCCGAACTGGGTGATCTCGTCGTGACCCCAGAACGGCGGCGTGAGAACGGTGAACAGGGCGCCGAAGATCCCCGCGAGCACGGTGAAGGCGATCGTCGCGGCGCCGAGACGCGCCACAGCTCGCTGCGCGAAGCTTTGCCCCACGCCCGCCGGTGTCGGCTGCGTCCCATCGGTCGCCGGTAGCGGTGCGGTGTCGGTCGCCGGTAGCGATGCAGTGTCCGCGGGAGGGGCCAGATCCTTGTCCGGCGTCGCGGTCCGATCCGCCGATGTGGTCAACGCCCGGCTCCGCCGTCGCTGGCGGCGTCGTCGTTGCCGCTGCGGCGCTGATCGTCCGCGCCAACCGCGGCGTACCGCAGGTAGACCAGGCGCGCGGCCTCGTGCCTGGAACGCCGGATGCCGTCCAGGATCAGGCCCGCGGTCCAGGCCAGGCTGCCCAGCAGCAGCAGGGTGAAGCCGAGGAACAGCGTCGGGAACCGCGGCACCTCATGGGTGTTGTAGAACTCGACGACGATCGGGATGGTCAGGATGATCGAGACCAGCCAGCTCAGCGTGCCGAACAAACCGTAGAAGGCGACCGGCCGCTCATGCCTGGCCAGCCCGATGATCAGCGCGAGGATTTTGAATCCGTCGTGGTAGGTGCGCAGCTTGCTCTCGCTGCCTGCGGGACGGTCCCGGAAGCCGACCGGCACCGCGGTCTGCGGTACCCGCAGGTGCAGTGAATGCACGGTGAGCTCGGTCTCGATCTCGAACTCGCGGGAGACCGCGGGAAAGCTCTTCACGAAACGGCGGGAGAACACCCGGAAGCCGGAGAGCATGTCCTCGACGTTCTCCCCGAACACCTTCCCGACCACGCCGTTGAGCACCTTGTTGCCGGTCTCGTGTCCCGCACGGTATGCCGAGGCGCCCTGGTCCTGCTTGCGCACGCCGAGTACGTGGTCGTAGGGGCCGTCCAGCAGGGTCTTGATCATCAGCGGTGCGGCCGACGCCTCGTAGGTGTCGTCGCCGTCGATCATCAAGTAGACGTCGGCCTCGATGTCGGCGAAGGCGCGGCGCACCACGTTGCCCTTGCCCTTGGTGTGCTCGTGCCGCACGATCGCGCCGGCCTCGCGGGCACGCTCGGCGGTGGCGTCCGTGCTCAGATTGTCGTAGACGTAGACGACGATGCCCGGCACAGCGGCCTGCAGGTCGGCGACGACCTTGGCGACCGAAGCCTCTTCGTTGTGACACGGAACCACGGCGGCAATACGAAGCTCGGTGGAGTCCACCCCGGTCAATCCTCGCGATCGGTGCTGAATGTGGGAACACGGGGAGGGTACAGGGAACCCACCGCGGACGCGTGGCCGACCTCACCACGTGCGGCGATCGAATTTCCCCTCGCGGCCGGTTCCGCCGGGCTGCGGTACCGTCGGGCCGTGCCATCCCGTGAGTCCACCGCACCCGCCGCCGAGCCCGTGACACAGGAGACCGGATCGCTCGTCCGTACAGCGCTCACGGCACTGCGCCGAGGCGGCGCCTTCCTGATCGTCGGCGCGATCGGGTTCCTGGTGGACGCGGGCACGTACAACCTCCTGGTGTTCTGGGGCGGCGAGGGCCTGCTCTATCACTACCCACTGCCGGCCAAAATCATCGCGATCGCGGTGGCGACGGTGGTGACCTACTTCGGCAACAAGTGGTGGACCTTCGCCCACAAGCAGACCGACAACCCCGGGCGCGAGTACCTGCTGTACGCGGTGTTCAACGTGGTCGCGATCGGCCTGCAACTGGGCTGCCTCGGTTTCTCCCGCTATGTGCTCGACCTGTCCACCCCGCTGTCGGACAACATCTCCGGCACCCTCATCGGGCAGATCGTGGCGGTTGTGTTCCGCTACTGGGCGTACGACAAATTCGTCTTCACGGGGGCCCGCGCGGATCTGGGCAACACCGCGGACAACGAATCGGCGAACGTTCAGCAATAGTTCAGGAAACCGGCGGCGCGGCTGCACGGCGGGCAGGCCGACAGGCCGGTTGATATCCTCACCCCCGCCGTGAAGGCATCCAGGGGCGTGTCTGTCCCGTCCGGCACAATGAGAATTTCGAGGATTTCATGGATCAGTCGGCTACCCAGGCCGTTACCGAAACAAACGATCGCTCGACGGCCGCTGCCGCGCCTGCCGCACTGCGCGCCGACCATCGGGCGCCGGACCGGCTCTTATTACAGCGCGGCATCTTCACCGGCCCGTCGGCCAGAGTGAGCGACGACCTGTATGCCGTCGTCAAGGGAGGCGCGCATCGGGAACGCCTGACGCTGCGACTGGACAAGGGCGCGACCGCGCACACCAATACCTACTTCGGCCGATTCGCTGCCAGTTACTGGCAGCGCTGGACCACGGTCACCGAAGTGCGGGCCACCATGGTGCTCGACGTCGTCGCGAAGGCGAAGATCCGGCTGGTCGCCTCCGACATCGCGGGCCACCGCAGGATCATCGACACCACGCAGGTCGACGCGAGTGGTTCGGTGACCCTGACCGCTCCGCTCGACCAGTACGTCGACGGTGGCGCGGTGTGGCTGGAATTCGACGCGATCGGCGGCGCGCTCGGCATCGCCGAGCTCACCTGGACCGCCGTCGCGCCGGAGAAGGTGCGACCGGTCGCGATCGCCATCTGCACCTTCAACCGTGCCGAGGACTGCGCCGAGACCGTCGCCGCGTTGTCGTCGGACCCCACGGTGCTCGCGGCGATCGATGCGGTGTACGTCGTCGACCAGGGCACCGATCTGGTCCAGAACCGGCCGCGCTATCAGGAGGTCGCCCCGGTCTTCGGGGACAAGCTGCGCTACCTCCGCCAACCCAACCTGGGCGGCGCGGGTGGTTTCACCCGCGGTCTGTACGAGGTGTCCGCCGTCAACGAGCACGCCGACGTCATCCTGATGGACGACGACATCCTGTGCGAGCCGGAGACGGTGCTGCGGCTCAACGCCTTCGCCAACCTGACGGTGGAGCCGACGTTGGTCGGTGCGCAGATGCTGTTCCTGCTCAACCCCGACTACCTCAACGTCGGCGCCGAGGAAGTGCACCTGCACCGGCTGCGGCACGGGCAGCGAGTGCCCAAGGCGCTGCGCAACACCAGCATGCTCAAGAAGAACCAGGAGCGCCGCGTCGACGCGGGCTACAACGCCTGGTGGACGTGCCTTATCCCGGCCGAGGTGGTCGCGAAGATCGGGCTGCCGATCCCGATCTTCTTCCAATGGGACGACGTGGAATACGGCATCCGGGCGCGCGAGCACGGCTTCGTCACCGTCACGCTGCCCAATGCCGCCGTGTGGCACGCGGACTTCTATTGGAAGGACTACGACGACTGGGCGCGCTACTTCAGCACCCGGAACTCGCTGATCGTCGGCTCGCTGCACACGGATCTGGACGCGAAGCAGATCACCAGGAAGCTGTTGCGCGAACTGTCCGAGCAACTGGTCGCGATGCAGTACGGGCTGGTGCACACCACCTTGCAGGGCATCGAGGACTTCCTGAAGGGTCCGAAGGTCTTGCAGGACGGCGGTATCGAGGCCCTCGCCGCCGCGCGCACCAGCCGGGGCGACTACCCCGAGACGATCAAGCACCCGGCCGCGACACCGCCGGTCCGCTCGGCCGATATCCAATTGCGCCGCGCCGGTGGGGAACCCAGTCGCGCACTGCTGGTGCTGATCAAGCGTGCGATCACCCAGTGGCTCGGCCGCACCCAGCACGGTGTCATCGGCGTCACCAGGGAAGACGCCTACTGGTGGCATGTCTCGCTGTTCGACCACGTAGTGGTCACCGACGCCTCGCAGTCCGGCGTGCGGGTGCGCCAGCGGGACAAGGCTCGCGCCCGTCAGCTGCTGCGCCGCACCCTGCGTGTGCTGCGCCGCCTGCGCCGCGAGCTGCCCACCGTGCAGGCACAATACCGTGCCGCCATGCCGGAACTCACCAGCCGCACCAACTGGGAGCGGTTGTACGGCATCACACGAGACTGATCACGGCGGCGAAAACCGTCGACGCCGAATTTGTTTCGCATGTATGCACGTGGACGGCGCCGCCCGGGCTGGGCGGCGCCGTCGCGGGCCGCGTCGAGCACTTCCTCGTAGGACCTGAACGCAACTTTGGGGGCGCCCGGCCGGTACGGCCCGAGTACGCCCGGGCGCTCAGAGAAACAGGTCGGTGGTCAGCTCGGCGTCACCGGGTGTCACGCGGTACTTGTCCAGGTCGGTGATGCCGTGGGCCGCGAGGACGTCGTCATCGATGAAGAAGTTGCCGGTGGTCTCTTTGCCCGGCGAGGTGAGCACCAAGTAGGCGGCGTCGGCGTAGATGTCGGGGGTGCGCGACGTGGCGACCATCTCCTCGCCGCCGAGCAGGTTCTGCACCGCCGCGGTCGCGATGGTGGTGCGCGGCCACAGTGAGTTGACGCCGATGCCGTCGCCCTTCAGCTCCTCGGCCAGACCCAATGTGGTCAACGACATTCCGTACTTCGCGATGGTGTAGCCCAGCGCCATGCCCGCCCACTTGGGGTCCAGATTCAGCGGCGGAGACAGGGTGAGGATGTGTGGGTTGCGTCCGGCCTTCGCCGATTCGCGCAGGTGCGGAAGGCTCAGTTTGGACAACAGGAAGCTGCCTCGGCAGTTGATGTCCTGCATCAAGTCGTACTTCTTCATCGACAGCGCATCGGTGGGCGACAGATCGATCGCCGAGGCGTTGTTCACCACGATGTCGATGCCACCGAACCGCTCGACTGTCTGGCGCACGGCCTCGGCCACCGACTCGTCGACGCGGACATCGCCGACGAACGGCAGCACCTGCCCGCCCGCCTGCTCGAGTTCCGCAGCGGCGGTGTGGATGGTGCCGGGGAGCTTGGGGTGCGGCTGATCGGTCTTCGCGATCAGGGTGATGTTGGCGCCGTCGGCCGCGGCCCGCTTGGCGATCTCCAGACCGATGCCGCGGCTGCCGCCGGACATGATCATCGTCCGCCCCGCCAGCGGCTTGGATCCCGGTTCCGTCATGTGACCTGCTCCTTCGTGTGTGCCGCGGTCAGGACGTCCGCGGCGTCGCGCGCTTGCACACTAAGCGTAAACCTCGGCAGTATGCAATCAGTTGCATAGGGAGTGCGAAGAGAGGGCACCGGTATACCGGTGCCCTCTCTGGTTCTACAGCGCCGCGAGCGTCAGGATGTTCAGCAGGATCATCAGGCCGGTCAATGCCCAGACGATGTACAGGAAGACCATGCCCGGCGCCTTCTGCGGAACCGGGCCGATCGCGCCATTGAGGAAGATCACCACCGGCGCCTTGTAGTAGAAGCGCGTGGCCTGCCCCTCGGCGATCGGCGCCGTCACGGTGGCCGGGCCCATGTCGAACAACCACGGCGTGGTGACCCGGACGTGGTACTGGCCGGGGCCGACCGGAATGTGGTTCGCGCCCCACCGGGTGTTGGGCACCCGCTGGCCGTTGACCAGGATCTTCGGCTTGGTCAACGCGAGCAGGAACGCCCAACCCGAGTACGAGGCATCGATGGTGATGCCGGGCGGATCGGCAGGCTGGCCGTAACCCTGCTGCTGCCCGTACTGCTGCTGACCGAACGGCGCGGGTTGGCCATACGGCTGCGGCTGGCCGTACTGCGGTGCGGGCTGGCCGAATCGGGGCGCGGGCTGCCCGTACGGGGGCTGCCCGGCCTGCGGCTGCACGAGGTGCGGTTGACTCGGATGCTGCCCCGCGGGCGCAGGCGCGTACTGCGCGGGCGCCTGCGAAGGCGGGTACTGGCCGACGGGCGGCTGCTGACCGAACGCCGGCTGTCCAGGCCATTGCCCGGGCTGCTGGCCATGAGGCGGGTACCCGCCGGGGTGACTCATCTATCCCTCCCAGATAGCGAACAGTGCGAGGGCGACCCTACCGTGCCACCGGGATGTCAGCGCCGCGAGTTCTTCGCACGCGACCGCGCGCACGTCGTCGAGCGGCAGGTAGGCCGGCGTGTCAGCAACGGTGAGTTACTCGGGCTTGCCGAACTGTTCGTGGCGGCCGAGCGAACGCAGGTGGAACCACTCGCGCAGGCCAGCGGGGTCGCGCCGAGTGACCAGGAAGAACCAGGAGAAGCGGATCCACTCCTGGGGCAGCAGCTTCCGCATGCCGGGCTGGGACATCAGATAGCCGCGGTTGCGGTAGGTGAAATAACGCTTCACCGGGTCGTCGGGGTACTGGGTGTGCATCCGGCCGCCGAGGATCGGCTTGAACTCGGCCGCACCGTTGGGATGCAGATATGCCGTCTGCAGGCAGGTGCCGAACGGCAGGCCGGAGCGCACCAGACGGCGATGCACCTCGACCTCGTCGCCGCGGACGAACAGGCGCAGGTCCGGCACGCCGATCACGTCGACCGCCTGCGCGGAGATCAGCGCGCCGTTGAACAGCGAGGCGATCCCGGGCAGGAAATCCTCGTCGCCGAGTTCCGAGCGCAGCCGCCGCCACACCACGCCCCGGCGCAGCGGGAAGGCGAGGCGGTCGGGTTCATCGATATCGCAGACCACGGGCGACACCTCGACCAGCCCGTGCCGGTCCGCGCAATCGAGCAGGGTGGACAGCACATCGGGGCCTTCGGGCCTGCCGTCGTCGTCGGCCAGCCACACCCAGTCCGCGCCGATGCTCAGGGCGTGCAGCATGCCGAGCGCGAACCCGCCCGCGCCGCCGAGATTGTGCGCCGACCCCAGATAGGTGGACTCCACCGGCTGGTCGCGGAGCAGCGCGGCCACCTCCGGTTCGTTGCCGTTGTCGACCACGATCAGGTGGTCCACCGGCCGGGACTGGGACGCAACGACTTTCAGCGACTCGGCGAGCAGTTCGCGGCGTTTGTGCGTGACGACGACAGCCACGATGCGCGAGCCGGAGCCCGGTGTCGCGGGGGCCTGACCGCTCATGCCTGATTGCGCTCCAATTCTCGCTCGGTCCGCGAGGCCCGTTCGGCCTCCATTTCGCGTAGCACGGTCGCCACGTGATTTCCCGCTTCCGGTCCCTCATAGGCTCGCACCACTTCCTCGATGCCGCCACGCAAGCGGATCTGGCCGTGGTCGATCCACATTGCCGTATCGCACAGCTGCGCGAGGAATTCGTTGGAATGGCTGGCGAAAACCAGGATGCCGGACCGGGCCACCAGCGACTGCAACCGGATCCGGGCCTTCTTCATGAATTCCGCGTCCACCGCGCCGATGCCCTCGTCGAGCAGCAGGATCTCCGGATCGATCGAGGTCACCACGCCCATCGCGAGCCGGACCCGCATACCGGTGGAATAGGTGCGCAGCGGCATGGACAGATATTCGCCCAGTTCGGTGAAATCGGCGATCTCATCGATTTTCGACAGCATCTGCTTGCGGGTCTGCCCGAGGAACAGGCCGCGGATGATGATGTTCTCGTACCCGGAGATCTCGGGATCCATGCCGACGCCCAGATCGAAGACCGGCGCGACCCGCCCGCGAATGCGCGCACTGCCGCGGGAGGGCTCATAGATGCCCGAAAGCAACCGCAGCAGCGTCGATTTGCCCGCGCCGTTGTGCCCGACCAAGCCGATCCGGTCGCCCTCTTGCAGCGAGAGCGTGATGTCCCGCAACGCCTCGACCACGACGACGTCGGACTGGTTGCGTCCGATCGCACCGCCGGCTTTGCCGAGGAACGCCTTCTTCAACGAGCGCGATTTGGCGTCGAAGATCGGGAATTCGACCCACGCCTCCTGGGTTTCGATACTCACACGGCTCACGGGCGCTCCTATACCCAGTACGGTACGCGCGAACGGTACTGCTTCATGGCGAAGATCGCCACGATCCAGCCCAGCAGGGTGATCGCGCCGACGACCAGCCAGTGCCGCAGTTCCTGCGGTTCGCCGAGCAGGGGCGCCCGGACGATCTCGAGATAGTGGAATGTCGGCACGAGTTCGGCGAGCTTGGCGCGGTCGCCGGTGCCGACCTGCGATTCCAGGGTCTTGGTCGTCCACATTACCGGCGTGAGCACGAACAGCATCAGCGTGGTGCTGCTGAGAATCGGTGCGATATCGCGGTAGCGGGTGCTGAAGATGCCGAACACGATCGACACCCACGCGCAGTTCAGGAAGATCAGCACGATCGCGGGAATCGCCAGCAGGGTCGCCGGTCCGAGATTGCGCCAGACGCCGAACGCGGCGAGCATCACCAGGTAGATGACCATGTTGTGGGCGAAGAACAGCAGCTGTCGCCACACCAGCCGGTAGACGTGCACACTCAGCGCGGAAGGCAGCTGTTTGATCAGGCCCTCGTTGGCGATGAACACCTCCGAGCCTTCCAGGATGCTCGCGCTGATGACGTTCCAGATGATCAGCCCGACGGTCACATAGGGCAGGTACTCCCGCAGCGGCTGGCCGAGCAGCGCCGCATAGAGCACGCCCATCGCCATGGCCTGCAGGCCGGTGGCGATGGTGATCCAGAACGGGCCGAGCACCGAGCGGCGGTAGCGCTGCTTGATGTCCTGCCAGCCGAGCGACAGCCACAGCTCGCGCTGGGCGAATCCGCCCGCGAAGTCCTGGAAGGCGCGCCGGAATGTCTGCGAGTCCGGCGCGATCTTCGCCACGGTCGCCCCGGCGCGCGCCGCCTCGGTCTGCGGCGTGGCCGCGCTCACCTCATCCTCCTGCGCCGAGTCGTCGCCGGAGCGCGCGTCCTCGTTCGGGGAGGTCGGTGAGCTGTCGTCTGTACGCGCTTGGTCATCGGAACCAACTGGGCTCTCTTCAGGACGCACCGCACTCGGGTCGGATACGGAGTCGGGGCGAGCGGCAGCGGCGGGCACGGTGCACGAGACTACCCCTGCGGCTTGCAGCCACCGCGTGGCACACGCGCGTCGCCGGTCTCACAGGTACTGGCCGGAACCGCCGGTGACCTGGCTGCCGCGCGGGTCGGCGGTGTGGATACCGGGCGGCAGGGCGCCCTGCCGCATCTGCTCGAGCTGGGCCCGTGCGGCCATCTGCTGGGCGAACAACGCGGTCTGGATGCCGTGGAACAGGCCCTCCAGCCAACCGACCAGCTGCGCCTGCGCGATCCGCAGCTCGGCGTCGGACGGGACGGCGTCGTCGGTGAACGGCAGGGTGAGCCGCTCGAGTTCCTCGCGCAGCTCCGGGGCGAGCCCCTGCTCCAGCTCCCGCACCGAGGACGTGTGGATCTCCTTGAGGCGATTGCGGCTGGCCTCGTCGAGCGGAGCCGCGCGGACCTCCTCGAGCAGCTGCTTGATCATGGTGCCGATCCGCATGACCTTCGCGGGCTGCTCGACCATGTCGGCGAGCGATTCGCCGGAGTCGTCGCGGTCGTCCGAGTCGTCCTTCTTATCGTCGTCGGTCACCACGTGGGCGGTGTACGCCGTGTCCGACCCCGGGGCCGCCGGGATGGCCAACGGCCTGCCGTTGGGGCCGACGACGACGATGTGGTCCGGTGCCTCATCCGAGTGCGTCATGATCCCTATCATGTCGCGTCCGCCGCGAACGCGCTAAGCCGGTGTCCTTGGCCTCGGCGGTGCGGAGGGACTGCGACGGGTTGCCCGGTCGACGCCGCCGAGCGGCCTCGGCGTTCTATTCTGTTCGCGTCGTGTGGTTCGGATCTGTCGAAAGTCGGTCACCATGCTGAGTCCCAGGTCGCTGTGCCACCACCAGGTCGCGGACGGGAACGCGGTTACACACGCTTGCCCGCTGCCCTTAGAGTGGCCAACATGACTTACGACGTCGCGAGGGTTCGGGGCCTGATTCCGTCCCTGGGCGACGGCTGGATCCACCTCGACCCACAAGCGGGCATGCTGGTTCCGGATGCGGTATCCCGTGCCGTATCAACGGGTTTCCGGACTTCTTCTTTTTCGCATACCGGCCGCACGAGTGCCGCGGTGCGCAGTGCGGCGATTCTGGACGCGGCTCGCGAGGCGGTGGCCGACCTGGTCGGCGGTGATCCGGCCGGTGTCGTGCTCGGTCCCGACCGCGCGGTCCTGCTGGCCTGGCTCGCCGAATCGCTGAGCTCCCGGCTGGGGCTCGGCACCGGCATCGTGCTGTCCCGGCTGGACGACGAGGCCAACGTCGCGCCCTGGCTGCGCATCGCGAATCGCTACGGCGCGCACGTGCGCTGGGCCGAGGTGGAGATCGAGACCTGCGAGATGCCGTCTTGGCAGTTCGAGGAGCTGATCGGCCCCACGGCGCGATTGGTCGCGCTCACCGCCGCTTCGCCCATCGTCGGCTCGGCGCCTGCCGTGCGGGTGGCCGCGGACCGGGTGCACGAGGTGGGCGGGCTGCTGGTGGCCGACGCGTTCGGCGCCGCACCCTACGCGCTGATCGACATCGACGAATTGAACGCCGACGTGGTCGCGCTGAGCGCACCGGCATGGGGTGGTCCGCAGATCGGCGCCCTGGTCTTCCGCGACCCCGCGTTCCTGGACCGGATTCCGTCGATGTCGCTGAACCCGTATGCGAAGGGCGCCGAACGCCTCGAGGTCGGCGGGCATCAGTACGCGCTGCTCGCCGGCCTGACCACCTCGATCGACTTCCTCGCCGGTCTCGACGAGCGGGCGCGCGGAACCCGGCGCGAGCGCTTGGAGATGTCGATCACCTCGCTGCAGGACTATCACGACGAGCTGTTCGAGCACTTGATGGCCGTGCTGAGCGCGATCCCGAGCCTCACCGTGATCGGCCGCGCGTCCACCCGCATCCCCACCGTCAGTTTCACCCTCGCCGGCATGCAGGCGGAGAAGGTCGCGGCCAAGCTGGCCGACCACCGGATCGGAACGGTCAGCGGCGTGCACGGCGGCAGCAGGCTGCTCGACGCGCTCGGCGTCAACGACGAGGGCGGCGCCGTGACCATCGGCCTCGCGCCCTACACCACCAAGTTCGAGATCGATCAGCTCGCCAGGGCGCTGCTCGCGCTGGAGTGAGCGGGCCGAGCGCAGGCCGTCCCCAGCCCGCGCCGGGCCGAGCGAAGGCGAGGCAGCCGCTCAGAGTTCTTTCACGCGCAGCACCACTTTGCCGAACACCTCGCCGGAGTCCAGCAGCCGGTGCGCTTCGCCCGCCTCTTCGATCGGCAGCTCGGCCGCGATGACCGGGACGACGGTGCCGTCGGCGATCAAGGGCCACAGCTGCCTGCGGACCTCGGCGATGATCTCGGCTTTGCTGCCGACGCCGGTCGCGGGCCGCGCCCGCACGTTGGTGGCGTGGACCGTGCCCCACTTACCCAGTAGCGCGGCCAGATTCAGCTCCGCGCTCACACCGCCCTGCATGCCGATCACCACGAGTTTGCCGTGAGCGGCCAAGGCGTCGACATTGCGCGCCAGATAGGCCGCACCCATGTTGTCCAGGATGATGTCGGCGCCGGGGCCGCCCGCGCCCGATTCCTCGGCGCGCACCGCGGTGACGAAATCGTCCTCGCGGTAGTTGATCAGCACGCCCGCCCCGAGCTCCGCGCAGCGCGCCAGCTTATCGGCCGACCCGGCGGTCACCGCGACACGCGCGCCGAGGGCCTTGGCGACCTGGATGGCGTGCGTGCCGACACCGCCTCCGCCGCCGTGGATCAACACCAGGTGATCGGCGCGTAGCCCCGCGGTCATCACGAGGTTCGACCACACGGTGGCCGCCACTTCGGGCAGTCCGGCCGCGGCGCCCAAGTCGAGGCCGTCCGGGACCCGGAGCACTTGGGTCGCCGGCACCGCGACTCGCTCGGCGTAACCGCCACCGGACAGCAGCGCGCACACCCGATCGCCGACCGCCCACTCACGCACCCCGTCGCCGACTTCGGCGATGACACCGGAACATTCCAGGCCGATGATCGGGCTCGCGCCCGGCGGAGGAGGGTAGTGGCCTCGGCGCTGTAGCAGATCGGCCCGGTTGACGCCGGCCGCGGCCACATCGATCAGGACCTCGCCGTGTCCGGGCGTCGGATCGGGCGCTTCGGCCCAGGACATCGTCTCGGGTCCGCCGAATCCGCTCAGATCGATAGCACGCACCGTGCCATAGTGCTCCGTCGGTGTGGACCAGCGCGCGCTGACCCCTGCCGAGTCGCGCCGAACCGGGGCGGTCCGCCTCGGCGTGGAAGTGCAATCCGGCAAGCGGGCTGCGGTGACCGGCGGCACAGACTACCGTTCCGGGGATGAGCGGCGGCTTCATCAATTTCCAGAACGAGATCTACCTGGGCGGACTGGGTGGCGCGGTGCCCGAATTGCCCATGACCGCCGCGGGTTTGGAGTCGCTCGCGCAGCAGCGGCTCGACCCGGCGGCTTTCGCTTACGTGGCGGGCAGCGCCTCGGCGGAGCGCACGGCCGCGGCCAACCGGTCGGCTTTCGATCGCTACCGCATCCTGCCGCGGATGCTGCGCGGCGCGACCGGGCCCAATGCCCGCGACCTCTCGGTCGAGGTGCTCGGGACCCGGCTTGCCGCACCTGTGCTCACCGCACCGATCGGCGTCCTCGAGCTACTACACGAGGGCGGTGAGGTGATCGCGGCCGAGGTCACCAAGGAGCTGGGCATCGGCACGGTGCTGTCCACCGCGGCCTCCTCGACCATCGAAGAGGTCGGCGCGGCCGCAGGCGCCTGGTGGTATCAGCTGTACTGGCCCGCGGACAACGAGCTGGCCCGCTCCTTCGTCCAGCGCGCCGAGCGAGCGGGGGCATCGGCGATCGTGGTGACCGTGGACACCCCGACGCTCGGTTGGCGTCCACGCGACCTGGAGCTGGCGCACCTGCCGTTCCTGCACAGCAAGGGCATCGCCAACTACCTCTCCGATCCGGTGTTCCGCGCCAAGCTCCCGGCCGCGCCGGAGGAGAGCGAGGAGGCGATGCGGACGGCCATCCTCACCTGGGTCGGGTTGTTCGGCAACCACACGCTGCGGCCGGCCGACCTCGCGCACCTGCGGGAATGGACCGACCTGCCGATCGCGGTGAAAGGCATCCTGCACCCGGAAGACGCGCGGCAGGTGGTCGACGCGGGCGCCGACGCGGTGGTGGTGAGCAACCACGGCGGCCGCCAGGTGGACGGCTCGATCGCGGCGCTGGACGCGTTGCCCGCGGTGGTGGCCACCATCGGCGACCGTGCCGACGTGCTGTTCGACTCGGGCGTGCGCACCGGCTCCGACGTGCTGGTCGCGCTGGCGCTGGGCGCGAAGGCGGTGCTCTACGGGCGGCCATGGGCCTATGGTCTCGGCCTCGCGGGCGCCGCGGGCGTTCGGCACGCGCTGCGGGTTCTGCTCGCCGACTTCGACTCGGCGCTGGGACTCTCCGGGTGCGCCGACTTGGCCGCGGTGGGCCGCTCGCTGCTGTCCACGGTCCGCTGACCTGCGGCACTCGCCGATTTGCGCAGTTCGCCGCGCATAGAATGGCCATCGTGCATCCCGAACCGAGCGGTCCAGCGGTGGCCGAACCGCGATGGCTCACCCCAGCGCAGCAGCGCGCCTGGCGCGCGTACATGGACGGTCACCAGCGCCTGATGACGGAACTGAACCGCCAGCTGCAGCGCGACAGCGACCTGACCATCGCCGAGTACCGGATCCTGGTCCTGCTCTCGGAGGCCCCTGACCGCTCGCTGCGGATGAGCGAGCTGGCCGACGGCGTGCTGTCCTCGCGCAGCAAGCTGACCCATCAGATCCGGCGGCTGGAGGCCCAGCAGATGGTGCGCCGCAACACCTGCCTGGAGGACGGCCGCGGCGTGCTCGCCGAGCTCACCGACGAGGGCATGCGCCGACTGGAGGCCGCCGCCCCCGGCCATGTCGAAGCCGTCCGCCGTCACTTCATCGACTTGCTCGCCCCGGCCCAGCTCGAGGTGATCGGCGAGGTGTTCGGACGCGTAGACGAGGAAATCGGCCAGCAGCCCGGCTGAGCAGTCCGCTACGATCAGGTCCCTGGAGACGTGGCAGAGCGGCCGAATGCACTCGCCTTGAAAGCGAGCGTCGCGAGAGCGACCGGGGGTTCAAATCCCTCCGTCTCCGCTCGGGTTCGGGCAGGTCACCCGGTGGATTTTCGCCGGGTCGACCGTGTTCGAACCGTTCGAACACTCGGCGCGGTGTCACGGCCTGTCACAACCGCATTCAATGTCTGCGCCGCCGCCGTCAGCGCGTCTGCCTGGTTGTGCACGTAGGTCCGCAGCGTGAATGCGGCGTCGCAGTGCCCGAGCCAGGCCGACACGGTGGCAATCGGGACGCCCTGTAGATGCATCAACGTGCCGCAGGTGTGCCGCGCATCGTGCAACCGGATGGACCGCACGCCCGCCGCCGTGCACACCACATGCCAGACGAAGATCGGCCATGCGATGCAGAACAGCAGGATCCATCCCAGGGTTTTCTTCATAGTGGCCTTTCTCGCGTAGGCCGATTGTCTCGCTCGGCCACTAGAATTCGAGGCCGTTCGACGAACAACTTGCGTCCATGTCCGGCACTCGAAAACCAAGCGTCCCCAGCAGCCGCGACTAGTTACGCCCGTGTCGTCGTGGCAGGAAATCGCGGTAGCGCGGGTCCGAGATGACGCGGCGGCCCGGCTTGGTAATCCGCCATGTCCGGGTGCCGGAGAAGTGGCGCACCCACCCCAGGTAGGACAGCGACCGCAGCGCGGCCTGCGTGGCGTCGTTCGACAAGCCGACGAGCAAGCCGAGCTGCCGCACAGTCAGCGCCCGATCGGCCAGCGCGGCAAGCACCTTCGCCTGCGGTTCACTCAGCGCCATCGGACCGCGGGTTCAGCGCGTCGCGGGCGCGGTCGATCGCCTCGTCCTCGAGGATCTCCGCGTGCTCTTCAGGGGTGCGTGGCCAGCCGTCCGGGCCGACGAAGTGCACGGAGCCGTCGGTGCGGGATGCGTGGATCCGGAGTCCGTCATCGTCATGGTTGGCTGTGTTCATTTGAGGTCCCGGGCAGGCTTCACCAGTCCGGCCTCGACGAGCGTCCTGAACGCGACAGCCTTGCAGTCGCAGCGTTCGGCGTCGCAGCGGATGAGCTTCTGCATGACGATCCGGGCCTGGGCGACGGTGAAAGGTACGACCGGTGCGGGGTGGCAGTCGGATTCGGCGGGACCGGGTCCGCTATCGGGGTCAGGGGCGGTTGCCTTCTCGCGGCGGTCCAGAAATCCCGGTAGGCCCTCGAACGGCAGCCAGAGGAGCGCAAGGACGGTCGCGATGATGAGCAGTGTGTTGACGAGTTCATCGGGCATCTCGTACCCCCGGGCGCTATGTGGTGGTTGGGTAGCACCCGGCGCCGGGGAGGTCGGGGCTCAGACCCGACGCCGGGGCTGCACACAGCGTCTCTTTGACCATCGAGACGGCGGAACCTCGTACGTTTTCCACTTCGGGACGTCCCAACGGGTGTACAACGTCCTTATGTCGAATGAGCGTTTACGCGCTGCCATGGCGGCCGGAGGATGGACCCACTCCAGCTTGGCGGAGGCGACAGGGGTCGATCCGAAATCGGTTGAGCGATGGGTGAATCTCGGTCGGGTTCCCCGTCGGCGTACCGCATTCCAAGCCGCCGAAACCCTGGGCGAGGACGTTCACGTCCTGTGGCCCGCCCTGCGGCAGGCGCGCACAGCCCGCGCTGTCAGCCCCGAACTCGTTGCCCTCTACGACCAGCGGGCCGACGTCCCGGCGTCGATGTTCGTCAACCTGTTCGCGGCAGCGCGTCACCACATCGACGTCTTGGTGTACGCGGCGGTCTTCCTCCATGAGGCGTACCCCCGGCTCAATGATCTGTTGATCGAACGGGCCGAGGCGGGCTGCGCGATCCGGATAGCGGTGGGTGATGCCGACAGCGCCAACGTCCAACAACGGGGCAGGGAAGAGAAATTCGGGCACGGCATCGAATCCCGTTGCCGTCTAGCTCTGATGCACTACCGGGCCCTCCACGCGACGCCCGGTGTCGAGCTGCGCACGCACGACACGACCCTCTACAACAGCATCTACCGCGCCGACGACGAAATGGTGGTCAATGCCCACGTGTGGGGAGTGAATGCCTACGGCGCGCCCGTCTGGCACCTGCGCCGTACCCTCGACGGTGGCCTGTTCGACACCTACACCGACAGTCTCGACGCGGTCTGGCACAGGGCCCGACCGGTGAGAGGGTAAGCCGATGGCGCGCACCGAGTTCTACGACGACCCCGCCGCACCCGAGCCGAACAGTCTTGTCGTCGCGGCCTCCGCCGTGGTGTGCGACGACCAGGGCCGCATCCTGCTGCAGCGCCGCGCCGACAGCGGCCTATGGGCACTGCCCGGTGGCGGCATGGAGATGACCGACAGCCTCCCTGGCTGCGCGGTGCGAGAGGTCAAGGAAGAAACCGGGCTCGACATCGAAATCACCGGGCTCGTCGGCACTTACACCGATCCGCGCCACGTAATCGCCTACAGCGACGGCGAGGTTCGACGCCAGTTCAACGTGTGCTTCCTAGCCCATGTCATCGGAGGCGACCTCGCCATCTCCGATGAGTCCACCGAACTACGGTTCGTACCCCCCGCCGAACTGGACAGCCTCGACATGCACCACACGCAGCGACTCCGGCTGACCCACTACCTGGAGGGGCGCCGCGCGCCATACCTCGGCTGAAGATCCACGCGAGCTGCACCCACCGTGCCCGCGCAAGGTGTCCGCCGAACGGTATCTCCGGGAGTTCGGCAAGGGACAGCAGTCGTAGCGAAGCGTCACGCTGTCACGACGTTGTCACAACTCGGCCGGACTCGGCCGGACGGTAACGGACTTACATGGATGTGTTTCCGCAGGATGCGGCCGAATCTGGACTCTCCCGGACTCGGCCGTACCCCACTTTTCCGCCTTGAAAGCGAGCGTCGCGAGAGCGACCGGGGGTTCAAATCCCTCCGTCTCCGCTGCACTCGTGGCTTGCGCATGCGCACCGAGAGCGTGAGCCGGGCTCGTTTCGCTCAGCTTCCAGACCCAGGATCGCGCGGGGCAGGCGTACCCGGAGGGAATCAGAGCCCGATGTCTGCGCCGAGGTCCCTTCGGACGAAGTTGGGCCGGACATCCAGGTCGGGTGGATCGTAGTAGCGGTGGAAGGTAGGGGTCAGGCCGGCGGATATCGGCGGATTGATCCAAGTCCAGTCGGTGGGGCAGGCGCGGCCCGCGGCCTCCTCGCGCCGGACGTGATCGCAGAACTGCTTGGCGACAGTGTGGTGGTCCACGATGTGGACGCCCGCCTTGCGGAAGCTGTAGAGCACCGCACGGTTGAGTTCGACCAATGCCTGATCGCGCCACAGATTGCGCTCGGCCCTGGTGTCCAGGCGCATCATCTCGGCGATCAGCGGCAGCATGTTGTAGCGATTGGTGTCGCTGAGGTTGCGTGCACCGATCTCCGCGCCCAGATACCAGCCGTTGAACGGCGCGAACGGGTAGGTCATGCCGCCGATCTCCAGATTCATATCGGACACGGCGGGCAGCGCGTGCCAGCGTAGGCCGAGGCCGGCGAACCACTCGAACTCCGGATGCTCCAATTGCACCTCGCGAGCGAGTTCGGGCGGTATGTCGAACCAGCGTATCGGCTCGTCGGGCGTGCTGATGAGCAGCGGAAGGATGTCGAAAGGGGTTCCGGCGCCGCTCCATCCGAGCTTCATCGCGAATTCCGTGAGCGCGATGTTGGCTGGATCGCCGGTGACCGTGCCGTCCCCGTTGCGGTAGCCCGCGTAGCGGATGAGCTGCGGGCTGACGATGCGGAACTCGCGCCCGTCCGGCTGCCGCGGCGGGCCGACGGTGATCATCGACTGGATCGCTCCGCCGTTGGTGGCCATGTGCAGGTGCTGCCAGCAGACCTCGGCCAGATCGCGTGCCGATCGCACGCGGCGGGCGTCGAGCAATTTCAGCGAGCGCCAGTGTTTCCGGCCGACGCAGCGAGCGTGATTGCGCCAAGCGAGTCTGGCTCCGATGAGGATCTCTTCGGCGGTCTGCAGATAGCCACCGGTCTGTTCGAGCTGCTCCAGCGCGCTGCGGCGACGATGGGGGGACAGATGGGCCAGCTCGGGCAGCCGGAAGAACTCGTCGCACTCTCGCATCCGGCGTTGCAGATCGGTGTGGAAAGGCTTGGTCTCCGGTTCGTTCTCGAGCGAAGACGCAGGGGACACTGGATTCACGATTTTCTCCGGTCGGGCATAGGTGCTGCGGTGAAACAGACGGGTCGAGCAGAGAATTCGCGCGAGTGCACAGCCGATACCACCCATCCGGATGGACCGCGAAGTCGCGCGGAGCAGGTTACGCCACGAAATAGCTTCCGGCCGAAAACCTGCTCGGATGACGCAGGCCCGCTCCGGCAATGACCGAGCGGTCGGTTCGTTTACCGCGTCGAAGAGCAGTGCGGTGACCTCGGTATCGGGGTGTGGATACCCGATCCCGTCCGTCCTGGTCAGATGCCCGGAAAAGGCCTGACGAACAGGGTACGGCGGGTGTGCTGGCGGTGTGCCACGATTCGCTGGATTTGCTGGATCGATGGAACACGCGGCCTGGAATCGGCGCTGTCGAGTATCGTTGACGTGATCGGCTTTTCGAGGATTCGAGGGGGTCACTCGTGCGGAGCGTTATCGGGATGGCCGTCACCGTAATCGCGCTGCACGTCGTCGGCTGGGGGACGCTCCTGCTCTTCGTGGCGCCCGGACATTACCTGATTCAAGGATCGGTATTCGGCGTCGGACTCGGCGTGACCGCGTACACCCTCGGCATGCGGCACGCCTTCGACGCCGACCATATCGCCGCGATCGACAACACGACGCGAAAACTGGTGGCGGAGTACGGGAAACAGAAGGCCCAAACCGTCGGTTTCTGGTTCGCGCTCGGCCATTCCACCGTGGTGTTCGTGCTCGTCGCGCTGCTCGCCTTCGGTGTGCGTGCGCTCGCGGCCGGCCTGGAGAACGAGGATTCGGCGCTGCAACGGTGGACCGGCCTGTGGGGTACCAGCGTCTCGGGCACGTTTCTGATCCTGATCGGCTTGCTGAATCTGGCCTCACTGGTGGGGATCTGGCGGGTATTCCGGCAGATGCGCCGCGGCGAGGTCGACGAAGCGCAGCTGGAGCGGGAGCTGGACAGCCGTGGGCTGCTGAACCGGGTGCTGCGTCCGGTGATCGGCCTGGTTCGCAAGCCGAGGCACATGTATCCGGTGGGTGTGCTGTTCGGTCTCGGGTTCGACACCGTCACGGAGGTCGGGCTGCTGGTCATCGCGGGTGGCGCGGCGGCGACCGGGCTGCCCTGGTATTCGATTCTCGTTTTGCCCGTGCTGTTCTCGGCGGGCATGGCGCTGTTCGACGCACTGGACGGCTCGTTCATGAGCTTCGCCTACGACTGGGCCTTCGCCAAGCCGGTCCGCAAGATCTACTACAACCTGGTGATCACCGGACTGTCGGTCGCGGTCGCACTGCTGATCGGCGGGCAGGAGATCGTCTCGATCTTCGCCGAGAGACTCGAGGTCGAATCGGGGGTCATCGCCTGGGTTGGGAACCTCGATCTGGGTGATCTCGGCTACATCATCGTGGGACTCTTCGTCATCACCTGGGCAGTCGCGATCGGTATCTGGCGGTTCGCCGGAGTAGAACGCCGCTGGCAGGACGGTCTCGCCACGCGATGAGCGGGAGGAACGGGCTTCGACACGGATATGGTCTACGGCTCACCCATGGTCGCTCTGGCAGGATGGTTCGCATGCTGTCTCGCCGCGCGGTGCGGCGTTGGTTTTCCAGCGCCTTGGTAAGCGCCGCACTTGTTTCGGGTGTGGTGGCGTTCGGCGCTCCCCAGGTGACGGCGGCTCCCGGCGCGGCTCCGCCGGTGAACACCGGCTCCTCGGACGGCCCTGGTCCGGCCGAGCCGACCAGTAAACAGCCCTCGACGGCCAGGATCGACCGCATCGAACCGATCAACGACCGGTGGCTGCGGGTGTTCGTCGCGTCGCCGTCGATGAGCCGGGTGGTCGAGGTGCAGGTACTGCTGCCGCGCAACCAGTCCCGCCCGCGCCCGACCGTCTACATGCTCGACGGCCGCAGCGCGAGCCCCGACAGCAACAACTGGACCGAGCTCGGGCACGCGGACCGCTTCTACGCGGACAAGGACGTCAACGTGGTGCTCACCGTCGGCGGGCCGGCCAGTTTCTATACCGACTGGCAGCAGCCCGACCCGGTGCTCGGCACCAACATGTGGGAGACGTTCCTCGCCAAGGAGTTGCCCCCGCTCATCGACGCGAAGTTCGACGGCAACGGCACCAACGCGGTCATGGGCGTCTCGATGGGCGCCGAGGCCGCGATGATGCTCGCGTTCCGTCAGCCGAAGCTCTACACCGCGATCGCCGCGCACAGCGGCTGTTTCTCGATGGGCACCGATATCGGTCAGGCACAGGCCCGCGCGGTGGTGGCCACTTACCGGGGTGAGCCGGACAACATGTTCGGCAAGCAGGACGATCCGGCGTGGCTGGCCCACGATGTCACCTTGCACGCGGACGCGTTGCGGGGCAAGACGATCTATCTGTCGGTGGGCAGCGGCCTGCCCGGCGTGCACGACGTGCCCGGCACCCCGGATGTCGACCTCGCCAGCGCCATCGGGTTCGGCGGCCCGCTGGAGGCCGCGACCAATGCCTGCACCCGACGACTCACCGACCGGCTTCGTTCGCTCGGTATCCCGATCACCGCGCACTTCCGCGCCACCGGCACGCACTCCTGGCCGTACTGGGCGGACGAGCTGGCGCTGTCCTGGCCGACGATCGCGGGCGCGATCGGCGTCCGCTAGCCGCTGAACCGCGACAGCACCGCGGGATCGGTGGCGAAGCCGAGGAACAAATCGTTCTCGTGCGGGTCGCCGACCGTGACTCGGACCCCGTCGGCGCCGTAGGGCCGTACCAGCACTCCCGCCGCCGCGCTCGCTTCACCGAACTCGGTGCTGCGTCCGCCCAGTGGCAACCAGACGAAGTTCGCCTGACTCGGCGGCACCGGATACCCGGCCGCCACCAGCGCGTCGCGCATCCGTTCGCGCTCCGCGACCAGAATGTCGGTGCGATCCAGCAATTCGTGCCGCGCTTCCAGCGACGCGATCGCCGCCGCCTGCGCGAGCCGGTTGACGCTGAACGGGATGTGCACCTTCAGCAGTGCCGTGATCACGGCGGGATCGGCAACCGCGTAGCCGACCCGCAGTCCGGCCAGCCCGTAGGCCTTGGAGAAGGTGCGCAGCACAACCACATTGGGCCGGGTCCGGCCGAGCTCGACGCCGTCCGGATGATCGGCCAGCCGAAGGTATTCGTAGTAGGCCTCGTCCAGCACGACCAGCACATGCGGCGGCACCGCGTCCAGGAACCGGACCAGTTCCGCCTTGCCGACGGCGGTGCCGGTGGGGTTGTTCGGGTTGCAGACGAAGATCAGCCTGGTTCGGTCGGTGACCGCCGCGGCCAAAGCGTCCAGATCGTGCACCTGGTCGGCGGTGAGCGGTACCTGCACGGAGGTGGCGTTGCCGACCTTGGTCACGATCGGGTACGCCTCGAACGAGCGCCACGCGAACAGCACCTCGTCGGACGGCGACGCGCAGGTGATCTGCACCAGCTCCTGGCACAGGGCAACGCTGCCGCAGCCGACCGCCACGTTGTCGAATCCCACCCCGAGGAAGTCGGCCAGCGCCGCGCGCAACTCGGCCACCTGGTTGTCCGGATACCGGTTGGCCGACTCCGCCGCCTCGGCGATGGCCTTGGCGGCGGCGGGCAGCGGACCGAAGGTCGTTTCGTTGCTGGCCAACTTGACCGCGCCGGGATGGCTGCGGCCGGGGGTGTACGCCGGGATCGAATCGAGGTCCGGCCGGATCTGCGCTGTCACACTCCAACCCTAATCCGAGGCACAGATGGGCCGGTCAGCGTACCGGAAATTCTCTGGGCAATAGGCCCTCACGTGCGATTTTCTACCGAAGAACCGCAACTCGCCCTACGCTGGTTTCATGTCGGGCACCTACGACGATATCGCCCCGCTACGGGGAAGCGACCAGGAAGACGTGCGACCGACTGCCCGTGGGCAGGTGCCCATCACCGTGGTGGAGCCCGAGGGCAATGCCCGCGGTGGGATCGTGGTGCTGCACGAGTCCAGGCAGTTGACCGGCGCGCTGCGCGACCTGATGAGCGCGTTGGCGGGGGAGGGCTGGGTGGTAGTCGCGCCCGACCTCTTCCACCGGGTGGACGGCGAACCGGGCGGCGGAGTCTTCGGCGACGAGCTGTTCGACGACTTCGACGCCTGCTTCGACTGGCTCACCCGGCGCGGGGTTTTCCCCGACACTATCGGCGTGCTCGGTTTCGACTCCGCCGGTACGGCGGCGTTCCTGGTCGCGACCAACCGTCCGATCGGGGCCGCGGTGAGCGTCGCGGCACGCGGCATCATCGAGCCGCTCACCGAGCAGGCAGATGCCCTGGTGCGGGCCGCCCCAAAGCTGCAAGCGCCCTGGCTGGGCGTGTTCGGCGAAGACGACCCGGCCACCCCGCCTGCCGAGGTCGAACAGCTGCGCGACGCGACCGCCCGCGCGGATGTCGCCAGCCTGGTCGTCACCTACCCCGGCCTGCATCACCGCGCCGACAGCGCAGGCGACGACGACACCGACGCCGCCGATTCGCAGACCAGAATCTTCGACTGGTTCGACAGCAACCTGCGCTGACCAGCCGTTTTGTGATCTGGACGGTAGCTCCTGTAACCTTTCTGCTCGGCGGTTCGAAAGGACCGGTGCCCTCGAAGAGAAGGCTCCAGGAGGCGTGCCAGAGCGGCCGAATGGGACTCACTGCTAATGAGTTGTCCCTTCACGGGGACCGGAGGTTCAAATCCTCTCGCCTCCGCCACGCCCGGGAAACCGGGTACAACTGAATAACACCTGCGCCCGTAGCTCAACGGATAGAGCATCTGACTACGGATCAGAAGGTTAGGGGTTCGAATCCCTTCGGGCGCACACTAGTAGAACGCCCCTTCGCTCATTGCGGAGGGGCGTTCTACATCTCTGACGACTTGGGTGGCGGTCCGTCGTGTCCTATCGGTCCGTGCTCCACCCTGCGGCCCTCGCCATGATGTGCAACGGCGGGGACTCGGAGAAGACGACCGGCAACTCTGTCAACGCCCGATGGAACGTGCCCGGTCGCCAAACCAGCTGTTCAGGGGATACGGCCAGGCGCATCTCGGGGAAAGCGACATGGATTTTGCCCGCTGGCACGCCAACGCCGGGCGCGATGCCTACTTCCACGCCGGAAGTGCGGGGAGGTTGCCGGTCAAGTCGGAGCCGGGGCTGCGGCCGAGGAGCCAGGCGGCCAGCGAGGATACGGGGCCGGAGATGGTATTGGTGGCAGGGGAGGGGCCGATGGTGGCGGTGAAGTCGGTGTCGGTGGCGTGGAGGGTGAACGGTTCGAGGGGGTTGTCGGCGGTGAGGCGGATCAGATCGCTGGTGGCTTGCGGGAGGATCCGGGCGACGAACGAGGCGGGCCAGTCGGACGGGTGGTAGCCCGCATTCAGGTCGACGTGGTGAATTTCCACCTCTTGCAGGCGCATCCAGGGGACCTCGGTCGCGGGGATGGGGCGGCCCTGGCGGGTGCGGACTGGGGACTTCCATGCGGTGTCGGTCAGTGAGCGAGCCAGGCCGAGCCACCGGGTCGCGGCGGCCTCGTTGTCGGCCAGCTGCTCGGCGAGCGGACGAGGTGCTCCCGCCTCGATGTCGCTGTCGCGCAGGAAAGCGCTGGCGTACTGCGGGATTTCGATTCCCGTGTGGGCCCACAGCAGCAGGTTGACCAGGCTGTCGGCATTGCGGGCCAGGTGGGCGAGAACGTGGCCTCGGGTCCAACCCGGCAGCAGGGACGGCTCGGTCACCGCGTTTTCATCGAGTCCGCGGATGGTGTCGAGCAGGCGTGCGGTCGCCTCGGCGACGGTGTCGAGCTGCACGGGGGTCTGCGAAGCGGTGGTCACGGTTCCGACCCTAGTGACAGGAAACCCGGCTCGCCGCAACGACGGGCCGGGTTCACCGAGCAAACAGCTCAGGCCGACAATCACCGGTACCGCCGCTTGGTCGTGTCCGCGGGGTGCGCGAGATGCGCATAGGCGGCTCGGGTCTCTCCGCGAGGACACGCAGCTCGGCCGGTGCCCGGCGGAATGTCGAGCCGAAGGCTCTACTCGGCGACGATCGCGTCGGCCTCGATCTCCACCAGCAGCGCCGGGGTGATCAGGGCCTTGATCTCGTACATGGCCGTCGCGGGCCGGATATCGCCGAAGACTTCGGCGTGCGCCTTGGCGACCTCCGGCCAGCGCGCGATGTCGGTGACGAAGATGCGGGTGCGCACGACGTCGGCCAGGCTCGCGCCCGCCTCCGTCAACGCGGAACCGATGCGGCGCAGGGTCTCTCTGGTCTGCTCGCCGATGTCGTCGCCACCGACGGCGGTGCCACCGGGGGCCGAGGCGGTGGTTCCGCTGACCGCGACGACATTGCCGAGCCGGACGGCCCGCGAGTAGCCGACGATGTCTTCGAACTCCGAACCCGAGGAGATGTTCACGCGATCACTCATGGGCGACAGCATCGCACGGGCTGCTGTCGTGGCCGCAGTCAGCTCGGCTCGGTCCACTCCCTGGCCTCCACGATCACCGCGGCGGCCAGCGCCAGCAACCACAGCGACATCGCGCCGACCTGGATGCGCTGGGCTATCCCGAGGGCGTAATTCCCGGGCAAATTATCGTCGACCAGCATCCAGACCGTCGCCACCGCTCCGATTCCCAGGGCGACCAGTCCGAACTCGCGCAGTATCCGCCAGCGCCGATAACGGAACGCGGCAAGGCTGAATGCGAACGCCGCGACCGCGATCGAGGTGACCGCCAGCGTGCTCGTCAACGCGTGCGGTTGATGCAGCTGCGGGAACAGTTCACTGGGGCCGCCGCACCCGGCCTCGCCGGGGGTGCAGTCACGCAGCGGCATCAGAACGTCGGCGATGGTCGACGCGCCGAAACAGAACAGCGCCACCCAGCCGATCGTGGTGAGCCGACGGCGCGGGAACAGCAGCAGCCCCGCGATCGCGGCGGGCATCAGCAACGCCCCCGTGATCATGTCGGCGGTCGCGAACACGAGCCGGTACGGCTTGCCCTCCTCGTCCAGTTCGCTGAGGAAGGAATTGACCGGGTCGAGCTCGATCTTCAGCACGAACTGGAGCACCCAGGACGAATAGCAGACTCCCGCGAGCGCGATCGCCAGCGCGATCACCCACGACACCGGTCGCAGGCGCTGATCGGTGGTCTTCGGGCCACGCGTCACGGCATCATTGTGCTGCCTGCCACCCGTACCGCGTGGGAGGCACGGGCCTTTACCACCCGGCACACAGCCTCTTGCCAGCTTCGCGGGGCACGCTGGACCGCAAGTGCAATTCGAGGAGGTCCCATGCTCGGCTTCGCGACTGCCGCCGCAGGAATCGCGGTCATGACGGTGATGGTGGTGTCCGGCTACCTTGCCGCACACGCTCCACAGTCCCTGGTCCGGGTCCGCCGCCGTTAACGAGTGCCGCCGGACCAGGTCCGTCACCGTCCCGGCGCTGGGCCGGAGGCCGAGGGTCCTGCAGGCGGGCCGGATGACGTCCCCGGTGACCCGGACGTCAGCGCCGCCTGGACACGGTCGGCCGCGCTCACCGCGTCCTCGTGCTCCCACACACGGACGACGTGCCAGCCCGCCGCGATCAGCGCCGCGTCGGTGGCGCGGTCCCTCGCCACGTTTCCGGCCAGCTTGGCGGCCCACCATTCCGCGTTGTTCTTCGGATCGGTGGCATGTTGCGGGCAGCGGTGCCAGAAGCAGCCGTCCACGTAGACCGCGACCCGTCGGCGCGGAAACACCAGATCGGCGCGGCGGCGCTGGCCACGGATCGGCGCTCGATCGACGAAGAAGCGCAGCCCGCGCCGGTGCAGCTCCCGGCGTAGCGCGACTTCCGGATCGGTTCCGGTGCGCCGTTGCCGCGCCATTCGCGCGCTGGTGGCCGCGTCCGTCTCGGGTCGCCGCGTCATGCCGCCCAGCCGCCCATCCGGTCGAGGTGGCTTTCCACGTCGGCGAGGAAGCCGGGTGGAAAACGCAGGCTGCCCATGCTGGTTCGGCGGAGGAACCCCGCGGTGGCGCGGGCGGAGAGCAGTCGCGCGTCGGTGAGGAAGTGGGTCAGGTCCTCGTAGGGCTCGTGCACCGGCCAGGTGGACACCGGCACCCGGTAAGCGGCGCCGGCGCGTCCCCACGCGGCCACCGGCCACGGCGTGCCC
>NZ_BDBA01000174.1 GCF_001612745.1 Nocardia amamiensis NBRC 102102 | reverse complement strand
CACTGACCGCGGCGGGCGCGCGGGTGCGGTTCGGCACCGAGCCGACCGCCGTGGAGCGCCAGGTGGCGAAGGACACCGGCGAAGGGTGGATACACGGCGATCCGGTCACGCTGCGGTTGCGCGGCCCGGACGGCGATTCGACCCTCGAAGTGGACGAACTCGTGGTGGCGGCCGGACGCGCGCCTGCCACCGAGCGGCTGGGCTTGGCCGCGGTCGGACTGCCCGGCGGTTATGTGGCGGTCGACGACCATCTCACCGTCCGCGGTGTCGACGGCGGGTGGTTGTACGCGATCGGCGACGTCAACCACCGCGCGCTGCTCACGCATATGGGCAAATACCAGGGCCGGGTGTGCGGTGACGTGATCGCGGCGCGTGCCGAGGGCAAGCCGCTGGATGACGCGCGGTTCATCGCGAGCTCCGACCACGGCAAGGTGCCGCAGGTGGTGTTCACCGCACCGGAGGTCGCCTCCGTCGGCCTGACCGAAGCCGCGGCCCTGCACGCGGGCCACGCGGTCGATACCGTCGAACTCGACATCGCGGTGGCCGGTTCCGCGCTCTCCCGCGACGACTACGCCGGGCACGCGAAGCTGGTGATCGACAGGACCACCGACACTCTGCTCGGCGCCACCTTCGTCGGTCCCGACGTCGGCGAGCAACTGCATGCGGCCACCATCGCGGTGGTCGGCGGGGTGCCGCTGTCCCGTCTCTGGCACGCGGTGCCGGCTTTCCCCGCGGTCAGCGAGTTCTGGCTGCGCCTGTTGGAGGCGCGGCGCGCGTAGCTACCATCGGTGGATGGTGGCATCAACGGATATCGCGACCGCCGATGGAGTCGTCCGCGGTCACCGTGGCCGCCGCGTATTCCGCTGGCGGTCCATTCCCTACGCTGCTCCTCCGGTGGGGGACTTGCGATTTCGCGCTCCGCAGCCGGTGCAGCCGTGGTCCGGCGTGCGGTCGGCCACCGAGTTCACCTCGGCCGCGATGCAGCATCGCTCCGGGGCGCGGATCGGACCGCGCGCCTACCAGCCGACCAGCGAGGACGCGCTGACACTGAATGTCACCGCGCCAGCGACGCCGGCCACGCGTCCGCGACCGGTGCTGGTCTTCATCCACGGTGGCGGCTACCTGATCGGCACCTCCGCGCTGTCGCTGTATTCCGGTGCGCGGCTCGCGGTGCGCGGCGACGCGGTCGTGGTGTCGATGAACTATCGGCTCGGCGCGTTCGGCTATGTCGATTTCAGCGAGTTCGGCACGCCGGGGCAGCCGTTCGACACGAACCTGGGCTTGCGCGACCAGGTCGCCGCGCTGGAGTGGGTGCGCACCAATATCGCGGCTTTCGGTGGCGATCCCGGCAATGTGACGATCTTCGGCGAGTCGGCCGGTGCGCACGCCGTGCTCGGACTCATGGCCGCTCCCGCGGCGAAAGGGCTGTTCCACCGGGCCATTTCGCAGAGCCCGCCCGCCGACTGGGCAGTGACCGCCGAGGAGGCTCGCGCCTTCGCCCGCCGCTGCGTCGCGGCGCTGGGCGCCACGCCCGAAAACGCGGCCGCCGCATTGCGCACCGCGAGCGCCAACGACATCCGCCGCGCGGTCGATCGCACTCTGAACCAGTTGCTGCGCGAACAACCAGGCGTCTTCCCCGCCTGTCCGGTCGTGGACGGCGACTTCCTGCCGCAGTCTCCCGTCGATGCGATCGTCGCGGGCACCGCCCAGCGGGTGCCTTTGATCATCGGCACGAACCGGGACGAAGGAACGCTGTTCGCCAGGTTCGCCGATGAGCTGCCCACCACACCCGGGCGGCTGCGCGCCGCGCTCGCCCGCTCCGGCGAAGGCGCCGAATCCCGGATCGCCGCAGCGTACCCCGGCTACCCGCAGCCTAGGGCCGCGGTACGCGCGGGCGGCGATTTCACCTTTTGGCGTCCTTCGCTGACCGTCATGGAAGGCCACAGCAGGCACGCGCCGACCTACGCCTATCGCTACGACTTCGCCCCGCGCGCGTTGCATCTGGCCGGGCTCGGCGCCACGCACGCCACCGACCTCATTCCGGTCTTCGGCGCCGCCGACTCCCCCTTCGGCCGAGCGCTGACCGCCGCGGGCGGTCGACGCGGGCTGCGGGCGGTCACCCAGCAGTTCCAGGACAACTGGCTCGCCTTCGCCCGCACCGGTGCTCCGCTGCCCTCCTGGCCCGCCTACACCGAGGCACGCAGGTCGACGCTGATCATCGATTACCCGACGCGGGTGGAACACGATCCCGACCAGGCGAAAAGACTCGCCTGGCAAGGCGTCCGGGTGCCGACGCTGACCTGAGCCTGCGGACGCTACTTCAGCAGCCGGGACATCCGCCGGTCGGCGAGCACCTTGCCGCCGGTCTGACAGGTGGCGCAGTACTGGAAGGACCGCTCGGCGTAGGAGACCTCGCGGACGGTGTCGCCGCAGACCGGGCAGGGCAAGCCGGTACGCGCGTGCACCCGCATGCCGGAACGCTTCTCGCCCTTGAGCCGGGCGGCGTCCTGGCCGACCGACCGCCGCACCGCGTCGGTGAGCACCTCGCGCATCGCGGCGTACAACTCGGCCAGCCTGTCGGCGGGCAGGGTCTTCGTGTTCGCGAACGGTGAGATCCGCGCGACGTGCAGGATCTCGTCGGAGTAGGCGTTGCCGACGCCGGCCAGCAACGCCTGGTCGACGAGCGCGGTCTTGATCCGCTGCGAGGTGCCGTGCAGGATCTCGGCGAACTGCGCTTCGGTGACCTCCAGCGCGTCGGGGCCGAGACGCCCAATGCCGGGCACCGCCTTGGGATCTTCCACCACATACACCGCGAGCCGCTTCTTCGTGCCCGCCTCGGTGAGATCGAACGCGGGCGTCGCCCCTTCCGGCGTGAAGAAATGCACCCGCAGCGCGAGGGGGCTCTTGCCGCCGGGCTTCGGCGGCGTCGGGCTCGGTTCGTCGATCCAGCGCAGCCACCCGCCCCGCGACAGATGCGTGATCAGCCACAGTCCGTCGCATGCCATGCCGAGGAACTTCCCCCACCGCCCTGCCCCGGTCACGTCCCGTCCGGACAGGGCCGTCACCGGCGGCTCGAACGTCTTGACCGCGCTCAATGCGGCCACGTCGACACGCCCGACCACCGCGCCGACGGCATGTTCCCGCAAGAACTGCGCCAACGCCTCCACTTCCGGTAGCTCGGGCACGGGGTCCAGGGTACCCAGCCGCCCCGACAAGCCGACGGCTGATCGAAGGGAGTCCGAGCTTCTACGCAACGACTTCCGGTCGACTGAGTTGGGACCGGAGGTGCGTGCACGGCTGCGGAAGGTGAGCCGGGTAGGCACCCAGCGCGCTCAGCACTGTCCGGTACCTACGCGGAGCGCTGACTCACCCTGGTGGCCGGCAAAGGTGTGTTTGTGATCCTCACCCGTTGCGGCGCAGCAGATAGATGTCCATGATCCAGCCCTTGCGGTCGCGCAGTTCGGCACGGCGGCGGATGATCTCATCCCGCACCGCGGGCAGCGGGCCCTCGATCAATGTCTCGTCCGGCATGCCGAGATAGGCGCCCCACCAGATGTGCACGTCCTCGTCCGTGATCGCGGTGAACGAGCAGTCGCCATCCAACATCACCAGCGCGTTCTCGGCGGAGAGCCCCTCCTCGCGCAGGCGGCGGCCGGTGGTGATGCGCAGCGGTTCCCCGATTCCGTGCAGCACGATGCGATGACGTGCGGCCAGCGCCTGCGCGCTGGTGATGCCGGGAATCACCTCGTAATCGAAGCGCGCCACGCCGCGGGCGAGCACCCGCTCGATCATCCGCAGCGTGCTGTCGTACAGCGAGGGGTCACCCCAGACCAGGATGCCGCCGACCCCGTCGACCTCGGCGAAGGCCGATTCCAGCAATGCCGACCTGCGGTCGTGCCAATCCTCGACGACGTCCAGGTAGTCGGCGGGGGTGCGGTCGCGCGGCGGGTCGGCGATCGGCACGATCCGGTACGGCCGGTCGAGGTGCGCGTCCAGGATCGCGGTCCGCACGTCGACCAGCTCGCGCTTGGCCTCGCCCTTACCGATCACGAAGAACACCTCGACCTGCCGCATCGCTTCGACCGCCTGCAAGGTGACCTGGTCGGGATCTCCGGCGCCGATGCCGATCACGTAGAGCTTGCGCATGCGGGCGAGCTTTCCAGGAGGACTAGAGTTGCCAGGCGTGGCCCCTGACCCGCTCGATCCGGCTTCCACCCCCGACACCCAGTACGAGGACCTGCTGCGGCTCGTGCTCACATCCGGCACGCAAAAGGCCGACCGGACCGGGACCGGAACCCGCAGCGTCTTCGGTCATCAGCTGCGCTACGACCTCTCCGCCGGGTTTCCGCTGGTCACCACGAAGAAAGTGCATCTGAAGTCGATCGTATACGAGCTGCTGTGGTTCCTGCGCGGAGACTCCAACGTCGGCTGGCTGCACGAGCACGGCGTCTCCATCTGGGACGAATGGGCCGACGCCAACGGCGAGCTCGGCCCGGTCTACGGCGTGCAATGGCGGTCCTGGCCGACGCCGGACGGCACCCACATCGACCAGATCTCCCAGGTGCTGCAGACCCTGCGCACCGACCCGGATTCCCGGCGCATCATCGTGTCCGCGTGGAACGTGGCCGAGCTGGACAAGATGGCGCTGGCTCCCTGCCACGCGTTCTTCCAGTTCTATGTGGCCGACGGCAGGCTGTCCTGCCAGCTGTACCAGCGCAGCGCCGACCTGTTCCTCGGCGTCCCGTTCAATATCGCCGGCTACGCGCTGCTCACCCACATGGTCGCGCAGCAGACCGAGCTCACGCCCGGTGATTTCATCTGGACCGGCGGCGACTGTCACATCTACGACAATCACTTCGACCAGGTCACCGAGCAGCTGACCCGCGACCCCTATCCGTTCCCCACGCTGCGGCTGCGCCCCGCGCCGACGCTGTTCGACTACCGCTACGAGGACGTGGAAGTGGTCGGCTACCAGCATCACCCGGCCATCAAGGCCCCGGTGGCCGTGTGAGCGGTGAACCTGCCACACAGCGCGCCGAACGCGGGCGAGAGGCGGTCGTGACCCGCACGATCGGGCTGATCTGGGCGCAGACGCTGGACGGGGTGATCGGCTACCGCAACACCATCCCCTGGCGCTTACCCGAGGACATGGCGCACTTCAAGCAGGTCACCTGGGGTCATCCCGTGGTGATGGGCAGGCGGACCTGGGATTCGCTGCCGCCCCGGTTCCGTCCGCTCGACGGCCGCCGCAATATCGTGGTGACCAGGCAGCCCGACTGGTCGGCAAAAGGCGCCGAACGCGTCGCGTCGGTGCCCGAGGCGCTGGCCCGCTGCGCCTGCGAAACCGTGTGGGTCGCCGGAGGCGGCGAGATCTATCGCGCCGCGCTGGATTTCGCGACCGAACTGTGCGTCACGGAAATCGACACCGCGGTCGAAGGCGACGCCTACGCACCTCCGATCGGGCCGGAGTGGCAACCCGACGAGCCGGAGCCCTGGCGCACCTCGACCACGGGACTGCGCTTCCGCATCCGGCACTACACTCGCGCGGGCTAGTCGGCGAAGAAAGCCAGCCCGCCCAGCCGAGCTCCATCTGCGAAAGCCGCCAACTGGCACCGCCGGCCCAAGGCCCACCCGGGCGAGGAAATGGCCGGTGGCAGGCACGGAGCGGCCCGGGCAACACACCGCACGGCGACGGTGCCCGTCAAACCGGACCCGCGCCGGGGCGGTGTCGGGCATACTCCTCGATATGCGGCGGCCGGACATTTGTCCGTCCGAGCGCCTCTAGCCGTTGCCACCAGCCCGGCATCGGCTGTGGTGATCTGCGAAAGGCGGTCCATGGACAAGAAATCGCTGACTGCGGTCGCGCGCCAACAACTGAAGTTGGCTGCCACCGCCACGAGCGGACGCAGTTCACAAACGATCTACGGTGGTCATACGCATGCTCTGCGGCAAACGGTGGTCGGCTTGACGGCCGGTCAGAGCCTGGCCGAGCACGACAACTACGGCGAGGCCACCCTGCTGGTGCTCAGCGGCACGCTGACGCTGATCAGCGGCGCCAACGAATGGAAGGGCTCGGCGGGCGACCTGATCGTGGTGCCCAAGGCGCGGCACAGCGTCAAGGCGGTCGACGACGTCGCGTTCCTTTTGACGGTAGCCAAGTAGTCGCCACGCGTGTGAGCCAGCCCGGCGGCGGTGCCGGTCGAGCACTAGTGTGTTCGATCATGGGTGAGCCGCAGCCGATCCTCGAACCGCTCACACCGGCCGCCATCTTCCTGGTCGCCACGATCGACGAGGGTGGCGAAGCGACGGTGCGCGATCTGCTCGCCGACATCAACGGCCTGCGCCGCTCGGTGGGATTCCGCCTTCCCGGCGCGGGTCTCAGCTGCGTCACGTCGATCGGCTCCGCCGCCTGGGACCGGCTCTTCGCCGGGCCGAAACCCGCTGAGCTGCACGAGTTCCCCGGGTTTGCCGGCGAGCGCCACACCGCGCCCGCGACACCGGGTGACCTGCTGTTCCACCTCAGGGCCGAGGTGCAGGACGCCTGTTTCGAGCTGGCCATGGCCATTGCCGACCGGCTCGCGGGCGCGGCGACCATCGTGGACGAGACCGTCGGCTTCCGCTACTTCGAGCAGCGCGACCTGCTCGGCTTCGTGGACGGCACCGAGAACCCCGAAGGACGCGCCGCGGCTGCCGCGGCGCTGGTCGGCGACGAGGACCCGGAGTTCGCTGGCGGCAGCTACGTGACCGTGCAGAAGTACACGCATCCGCTGGCAGACTGGCGGGCCCTGTCGGTCGAGGAACAGGAGCGCGTGATCGGCCGCACCAAGCTGGACGACTTCGAACTGTCCGAGCAGGACCAGCCCGCCGACTCGCACGTCGCGGTCAACACGCTGATCGATCCGGACGGCACCGAGCGGCAGATTCTGCGCGGCAACATGCCGTTCGGCAGCGTGCGCGACGGCGAGTTCGGCACCTACTACATCGCCTACGCGGCCACCCCGAGCGTCATCGAACGCATGCTCACCCGCATGTTCCTCGGCACCGACGAGGCCGCCTACGACCGCATCCTGGATTTCTCCGTCGCGGTCACCGGCACCTCGTTCTTCGCCCCTACCGTCGATTTCCTCGAGGATCTGCCACCCGCGCCGCGGGAGACGGCGGTGTCCCTCGACGGCGCCGGTCCGTCCGCTGCCGTCACGCTTGCGGGGGAAGGCTCACTCGGCATCGGCACGTTGAAAAGGAGCACTCGGTCATGAACAACCTCCATCGCGAACTCGCGCCGATCACCTCCGAGGCATGGGCGGCCATCGAGCAGGAGGCGACCCGCACGTTCAAACGGCACATCGCCGGACGCCGCGTCGTCGACCTGTCCGGCCCGCACGGCACCGACTACTCCGGGTTGAGCACCGGGCACACCACCGCGATCGAGGCGCCCGCCGAAGGCGTGCTCGCCCGCAGGCGGGTGGTCTTGCCGCTGGTCGAACTGCGGGTCCCGTTCACCCTCTCCCGCGAGGAACTCGACAACGTCGAGCGCGGTGCCAAGGACACCGATCTCGACCCGGTGAAGGACGCCGCGAAAAAGATCGCCTTCGCCGAGGACCGCGCGATCTTCGAGGGGTACCCGGCCGCGCACATCATCGGTATCCGGGCCAGTTCCTCGAACCAGGCGATCACGGTGCCCGGCGACCCGCGGCAGGTGCCGGAGGCCATCGCCCAGGCGCTGAGCGCATTGCGGCTGGCCGGTGTCGACGGACCGTACTCGGTGCTGCTCAGCGCCGACCTGTACACCGCGGTCAGCGAGACCTCCGATCACGGCCATCCGATCCGCACCCACATCGAGCGACTGATCCCGGAGGGCGAGATCATCTGGGCGCCCGCCATCACCGGCGCGATCGTGCTCACCACCCGCGGCGGCGACTTCGATCTGCGCATCGGGCAGGACCTGTCCATCGGCTACCTGTCGCACGACGCCACGTCGGTCCAGCTGTACTTCCAGCAGAGCCTGACGTTTCTGGTGTACACCGCGGAAGCGGCGGTCGCGCTGACCGTGTGAAGCGCTGGGGCGGCCACAAGTGGGGAATCACCGGATGTGGCCCGGCGCCCAGGGCGGTAGCGTGTGCCGGAAATGCACCATAGGCAGGTAGATGAGATGACAACGGTGCGGGCAGGTGTGGTCCCGACACAGCGGGCGGCGCTGTACAGCGTGCTCGGCATCCTGGCAACCGTGACGATCTGCGGCTCGTTCGTAGTCGCGTTCGGCGTGCACCGGGTGTTCACCGGACTGCTGGCCGGTGCGGTCGTCGGGGTGGCGGTGCTGACCGCGCTGTTCACCAGGGACGCGGTCGTGCTCACCGACCAGGCCATCTACCGGCGCACGCCGTGGACCGTCTCCAGCATCTCCTGGGATCGGGTGGTGGCCGGTCGCTTCACCCTCGACGAACGCGCCCGCTGGTCGCTGGCCTTGGACCTGTCCGGCGGCGACGAACCGCACGGCGAGCTGGTCCTGCTGTCCATACCGCCGGTGGTCCGCCCGGTCGCGGGCGCCTACGACATGCGCAAACGCGATCAGGTCACGGAGATCCGGGCAATCCTGCGGCGCAAGCGGATTCCGGTGACCGTGCTTCCGCAGATCGCGGGCGCGTTGCAGGAGCACTGGCAGATAGCGCCGCCGACGCATTGAGGTCCGCGGACGCGGACACACGGCGGAGGTTATCGCAGCGAACACCACCCAGCGGGTCATAGCCGCGCGTTCCGGCGGCGGTCGGGGCCGGTCGGGTGTGGATTGATCACGCCGCATGTGAGACGCCATGCGCTGGTTTCGGTTACGTTGACAGACGTGTCGATGCTGAAGGGCGCCAACGTTCCGGTGCCGGCGTCCGCCGTCCGGATCGAGGTGGGCTGGCGAGCGGGGCCGGATGCGCCGGATGTGGATGCCTCCGCACTGCTCGTGGTGTCCGGGAAGGTGCGAGCCGACAACGATTTCGTCTTCTACAACCAGCCCGTCCACCCCTCCGGCGCGGTCCGTCATGAGGGCAAACGCGGGGGTTCGACGCTGGTGGACATGCTGTCGGCGGACCTGGGGCGAGTGCAGCCGCAGATCGACGCCATCGTGATCGTGGCGTCCACTGACAACGGGTCCGTCGGGCAGCTCGACGAACTGTTCCTGCGGATCGTCGACTCGGGCACCGGAGCGGAGGTCGCGCGTTTCTACGATGTCGGCGCGACAACCGAGACCGCGATCGTGCTCGGCGAGCTCTACCGGCGCCAGGGCGGGTGGAAGTTTCGCGCGGTCGGCCAGGGCTACACCTCCGGTTTGGCCGGGCTGGCCGCCGACTACGGCATCGCCGTGGACGACGCACCCGCGCCATCGCACGCACCCACGCCACCGTCACCCCCTCCCGCGCCACCGCACGAATACACTCCGCCGCCAACGCCTCCAGCGCCGCTGCATCACGCACCCCCGGCAAGCCAGTATCCGATGCCCGCAGGCCAGCCAGTTGCGCCACCTGGCCGAATTCCAAACCAGTACGCACCGCCAGGCCACCAAACACCGGCGCCGGGCCAGTTCCCAACCCCGTCACCGGCGGGATGGTCGGTGCAGTCCGGGCACGCCGCGCCCACGGGGCAGCAGGTCGGCACGAGCAAGATCGCACTGACCGAGAACTTCCCCTCGGTCTCGCTACACGAACGCGGCACGGCATCCGGCATCATGCGGATCAACCTGAGCTGGACCGCCGTGGCCATGGGTTCGAGTGCGTCCGCGCTGGATATCGACCTGTGCTGCTTCTGGGAACTGGTCGACGGTCGCAAAGGCGATATCCGTCCGGTCGGAAACTTCGGCGCGCTGGACCAGGCGCCGTTCATCCGGCTGGATGCCGACGACCGGTCCGGTGCGGTCGCCGGTGAAAACCTTCAGGTCGATCTCGATCACACAGCGGAATTCCGCCGAATCCTGATCTTCGCCACCCTCTACGACGGCGCCGCCGACCTTCGCGGCACCCGGTTGACCGCGACGCTGTATCCCGTCGGCACCCCGCCGATCGAGGTGAGCGTGGAAGGCTGCCCGGACAACTCCCGTGACGTGGTGCTCGCGCTGATCGAGAACACCGGCACGCAACTGGTGGTGCGCCGCGAAGGCCGCTTCGTCACGCCGCCACCGAACCGCCCACGCTGGGGTGTCACCGAGGTGGACAAGGTCTACGGTTGGGGCCTGAGCTGGGTGCGAGGCGAAGGCAAGTCCTGATCATCGGGCGGGCAGCGCCAAGCGGTCGAGCAGCTCGGTCGCCTCGGCACTGATCGCGTCGAGGTCGCCGAACCAGCCGAGCGTGCGCAGCACAGCCCCCGGGATCGTCTGCTCCGCGTAGGCGGGTGCGGAGCCCTCGTCGGAGCGGATGCTGATCACGGTCTCCACCAAACGGAACGGCAGCAGCTCCGCGCCCGGCGTGCTCGCGCCGCCGCCTTCGGCCAGTACCTGCGCGGCCAATGTCTCGTAGTGCCCGCGCAATTCGTCGCGGCGCAGGCGAAACGCGGCGAAGCGCTCGGTGCGCAGTTCCGGCAGCAGGTACAGCGCACCCAGATTCCAGCGCGACGCGCACAGCTGCCGCACGTCGAACAGGGCAAGCGCGTACAGCCGCACCTGCACCGGCTCCGGCGCCTCGCGCAGCCGTTCGGCCAGCTCGATCGGCAGCGCGATGGTCTCGGCGAGCAACGCGTCGAGGATGTCGTCCTTGGCGGCGAAGTGGTGATACAGCGAGGCCTGCCGGATGCCGACGGCGTCGGCGACCGCCCGCGTGGAGGTATTGGCATAGCCGTTGGTGGTGAACAGTTCGCCTGCGGCGTCAAGGATTTCGGCACGCGGCGTCTGCCCACGGCGCCGTCGCTGGACGACGCGCGGACGGCCGGGACCGAGGTTCGTCACGCCGCCATTCTGGCAGGCGGCGCCAGCGCGGTAGCCGTCCGGTCGGTTTGTGCGCGCAAAGCGGTGCATTTTCTGTCACTTGATAGAAATACCGGCAACGCAGAAGTTACCGCGCGTCCCCGAAGCGATACACAGAGGTCACCGAAAGCGCGATCGCGACCGCAAAACTGTCGTCTGATAGTTATTGGCCGCACGCCGAAGGACCGCCCATGGCCACCACCCTCGCTCCGACAACCTCCTCCGATCTCAGCGGCGACAGTGCCGACCTCGCCGGATTCGGGTATCAGCCCGTCCTGCACCGCAAGCTCGGCCGCTACGCCTCGTTCGCGGCGGGCTTCTCGTTCGTCTCCATCCTCACCACGATCTTCCAGTTCTTCGGCTTCGGCTATTCGTTCGGCGGGGCCGCCTTCTTCTGGACCTGGCCGATCGTGTTCGCCGGACAGTTCCTGGTGGCGCTGAACTTCGCCGAACTCGCCGCGCGCTACCCGATTTCGGGCTGCATCTATCAGTGGTCCCGGCGGCTCGGCGGCGAGCTCGTCGGCTGGTTCGCGGGCTGGATGATGATCATCGCGCAGATCGTCACGGCCGCCGCGGCGGCGATCGCGTTGCAGGTGGTGTTGCCCTCGATCTGGAGCGGATTCCAGCTCATCGGCACGGACACCGCGCTCACCTCGCCATCCGGCGCGACCAATGCCGTGGTCCTCGGCAGCATTCTGCTGGCCCTCACCACAGTGATCAACGTGATCGGCATCGACCTGATGGCACGGATCAACTCGATCGGCGTCACCGTCGAGATCGTCGGCGTCCTCGCGATCATCGCGCTGTTCTTCACCACCACCGAGCGCGGGCCCGGCGTTGTGCTGCACACCGATCAGGCCGCGCCCGGTCCCTACTGGTCCGCGTTCTTGGTCTCGGGGTTGATGGCCGCCTATGTGATGGTCGGATTCGATTCCGCGGGTGAGCTTTCCGAGGAGACGAAGAGGCCGCGCCGCGTCGCACCGCGCACCATTCTCACCGCGCTGTCGGTCTCGGCGCTCGGCGGCGGACTGATGTTGCTCGGTGCGCTGATGGCTGCGCCGAGCCTGTCCGATGGCGCGCTGGCCTCCGAAGGCCTGGCCTATGTACTCACCGCCAAGCTGGACAGTCCGGCGGGCAAGGTGTTGCTCGGCTGCGTCGCTGTGGCGGTCACCGTGTGCACATTGGCGATTCAGACCGCGGGTTCGCGGCTGATGTTCTCCATGGCGCGGGATGGGAAGCTGCCGTTCGCACACCGGCTCGCCGCGGTGCACCCGCGCTACGGCACGCCCGTGCTGCCCGCCGTCGTGATCGGCGCGCTCGGCATCGGCCTGCTGCTGCTCAACCTCGGCAACGCGGCCATTTTCACGACACTGGCCAGCGTCTGCATCGTTACGCTGTACCTGGCATACCTGCTGGTGACGGTGCCGCTGCTGATCCGGCGGTACACCGGGCTGCCCGACCCGGGCACCGAATCGCGCCTGTTCAGCCTGGGCCGCTTCGGCATTCCGATCAACGCCCTCGCCGTGGCCTGGGGCATCGCCATGGTGGTGAACCTGGCTTGGCCACGCGCGGAGGTCTACACCCCGGACGGGGGCGGTTGGTGGATGCTCTGGGCCGCACCACTCTTCGTGCTGCTGGTACTCGGCGTCGGTGTGCTGGTGCATCGCTCGGTAGTCGGCGGACGGCGCAGCGCCGAAAGCCTCGAACCAGCGCCACAACCCGCCTGACCAGCACCGGGTGCGGTGATGAGGATGCCAGGCAAACGCCGCACCCGGCCAGAGGAAACCCGTACCCGCACTACGGGCAGTCGTGACCGGACTATCCGACAGCTCCACATAGGCGTCAGCTCGGCGTCGGAGTGCGTGGCGGGACCGAACATCTCGCGCCGCCACTCGCCGCCACACCCCACGCGACCGGGAATGCCGCACCACTCGAGATCCGCCGGTCCCACGCCGGACCGCAGGACTGCATGTCCCGGGTCGCACGTGTCCGGACGTTGCTTCCACCGACTCCGCGTCCGCCCCCACTGGACCACGCAATCACGACAACCTGCGAACGAAAGAGAACCAACCGTGACAAGCACCGCGAACACGTCCGGCGCACGGGCGCACGCACGATCGCAGGCCGCGGCGGCGACCATCGCGGGCCCTGACCTGCCCGCCACGGTTCCGGCCTCGAAAATCACCTTTGCCCAGCGCATTCCTGCGGGCGGCTACGCGAACGTCGCGCTCGGGCGCGGCACTCGCGTCCGCCTGTCCGACCCGGCGGGCGCGGCCTGCGCGCACCTGCTGCTGGTGCGCACCGACGCGCCGTGGGAGCGCTTGAACGTCGCCGACACCATGAAGGTGCCGTGGCGGG
>NZ_BDBA01000173.1 GCF_001612745.1 Nocardia amamiensis NBRC 102102 | reverse complement strand
CCTGGGTGGCGGCCACCCATTGCTGTCGGATCAGGGACGCATCCTGGCGACTATGCTCGCCGACACCTCCGGCCACCACGACACGCTCTGCGGCCCCACCGCCGCGGCCCGCGCCCAACTGCGGCTGGCAGGGGCCAAACATGGACTCGAACCACGGGACATCGGGCCGACCGTCTCATTCTTCCGTGGCGTCCGGGTGGAGCCGGACGGAACACTCACCGCCACCGGCAGCGCCGCCCGGGGCGCTTCGGTGGATCTGCTCGTGCACCTTCCGGTCACCATGCTCGTCGCCAACGCCACACACCCGCTCGACGAGCGGCCCGCGTCGGATCTCGACATCGTGGCGTGGGCCGCCCCGGCAGACCTCGCCGCGCCCGGCAACGACGACCCGGAATACCAACGGGCCGTGCAGAACACCGAACAGGCATGCACGGCCGCACTGACGCTGGAGACAACCGCATGACCACGGCTCGCACCATCGTGCTCGACGAGACCGTTCCCGCACGCTCCCCCTGGTCCGCCGTGGTCCGCGCGGGCGATCATTGGGAGATCATCGATCTGCACGGCAATCAGGCGGTGGACTGCCTGCTGTACTCGGCGGCCGACCACACCGAGCGCTACAGCGCGCAGGCCACGGTCGCCGCGCAGCGCAACATCTTCCTCACCACCGGCAGTGTGCTACGCACCGACGCGGGAGCGGTGCTGATGACCGTCGTAGCCGACGAGGTCGGCAATCACGACACCATCGCGGGCGCCTGCTCACAGGAGTCCAACACGCTGCGCTACGGCCTCCACACCCGGCACCAGCACGCTTGTGTGGAGAACTTCCTCGCCGAGGGGTTGCGCTGGGGACTCGGCAAACGAGACCTCGTGTCGAACATCAACTGGTTCATGAATGTGCCGGTCGAGGCCGACGGCACGCTGGGGATCGTGGACGGTCTGTCCGCACCGGGCAAGCGGGTCACCCTGCGCGCCGAGATCGACACGCTGGTGCTGGTCTCGAACTGTCCGCAGATCAACAACCCCTGCAACGGCTTCGATCCGACTCCGGTGCGCATGGTGGTGTCGCGATGAGTGTCGCCCAACTTCCGGTGGGCACCGTTTCCGGCGTCGCGGAACCGAACACGGTGGCGGTCGTTCGTGCCGGAATGCTGACCACCGTGCAGGACTGGCCCGGCCGGGTCGGGTACTGGCATATCGGTGTCCCGCCGTCGGGACCGATGGACGACCTGTCGTTCCGGCTGGGCAATCGCGCGCTCGGCAACGACGAGGGCGCCGCCGGTCTGGAATGCACCCTCGGCGGTCCCGCACTCCGGTTCACCGCGGCGACCTGGGTATGCGTCACCGGCGCACCGACCGACGTGGCCGTGGACGGCATCCGTGTGCCGCAGTGGCGCACCGTACGGGTGCCCGCGGGAGGCGTGCTGGACGTGGGCGCCGTGCGCGGGCCGGGCATGCGCTGCTACGTGCTGCTCGCGGGCGGCATCGACCTGGCCGAATACCTCGGCAGCGCCGCCACGTTCACGCTCGGCCGGTTCGGGGGCAGCACCGGCGGGGCGCTGCGTGCCGGTGAATCGCTTCCGTTGGGGGCGCACCACGGCCGGGTCGTCGCGGCTGTCCCGATGGACGACCAACCCGTGCTGACCCGCCGTTGGGAACTCGCGGTCACCGAAGGACCGCACGGCGCACCGGACTTCTTCACCCGCGCCGACTTCGACACCGTGGTCGGGACCGATTACGAGGTGCACTTCAATTCCGATCGCACCGGCGTCCGGCTGATCGGCCCGAAGCCGGAATGGGCTCGCACCGATGGCGGCGAAGCGGGGCTGCACCCGTCGAATATCCACGACACGCCGTATTCGGTGGGCGCGCTGGATTTCACCGGCGACACGCCCATCCTGCTCGGCCCCGACGGACCGAGCCTGGGCGGTTTCGTCTGCCCGGTGACCGTCGTGGCGGCCGACCGCTGGAAGCTCGGCCAGCTGTCCCCCGGCGACACCGTGCGTTTCGTGCTCGTCCGCGGCGACCGCGCCGCCTCGATCCGGGAACTGGGCATCGCGCGCCGTGCCGCGTGGCCGACTGTGCTGTCGACGGGCGGCGACGGTGACGACGGCGTGCTGCGCCGCGCCGACGTGGACGACGAGACCGCCGTGACCTACCGCCGCGCGGGCGACGACGGCGTACTCGTGGAATACGGTGCCATGACCTTGGATCTGGGCCTGCGTGCCCGCGTGCACGCCCTGCACCAGCACCTGCTCGCGGCTCACCCGCGTGGGGTAACCGAACTGACGCCCGGCATCCGCTCGTTGCAGATCCGGGTGGATCCGCACGTACTGCCGGTGCCAGCGCTGCTCGACCTGCTCGCCGAGGCCGAGGCGCGGCTCCCCGCTTCCGGCCGGCTCGTGGTGCCGAGCCGCGTCGTCCATCTGCCGCTGTCCTGGGACGACCCGTGCACGCGCGAGGCCATCACCCGCTACATGCACGGGGTACGCTCCGATGCACCCTGGTGTCCGTGGAACATCGAGTTCATTCGTCGCATGAACGGCTTGGACACCGTCTCCGATGTCTACGACACTGTGTTCGGGGCCGAGTATCTGGTGCTCGGGCTGGGCGATGTCTACCTCGGCGCGCCGGTGGCCACCCCCACCGATCCGCGGCACCGGCTGGTCACCACGAAGTACAACCCGGCCCGTACCTGGACCCCGGAGAACGCGGTCGGCATCGGCGGCGCCTACCTGTGCGTTTACGGCATGGAAGGACCGGGCGGCTACCAGTTCGTCGGGCGTACCACCCAAGTGTGGAATCACCGCGCCATGGCGACCCCCGCGCTGCCGCCGGGCGCCGATCGGGCCGCCTCCGGCGCTGAAACCCCCTGGTTGTTGCGGTATTTCGACCGTATCAGGTGGTACCCGGTGGAGGCGGAAGAACTCCTCGACCTGCGCGCCGACTTCGCCGCGGGCAAGGTCAGGGTGCGGGCTGAAAACGGAGAATTCCGCCTGGCGGATTACCGAAAGTTCCTCGCCGACAATGCCGAATCCATCGATGTCTTCCGCGCGAGGCAAGCGGAAGCCTTCACCGCCGAACGCAACTCTTGGCGATCGGCGGGCGAGCTCTCCGTCTAGCGGGCTTTCTCCTCACCAGCCGAAAAGCTCTGCCGCGATTATCGATTCGTCGTCCCACGCGCTTTCGATCTCGTCGCGCTCCCGGTCGGGCAGCTCGGGCGACCACCCGCAGCGCCGCCAGAATTCCTCGCGATGATCCTGGGAAAGGGGTCTCGGTTCGCACATGGCGATCGCTCCTGAGCGCCAACGGTCCTGCTCCCCTGATTGTGGGCCTGTTCCGGCGACGACATGCCGGAACAGGCCAACGGTTTTCAGCGCAGGTCGCGGAAGAACTCGCGAATGTCCGCGGTGAGCAGGACGGGTTCCTCCATCGCGGCGAAGTGGCCGCCGCGGTCGACGTCGTTCCAGCGCGTGATGGTGTTCTCGGTTTCGGCGTAGCGGCGGATACCGATGTCGTGGGCGAAGACCAAGGCCGCTGTGGGCACGCCGGAGTTCTGCTGCTGTTCGCCCCATGGGGCGTCCTGGGCGTAGCCGACGTAAGCCGCCGAACCCGCTGTGCCGGTGAGCCAGTAGAGCATCACGTTGGTCAGCAAGCGATCCCGGTCGATGATCTTGTCCGGGTCGACGCCACGGGGATGCGTCCACTCCCGGAACTTGTCCATGATCCAGGCGAGTTGTGCCACCGGGGAATCCACCAGCCCGTAGGCCAGGGTCTGCGGCCGGGTGGACTGGATGGCGATGTAACCGAACTCCTCCTGCATGAACGCCTCGATGCGCCGGATGCGATCGCGTTCCAGATCGGTCAAGCTCGCCAGCTCGTCCTCCGCGAGCGGCAGCGGCGGCATCGGACCGGGCCCGCCGTTGACGTGCACGCCCACCACCCGGCTGGGCGCCGTGCGGCCGACCTGCGGACTCACCGCAGCACCGATGTCACCGCCCTGCACGCCGTAGCGCTCGCAACCGAGCCTGCGCATGAGCTCATCCCATGCCGCGGCGATCCGATCGATGGTCCAGCCCGCCTCGGCGACCGGTCCGGAGAACCCGAATCCCGGCAGCGAAGGAATCACCAGGTGGAAGGCGTCGGCCGGATTGTCCCCGTGCGCTCGCGGATCGGTCAAAGGCCCGATCACGTCCAGGAATTCGACCACCGAGCCCGGCCAGCCGTGCGTCATCAGCAGGGGCAGCGCGTCGGCTTCGGGCGAACGGACGTGCAGAAAGTGGATGGTTTGCCCGTCGATCTCCGTCGTGTACTGCGGGTATGCGTTGAGCTGCTGTTCGGCTGCCCGCCAGTCGTATTCGGCGCGCCAGTAGTCGACCAGCTCGCGCAGCCAGGCAGTCGGCGTCCCGGTGTCCCAGCCGTCGCCCGGCAGCGGGGCGGGCCAGCGCGTGGCGTCGAGGCGGGAGCGCAGATCGTCGAGCTGCTGCTGCGGAATGTCGATGCGGAACGGGTGGATGTCGTTGCTCATGCCTACGACGATATGACCCGCCTAGGACAGCTTCCGCCCTAGCATTCAGGCAGACTTTCCCCATGTTGGAAACCTCGGCAAGACTGCTGCGGCTGCTGTCGCTCCTCCAGACCCCGCGCGACTGGACCGGCGCCGACCTGGCCGAACGGCTCGACGTAGACGTGCGCACCGTCCGCCGCGATATCGACAAGCTGCGCAACCTCGGTTACCCGGTGGACGCTACGCCCGGAGTGGCCGGGTATCGGCTCGGCGCGGGCGCGAAGCTGCCGCCCCTGCTGCTGGAGGACGACGAGGCGGTAGCCGTGGCCCTCGGCCTGCGCACCGCGGCGGGCGGCACCATCGCAGGCATCGAGGACAGTTCGCTGCGCGCCCTCGCCAAACTCGAGCAGGTGCTGCCGTCGCGGCTGCGCCACCGCGTCGGCATGCTCCAGGCGGCCACGATCACGGTGCCCGCGGGCGGCCCCACCGTCGACCCCGACACCCTCACCGCCGTCGCGGGCGCCATCCGCGACAACCACCGTCTGCGCTTCGACTACCGCGGTCACGACGGCGTCGCGTCGCTGCGCACCACCGAGCCGCACCGGCTGGCCCACACCGGCCGCCGCTGGTACCTGGTCGGATGGGACGTCGACCGCGCCGACTGGCGTACCTATCGCGTCGACCGCATGCAGCCCCGCATCCCCACCGGCCCCCGCTTCACGCCGCGCGAGGCACCCGACGCCGACCTGTCCGGGTACCTCTCCCGCGGCGTCACGACCGCGCCGTACGCCTACGCGGCCCGCATCACCCTGGGCGTGCCCGCCGAAGTCGCCGCCGAACGCGTCCCTCCGACCATCGGAGTGATCGAGGCGCTGGACACCGAAAGCTGTTCACTCCGCACCGGAGCCAACTCGCTCGACGAGTTGGCGATCTACGTCGCCACCTTCGGCTTCCCGTTCCGGGTGCACGAACCCCCCGAACTCATCGCGCACATCCGCGAGCTCGCCGCGCGTCTGGGCGCGGCGGTCGGCTGACCCGGCTCAGGCCGGAACGGCGGCGACGGCTTCGATCTCGCAGACGGCTCCTGGCACCGCGAAACCCGAGACCTGCGCGACGGTGATCGCGGGCGGGTTCGGGCGACGACCCCACACCTCGCCGAACGCCGCGAATCCGTCCTGCAGCGACTCGCCCTCGCGGATGAGGATCGTCCACTTCACCACGTGTTCGATCGAGGCGCCCGCGGCGGCGAGGCAGGTCTGCAAGTTGGCCAGGGCTTGGCGCGCCTGCGCGGCGACGTCGGGGCCGACGACTCGGCCGGAGGCGTCCACCCCGTTCTGCCCGCCCACGTAGATCGTGTCCGCCGCGGCCGACACCCGTACGACCTGCGTGAAGGCCGGGTTGCTGTGCATCGTTTCGGGATTGATGTGCGTGGTGATCGTCATGACAGCACTGTAACCAGTTAAACTGGTGTCATGCAATCCCGCGCCAGCCTGCCCCCCGATCTGCGCCGCCGTTTCCGCACCGGTCGGCCCGCGCTCGACCTCGTGCACACCGGAGGCGATGGCGCGCTCGCGGTGTGGGAGATCGTGCACACCGCAGCGGACCTGGTCCGGTGGCTGGCGGTGATCCTCGACCTGGACGAGCTCGACGCCGACGAGTCCGACCTGCCCACCATGCGGAGGCTGCGCACCGCCATCACCAATGCGGCCTACGGTGCTGCCAGCGGAGAACAGTTGTCGCCCAACGACATCGCGGCGATCAATGCCGTCGCTGCCTTGCCTCCGCTGATCCCGGAACTTCGAGCGGACGCCACCCGCGGCTATGCCGACCCGACCGCGGCCGCAGCCCTGTCCACGCTTGCGCGCGACGCCATCGACCTGTTCACCAGCCCGCTGGCCGCGCGTATCCGCGTCTGCGCGGCCGAAGACTGCGGTCTGCTGTTCGTGGACGCGTCGCGCCCCGGCCGTCGCCGCTGGTGCTCGATGGACCGCTGCGGCAACCTGAGCAAGGTCCGCCGCTACCGCGACCAGGACCGATCCGAGTGATCCCACCGGAGCGAGCGGGTGCCACTCGACGCTCACAGCCGGTCGGCGGCGCCCGCGTGCAACTCGACGCTCACAGCCGGTCGACAAGACCCGAGTGCAACTCGACGCTCACAGCCGGTCGACAGGACCCGAGTGCAACTCGACGCTCACAGCCGGTCGGCAGGACCCGAGTGCTGCTAGACGCTCACAGCCGGTCGGCGGCGGTGAGCGCCTTGACGAGACACGTTCCAGCCCAAGTGCGTCCGGTGCAGCGCCACGCCATGTCACACCTCCATGCTCGCGCCCCGGCGTCTTGGTAGCCAGGCAAACTCCGCGGCCGAGCCCATGAACTCGCCCAAAAGCCGGTTCACACAACGATGACCGTCTTGCCTCGAGCATGCCCACCGGCGACGTGGCCGACCGCCGCAGCGGCCTCGGCGAGCGGGAAGCGCCGTTCGATCACGGGGCGTAGCTTGCCCTCGGCGGCGAGGCCGGCCAGGAACTCCAGGTCCACCCGGCGCGGGCGCATCAGCAAGGGGCGCATCGTCTGACTGACCACCAAGTCGGTCAGCACCACTTTGGCGACCCACACCACGGGCCCGAGCCAGTTCCCGCCGGGCGCGCCCGCCGACGAGACGAAGACGCCCTGCGGAGCCAGCACCCGCCTGCACGCGGTGAGCGATCGGTTGCCGACCAGGTCGAGCAGCACGTCGTAGCGATGCTCGTCGCGGGTGAAATCGGTGGTGGTGTAATCGATCACCCGGTCGGCCCCGAGCGCCCGCAGCGATTCGACGTGACGTGTGCTGCACACGGCCGTCACCTCCGCGTCCAGCGCCTTCGCGATCTGCACCGCACTGGTGCCGACGCCGCCCGAAGCGCCATTGATCAGCACCGTGTGCCCGGCATGTAATCCGCCGACGTCGCGCAGGCCCTGAAGCGCGGTCATTCCCGAATCCGGTAGCGCCGCAGCCTCTTCCACAGTCAGGTTGGTGGGAGCGTGCGCGAGTCGTTCGACGGGCACGCTGACGTATTCGGCGAACGCCCCAGCATCCACCGCACCGAAAACGACGTCCCCACCTGCGAATCCGGTGACCTCCGCACCGATGTCGACCACCTCACCGGCTAGGTCGTGCCCGATGATCCGGTACTTGGGCCGCCGCAGGCCGAAACCGAGCCGGATCGCGTAGGGCTTGCCGGTGAGCAAATGCACGTCGCCACTGCATACCGCCGCAGCGCGCACGCGCACCAACACCTCGCCGTCGCCCGCGACGGGCCGTGGCACCACCTCCGTCCGGAGGACTTCGCTGGAGCCATATCGCGGCGCGGCGATCGCGGTCATGGTGGCGTTGTCGATGGTGGACGGCTGACCCTCCGACATGGCGATCCTCGTTTCGCGGATTACTTACAGTGTAAGTACGACACCGTGGACGGTACGCTTACACCGTAAGTACGTCAAGAGAAGGAACCATGCCCCCAACCGGCGCGGCCCGCCCGCCGCTGACCAGGGACGCGGTGTTGCGTGCCGCCGTCCGGCTCGCCGACGAGCACGGTCTTGCCGCGCTGTCCATGCGGAAGCTGGCGCAGACGCTCGGCGTCGAGGCGATGTCGCTGTACAACCACGTGGCGAACAAAGACGACCTGCTCGACGGCATCGCGGATCTAGTGGTCGCGGAGATGGCGCCGCCCGAGATCGGAGGCGACTGGAAGGCCGCCCTGCACGCCCGCTCCACCTCCGCGCGCGAGGTGCTGCTGCGTCATCCGTGGGCCACCGGACTGATCGGCACCAGGATCAACGTCGGCCCCGCCATGCTGCGCTACATCGATGCCACGGTGGGATGCCTTCGGGCGGCTGGTTTCTCACTTCCGCAGGCTGACCGCGCGTGGAATGCGTTGGACAGCCACCTCTACGGTTTCACCTTGCAGGAGCTGAACTTCCCGCTCGATCCGTCCGAATACGCCTCCGCCGCAGAGGGATTTCTGCCGCGCATCCCTGCCGACCGATATCCCCACATGAACGCACTGGCCCGGCTGGTGATCGATGGGAAGCACACGGGGATCGCCGATTTCGCATTCGGCCTCGACCTGATCCTCGACGGCTTGGAGCGACTGCTCGCCGAGTCCGCGGACTGAACGATCACGTCACGCCGAACGTGGCCTCCGGATTCGACGCGTCCCGAACGATCCGTAGCGCCTCGACCAATGCCTCCAGCTGTGCGGGCGTCAGCAATCCGACGAGCCAGCGCTCTACGGCGGCGAGATAGTCCGGCAACACCTGCGCGAGCCGTGTCGCGCCCGCCTCGGTGAGCACTGCATAGGCGCTGCGCCGATCCTCTGGATCCAACTCGCGTTCGACCAGACCGGCAGCCCCCAGCCGATCGACCAATCGGGTGACCCCGCTGGTGGACAGCGAAGTCTGCACCGCCAGCTCGGACATGCGCAACCGCCGGCCTGGCGAACGGCTCAACCGCATCAGCGCGTTCAAGGCCAATCCGGACAACCCGTGCGCCATCCAGACCGGTTCCAGCTTGGCCACCACGCCGGCGTGCGCCTCGAACAACAGGCCCATGACGGTCAGGCGCGGATCGTCGAACAGGTCGGTCACGTCCATGCGGGCCAGCCTACCCGAAATACTTGCCATGCGGATAGTTGACGAGAGGAATAAACCAGTGTAGAAATATGCAGGCGCATTAATCCTCATGGCAACTACTGGAGGCTCTCATGTCACCGAACACCTGGCTCGCTGGATTCCGCTCCGCGGTGATCAGCCCGGACGAGGAGATCAAACTCGCGGAGTCGCGCGCGTTCACCGATCAGACCGTGCGCCAAGTGCTGCGCCTGGCGGGCGGAGGTGCGCAAGTGCGAATCAGGCTGACCAACCGCTACGGGAAGGCGCCGCTGGTCATCGGGGCTGCTCGCGTCGCGATACGCAACTCCGGCAGCGAGATCGTCGCCGAGACGGATACGGCGCTGCGGTTCGACGGCGCGGAGCAGGTGGTGATTCCGGCCGGTGCCGACGTGGTCAGCGATCCGGTCGAACTGACCGTGTCGGCGGGCGCGGACCTGGCGTTGAGCCTGTACCTACCCGGTCCAACCGGTCTTGCGACCTTCTCCCAGCAGCCCGGCGAAATCACCTACGTCGCAGCCGGAAACGCGGCATCGGACGCCGTGCTCTCCGCCGCCGAGGAGGTGCCGACGCGGTTCTACGTCGTCGGCGTCGACGTTCTCGCGACCGCGGGCACGCCGGTGGCTGTCGCCTTCGGCGACTCCTGGTTCGAAGGCTTCGGCACCACGATCGGCGCCAACCACCGCTCGGTGGACTTCCTCAACGCGCGGCTGGACCAGGGCTGGGCGGTCAACCAGGGAATTTCCGGAAATCGGCTGCTGACCCAGGACATCGGCGAGCCGGGCCTGGAGCGCTTCGACCGTGACGCGCTCACGGTGCCCGGCGTGACGAGCGTCCTGGTGAACTTCGGCATCAACGACCTCATTCTCGGCGGCATGGCGGGCCAGCCGCCCGCTACGGCCGACGAACTGATCGCGGGCCTCACCGCCCTCGCGCACCGCGCCCATGCGGCCGGTCTCACCATTCACGCCGCGACGATCGGCCCTTACGCCGGTTGCATCTACGAGGGGGTGACCGTCACCGAGACGCTGCCCACCCGCCGCCGCGTGAACGAATGGCTGGGCGGTACCGATGTTTTCGACTCGGTGTTCGACGTGGCGCGGGCGGTCGAAGACCCGGAACGACCCGATTTCATCCGCCCCGAATTCGACAGCGGCGACGGCATGCACCTCAATGACGTGGGCGCTCGCGCGATGGCCGAGACGATCGACGTCGCAGTGCTTTTCGGTTAGGGACGCAGGCCACGCAGGACGATCTCGAGACCGCCCCGGAATTCGTCATCGGCCGACATGTCCTTGGCCTGGCCTGCGGTCTGCGCCAGATGCGGATAGTCCGCAGGGGACAGTTGGGCCATCGCGATCGTCCCCCGCCCCGGCAGCGGCGCGTAGTGCTTGTTCTGTAGGTAGCCGATCAGGAAGGCGACCAGCGTGCGCTGGGCGATCATGCGGGCGCGTCCGGTGAAACCGCCCTCGGTGAGTACGGCGAGCATCGCTTCCATCACGCGCAGCGATTCGACCGAGGATTGCCGATGCCGCAGCACCAGCGGCACGGCCGCGGGATGGGCCGCGAATCCGGCTCGGATGTGGTCGAGCAGCAGCGCCGCGCGCGCCTTCCAGTCGGTACCGGCGGGCAGCGTCGTGTCGATCGTGGCGAACACCTGATCCGCCACCAGCACTTCGAGTTCGTCGCGGTCGCGGACGTAGCGGTACAGCGCCATGGTTGCCACGCCGAGTTCCTTGGCCACCGCGCGCATGGTGAGCGCGGGCAAGCCGTCGCGGTCGAGCACGGCCAGGGCCGCCGAGGCCAGATCGGCGGTGGTCAGCGAGCGAGGACGTGGCACGGGTTGAGCAAGGAACGCATCAACTGGCTTTGTCAGTGCCTGTCGATAGAATGTTCGAGTGCAGCTGCGCTACAACTTCCGCCTCTATCCGACCGTGGGTCAGCAGCGGGAGTTGGCGAAGGCGTTCGGTTGTGCGCGGGTGGTGTTCAACGATGGCCTGCGGTTGCGGCAGCGGGCCCGCGAGGCGGGTTTGCCGTACATCAAGGATTCGGCGCTGCAAACCCTGGTGATCACCGAGCCGAAGAGAACCCCAAAGCGGGCGTGGCTGGCCGAGGTGTCAAGTGTCGTGCTGGTGCAGGCGTTGGGCGATCTGCACACCGCCTACCGGAATTTCTTTCAGTCGGCCACCGGGAAACGCAGAGGCCCGAAGGTCGCCCCGCCGAGATTTCGGTCTCGCAAGGACAATCGGCAGTCGATCAGGTTGACGCGCAACGGGTTCAGGCTGCGCCCGAATGGGAAGTTGTACGTGGCGAAGGTCGGCGAGCTCAAGGTTCGCTGGTCGCGGGAGTTGCCGTCGGACTCCTCGTCGGTGACGATCGTCAAGGACGCGACTGGACGGTATTTCGCGTCGTTTGTTGTCGAGACGACCGGCGAAATGTTGCCGCCGGTCGAGTCCGAGGTAGGCATCGACCTAGGGTTGTCGACGTTCGCGGTCTTGTCGGACGGGAAGCGGATCGAGTCGCCGAGGTTTCTGCGGCAGGCCGAACGCAGGCTCCGCAAGGCGCAACAGTCGTTGTCCCGCAAGGAAAAAGGTTCCAAGAATCGGGCGAAGGCTCGCGTCGAGGTCGCCAAGACTCATGCGAAAGTCTCCGATAGACGCCGGGATTGGGCGCACAAGAACTCGACACGGATCATCCGCGACAACCAAGCGGTGTTCGTCGAGCACCTGTGCGTCAAGGGTCTGGCCCGCACCCGGTTGGCGAAGTCGGTTCACGACGCCAGCTGGAGCATATTCACCAGGATGCTGGAGGAGAAAGCCGGGCGGTACGGCCGTGTCTTCGGCAAGATCGACCGGTTCTTCCCCTCATCCCAGCTGTGCTCGGAATGCGGACGGGTCGACGGCCCCAAACCGCTACACATCCGCGAATGGACTTGCCCGTGTGGCGCGGTGCACGACCGGGATCTGAATGCCGCGAAGAATATCTTGGCCGCAGGGCATGCGGACAAGTCAAACGCCTGCGGAGGGACCGTAAGCCCTTCCACCTGATGGGAGGCGAGTCCCTGTGAAACAGGAACCCACCGAGACGTCGCGCAGCGGCGTGGTAGGAATCCCGGCCGTTCACGGCCGGGAGGAAGTCAAAGCGTACAAGCTACGCGCGGACCGAAAACGCGTCCTCACCGAACGCATCTGCGCGACCTGACCACCGAATCCGGTGCTCCGGACTCGGTGCTGGCGAAAGCCCGCGAGCTGCCCATGTTTCTGGTGCGCACCCCGACGCGTGGGCGACCGGCGGGCCGAACCAGGTCACCGCGCCGCGCTACCTGGCGCGACTCACCGTCCCCGGAGCATGGGCCAACAACGGCGACTTCGGCGGCCACGTGATCCCTTTGATCACCAAGGCCATCGCCGAGTCCGAGACCGAGCAGCACCGACTGACCCGCGACCCGCACTGCGTGGTGCAGATCGTCGGCCTGCGGGAACACAACCTCGGCACATTCGGCCGGACGCTCGCCGTCACCGAGATCACCAAACTGATGACCGAGGAGTACCGCACCTCCGGCGACCACGCCGACGCCCCCGAGGGCTACGCCATCGACCCGATCTGCGGCATGACCGTCGAACTGTCCACGGCCCGCTTCACCCTCACCTACGACGGCACCGACTACGCCTTCTGTGCCCCGGTCTGCCGCAAGGTCTTCGCCGAGGAACACGCGGTGCCTCTCTGAGGTGTGTCAGCGAAAGCTGTCCACAACGATCAGGGCAACAGCGAGCCGGGATCGATCGTGAATTCGAAAGGACTGCGCAGGGTGACCGCATTATTAGCGGGCACCCTGTGCGTCAGCTCGTAGGTGCGCTCGGCCCCGAGTTCGTGAGCGAACAGAACCGGCACAGATTCACCAGACAGCTGATCTTCGAACGGATGGGGCTCCAACCGCCAGTAGTTCGGGATACCGGCCGCCGCATACAGCGCAGGTTTGACGATACGGTCTTGCAGTGTCGTAGAACTGGACAGCACCTCCACCACGAGCTCTACCTGACGTGCAGGAATCCCCCTGGCGTCCAAATCGATCGAGTCTGTCATCACCATGAGATCGGGAATCGGCTCGTCGTCACCGATGAGCACACCGACACCTGCCAGCACGAGTCGATTCGGTGGCAACACCGCGTCCAGGGCACGCCCTAGCGATCCGATCAGCCACTGATGCCGAGGCGTCGGCACGGCACTGATCACGAGCTGACCATTCAACACTTCATAGCGGAGCCCGTCTTCGGGCATGCGGTCGAGGTCAGCAGCCGTCCAACGTTCCTTGCGGGGTATTTCGCGTCGGTTCATGTCCAACCACGCCTTCACGTCGGTATCGACCACGGAGTCGCTGATGAAGCCTGCTAATAGCTTTCCCTCAGATGCCGCTCCACCGACTCGACCTTCGATGTGATCGCGTTTGTCGAACCAGGACGAACATCGCCCTTGAGCACGATGCTGCATCGAGGCGCTACTTCCATGACGGCGTCTATCGCTTGCTTGATCACCGTCATGACCTCATCCCATTCACCTTCGATCGTGGTGAACAGCGCATTGGTCTCATTCGGTAACCCACTGGCGCGTACTACGCGCACCGCTTCAGCCACTGCGGCACCGACACTTTCGCCTGCACCTACCGGAGTGACCGAGAAGGCGATAATCACTATGACTCCCACGTAGTCTTCAAAATGTCGGTGATGTCAAGCCGCAACTCGAGCACACCTGGCAAGTTCTCGACACGGCGTTCTCCCGTTGCTTGGTAGATCTTGTCCAGCTCGTTCAATACCCGCGACGATGTTGTGCCACGGGAATTTTCGGCAGCCTTGACGCCAAGCACCAGGCCTTCGTCCACGTCGCCGTGTCGGAGCTGCAGCGCTGCAAGGCGGGTCAGACCGAGTTGTCGCGAACGGGCATGCTCGTCGGAAAGGTCCAGAGTACGGCGCAAACGCTCGACCGCGTTGTCCACCATGATATTTCGCTGATGTGCGAGATCGAACAACCCATGCGCCACGTCGCTGTTCAGCAGCTGCCTCGAATAGTACGACTCGAAATTCTCATATGCGGTGTCCGGGTGGTCCTGGTCGGCAGCTTCCGCAAAGCATTGCTCGGCTTGCCGAACTGATCGGATGCATTCGACATCGTTGCCCAACCGCCCGAACGCACGGGCCTGCACAGCGGCAATGTCGGCTCGGCGCAGTAGTGAAATACGATCCGAGCGCATGGAGGCAAGGCCGAGCATGGTCAGCGCTTCATCGGCATTGCCCAGGTAAACTGCCTGGCGCGCCATGCAGGTCAGAATTGCAGCGCGCAGCCACCATTCACCAGCCTGTTCCGCGTATCGCCAGCCCGCATGAAAGTGTGCTCGAGCCGGACCGTGCTGTCCACGGTCGTAATACGCCCACCCGACGACCCGGAAAAACGTTCCAACCGCCGATTGCATGGCAATGCGGACATGCGCGGGCATGTCCGCGCGGAGAATCGCGACGGCTGTATGCAGTTGGGCGGCCATGCCAGCACCGATCCGCAGGCCTGCATCGTCAGCAGCGCGGAACAATCCGGCCCAAGCTCGTATCTGGTCGACGTGATCCATGCCGACCTTGGTCGGGATGGGCGGCTCGATGGGCACAGTTGCCGCAGCACCCAGACTGTCCGCGACGGCCGCGGCAGGGATTGCAAGCAATCCGCGCAGAAACTCGTTGCGGTTCACGCCGTCCTCAACTTCCTGCACCGCCGCGTCCGGCACGCGAAGATCGCCACTACCTTCGACTGCGATGATAGGACGATCCCCCGACTCTGCGCCGGAGCCGAGCGAGAACCCGGAATCGGCCAACGCAGCCTGAAACCGCGCCAACTGACCCTCGTCCAACCTTCCGAGCACCGTGTCCATGCCAGCGGCGAACTCACCGGACAGCGTTATCGTCGCGCCACGACGTTCCCACTTGCTCACTACTGCCTCGGAGAATCCGGTCATGTCGGCGAACTTCGACTGGCTGACACGCAGTGCGTCTCTACGCAAGGCACGTACCCCGACGCCGGTCCACCTCGTCACCACGATCATCACGCCCCCGTCCTCGTCTGTGGTTCCCGTACACGCAGCGTAAGGGCTCTGTACCTGCCTCGTGAGTGCAACGACAGCGCCGATCACGCGACGCTGACGATCAGCCCCACCGCCGGGTCGATGCCGAGTTCCTCATCAGCTCCCCGGCGGTGGGTGCCCACCAATGACGAGCAGGGAAGGCCGACGCATGGCAACTGGGAACTCCGATACTCACGCCCTCGACGACACTCCATTGACTCGATGCCGGTTCTACCGGCAAGTCTTCGGGCTCGCGGCAGTGGTGCAGCCAGAAGTCGGCGGACGAATCATCGTGCCGACAGGTAGCGTCGGCGCGATCACCATGCCCGCGCAGCTCGGCGCGATCGTGAAGAACCACATGCTCAACCGCAACGTGAGACTCGGCCCGATCGTCTCGCACCCGCGGTCGAAACGCTGGTCGTTCCTGGCCCGGCCGGACGTGCCCAGCAATGAGAAGCTGCTTGCCGAGCTGTTCCGGCTCAACGTCTCGGTGTCGCCCTTCGGTGCTCAGATCGCACTACCCTCGCCCACCTCCGGGCCGATCAGTTTCCGAACCTGGGTGCATGCGCCCCGCGACTCCTTCCGCCCATCGGGAATGGCTGTTATCGCTGTGGTTCGCGAGTGCATTGGATCGACGGCCCATGAGTAACAACGCATCGCCACGACCCGACGAGGACGATGTACACCTGTCGGTCCAATTCCACGATGTGCGCCTTGATTTCGCCGCCTGTGTGACCGCCGCGTCCACGTTCGTCCAGGACTGGCGCGCAAACCACTACCACGATGCGGTGACCGTCCTACCCGGCAACACCGCTGGCCTGCCGCGATTGCCGAACGAGCGGCTCTATCTCGAACCATGAACTGTCCGGCTCAACGCAACAGCCCGCCGGTGAAGAGCACTCTGCACTCTGACCGGCGGGCTCCGGGTCGTACCCCTATTCCGCGATCACGACAGTGATTTCGTCGTCGCCAGAGTCGGTCGGCTCGCCTGGTGCGGTGAACCAGTGGGTGACCTCGGCTTCGGTGAGGTCGGCTTCCTGGTCGCCGGTCGGGAGGACCGACAACGCGCCCGCGGTGGCGGAGGCCAGGAATTCCAGG
>NZ_BDBA01000172.1 GCF_001612745.1 Nocardia amamiensis NBRC 102102 | reverse complement strand
CCGGTGACCGCCGCGCGTGCCCAGGCGACCGCGCAGCCCTACCGCCCCCGCGCGGATCGGTTGGGCGCGACAGTGTTCGGACTGCCTGCGCGGCAACGGGTTTCGCCGGAGTGGGCAGCCTGGGCCAATGGTGTCGCGGTGCGGGAATTGGACTTCCACGACACGTTTCTCGCCGCGGAATACTCGCATCCGGGCGACAACATTCCGCCGATCCTCGCCGTCGCCCAGCATCTCGGCCGCAGCGGTGCCGATCTGATCCGCGGGCTCGCCACCGGCTACGAGATCCAGATCGATCTGGCGCGCGGCATCTGCCTGCACGAGCACAAGATCGATCATGTCGCCCACCTCGGCCCGTCCGCCGCGGCGGGTATCGGCACGCTGCTGCGGCTCGACACCGAGACCATCTACCAGGCCCTCGGCCAGGCGTTGCACACCACGACCGCGACGCGGCAGTCCCGCAAAGGGGAGATCTCCAGCTGGAAGGCCTACGCTCCCGCCTTCGCGGGCAAGATGGCGGTCGAGGCGGTGGATCGCGCGATGCGCGGTGAAACCGCGCCCGCGCCGATCTGGGAGGGCGCCGACGGCGTGCTCGCCCGCCTGCTCGGCGGCCCGGACGCCGAATACCATGTGCCGCTGCCCGGTGAGGGCGAGGCGAAACGCGCGATCCTGGACAGCTACACCAAGGAGCATTCGGCCGAATACCAGAGCCAAGCGCCGATCGACTTGGCGCGCCGGATGCGTTCGCGAATCGGCGATCTGGATCGTATCGCCTCGATCGTGCTGCATACCAGTCACCACACACACGTGGTGATCGGTACCGGATCCGGCGACCCGCAGAAGTTCGATCCGCACGCCAGCCGCGAAACCCTCGATCATTCGGTGCCCTACATCTTCGCGGTGGCGCTGCAAGACGGAAGCTGGCATCACGAGCGGTCGTACGCGCCGGAGCGCGCGCGGCGGCCGGAAACCGTCGCGCTGTGGCGCAAGATCAGCACCACCGAGGACCCGGAGTGGACCAGGCGCTACCACGCCACCGATCCCGGCGAGAAGGCGTTCGGCGCGCGGGCGGTGGTGACGCTGACCAGCGGCGAGACGATCGTCGACGAACTGGCCGTCGCCGACGCGCATCCGCTCGGCGCACGTCCTTTCGGTCGAGCGGAGTACATCGAGAAATTCCGCACCCTCGCCGAAGGGGTGCTCGACGAGGCCGAGCAGGACCGCTTCCTCGACGCGGCCCAGCGGACACCGGGACTGGCCGCCGGGGAGCTCGACCAGCTGAACTTCACCGTGTCCGACGAGGTGCTCGACCGGGCGCCGCGCACTCCGGAGGGGATCTTCTGATGGCGGCGTCAGTCGTCGTCCAGGATCACCGCCTGCGCGGCGATCACGTTCTTGCCGTCGAAGGTGATCGCGGGCGAGCCGTGCAGGCGATATCCCTGCGCCAGCAGCTCACTGATCCGCGCGCAGAATCGCGCGTCGTCCACTCCGGTGATCAGTCGGTAGCGCAGGGGTTCGTCGGTCATGCCCTCAGCGTAGGACGGTGGGCGCGGTGACCGGCCTGCTGGCGGCCGCGACGAGCGCGGCGCAGAAGCGCGTGGCGTTCCGGGCGGGCCTGGACTCGGGGTGCATCCAGCGACTACCGGGCGCGTTCGATCCGCTGGTGGCCCGGCTGATCCAGGAGATCGGGTTCGAGGGCGTCTACCTCTCCGGCGCCGTGATGTCGGCCGAGCTGGCGTTGCCCGATATCGGGCTGACGACGGCCGGCGAGGTGGCCGCGCGGGGGCAGCAGATCGCCAGGGTCACCGATCTCCCGGTGCTCGTCGACGCCGACACCGGCTTCGGGGAGCCGATGAACGCCGCGCGGACCGTGACCCTCTTGGAGGACGCGGGGCTGGCAGGTTGCCATATCGAGGACCAGGTGAATCCCAAGCGCTGTGGGCACCTCGACGGCAAGACCGTGGTCGGAGTCGAGGACATGGTGCGGCGCCTGCGGGCCGCGGTGTCGGCCCGGCGCGATCCGAACTTCGTCATCTGCGCCCGCACCGACGCACGCGCCACCGAAGGATTGGCCGCCGCGATCGACCGGGCCAAGGCGTACGCCGACGCGGGCGCGGATCTGTTTTTTGCCGAAGCGCTCGCGGACGCCGCGGAGTTCACGAAATTCCGTGCCGCCGTGGAAGTTCCGCTGCTGGCCAACATGACCGAGTTCGGCAAGTCCGAGCTGCTGCCCGCATCCATGCTCGAGGAGATCGGCTACAACGCGGTCATCTATCCGGTGACCACGCTGCGGCTGGCGATGTATGCCGTCGAGCACGGATTGCGCGAGATCGCCCGCACCGGAACGCAATCCGCGCTGCTCAGGACCATGCAGCATCGGTCCAGGCTCTACGAGCTGCTGCGCTACCGGGAGTACACCGAATTCGACGCGGGAATATTCACCTTCACCGGAAGCGAGTCACCGACATGACCGAGATCAAGAAGGGCTTGGCCGGAGTGGTGGCCGACACCACCGCCATCTCGAAGGTGGTGCCGGAGACCAACTCCCTGACCTATCGCGGCTACGCCGTACCGGATCTGGCGCGGCACTGCGGTTTCGAGGAGGTCGCGTACCTGTTGTGGTACGGCGAGTTGCCCGATGTCGCCCAGCTGGAGTTGCTGTGTCAGCGCGAGCGTACCCAGCGTCGCGTCGACCGGTCGATTCTGTCGCTGGTGGAGAAGATGCCGGAGTCCTGCCATCCGATGGACGTGGTGCGCACGGTGGTGAGCTACCTGGGCGCGGAGGACGCGGAGGAGGATCTCGGCGGGACGCCCACCCAGCGGGCGTTGCTGGCGAAAGCGCTGCGCCTGACCGCTATGTTGCCGACCGCGATCGCCGCGGACATGCGGCGGCGGCGCGGACTGGACCCCGTCCCGCCGCACTCGCATCTGGGCTTCGCGGCGAACTTCCTCAACATGTGCTTCGGCGCGGTGCCCGACCCGCGGATCGTGCGGGCATTCGAGACCTCGCTGATCCTCTACGCGGAGCACGGTTTCAACGCCTCCACCTTCGCAGCGCGAGTGGTCACCTCCACCCGATCCGACATCTACAGCGCGGTCACGGCCGCCATCGGGGCGCTGAAGGGCCCGCTGCACGGCGGCGCCAATGAGGCCGTCATGCACGCCATGCTGGAGATCGGCGAACCGGAACTGGCCGGGGCGTGGCTGCGCGCCAAGCTCGCGGACAAGCAGAAGGTGATGGGCTTCGGGCACCGGGTCTACAAGAACGGCGATTCCCGCGTACCGGCCATGCGTGAGGAGCTGGAGCGGGTCGCGGCGGTGACCGGAGGTGAGCGCTGGTTGCGCATGTATATCGAGCTGGAACGCGCGATGGCGGAGGCGACCGGCATCGCGCCGAATCTCGATTTTCCCGCCGGCCCCGCCTACTACCTGATGGGCTTCGACATCGCGATGTTCACGCCGATCTTCGTGATGAGCCGGATTACCGGGTGGACCGCCCACATCATGGAGCAAGCCGCATCCAACGCGTTGATCCGCCCGCTGTCGGAGTACACCGGCGTGCCGCAGCGGGAGCTGGCCCTCAGGCGCTGACCGGAGCAACCTGCCCGGTGGGCGGACCCTCGATTTCGTACTTGAAGGTGAACGCCCTCAGTGCTGCTCACCGTCGACAACCGAGCCTTCGGACTGAATTTCGGGCTGGGAGAAGACCTCGTTCTCGGATTCCGCCGTGATGGCCTTGCGGGCCCAGGACTCGAGTTGGTCGAGGTCGGTGCACCGGTCGATTTCGGCCCTAGTGGTGTCGGCGATGGTGATCCCGCGGGCGTCGAGGGCCATGAGGAGGAGTCGCGCGGCTTCCTCGGCTCGTCCCTCGTCGCGCCCCTGTGCGACGTACTTGCGGGCGAAGTCGCTCTGATATTCGTACTTGAAGGCGGATGTCATGAGTTCCTCCAATCGATGCCGGGGTAGCGGTATGCCGAAGGCGTCGGTGAGTAGCCCGGCCGCAAGGGTTGGCTGCGTCCGGAACATCTCTACGAGCACTTCGTGCTGCTGCGTCGGCATGACAACGGAAAGTACACTGCCGCACCGACATTCGGTACAGCGGAAATTAGTCGCGACTGATGGGAACCGAATCGAGTGAGCGCGCGTCGAAGTATGGCAAGAGGGGAAAGACCGAATTGATGACGTGCGAGGAGGGGTCTGCCGATGGAGCGTTGTTCCGGGTGTCATACGGCATGGCGGAGGGGGATGCGGTCGCGGGCGCGGGTTCTGCCGGTGCCGCGGCGGGAGGAACCGTGTGAGCGGTATACGTCACGGCGGCAGCGTCCACGGCCGGAACCGGAGTCCGAATGAGTCCGTAGGGGATCGGCTTCCGCGGAGGAGATTTCGCTCCGCGGGTCGGGACTCGGTCAATGGGGACCGGGGCCAGCGACCAGGACCGCAGGCAACGCGGCCGGGCGGGCGTGGGCGCGAGTCGGCGCCCCCTTCGCCGGGGGAAGGGGGCGCCGATCATCGCTCAGGCGGACGCGTTCACCGCACCGCCGCCGCGGCGGCGACCATATTGCGCAGCGAGGCTTCCACTTCGGCGGGACCCCTGGTCTTCAACCCGCAGTCCGGATTGACCCAGAGCCGTTCGGCTGGAACGGCTTTCAGCGCAGCACGCAGCGAGGTGGTGATCTCGTCCACGCTCGGCACCCGCGGCGAGTGGATGTCGTACACGCCGGGGCCGACGCCCAGATCGAAGCCCGCCGCGTTGAGGTCGTCGAGCACCTCCATGTGCGAGCGTGCGGCCTCGATCGACGTGACATCGGCATCCAGCCCGGCGATCGCGTCGATCACCTCGCCGAACTCCGAGTAGCACAGGTGCGTATGGATCTGCGTGGCATCCGAGACACCGGAGGTGGCGAGCCGGAACGACCGCACAGACCACTCCAGGTACGCGGGCTGGTCCGCCGCGCGCAGCGGAAGCAGTTCGCGCAGAGCCGGTTCGTCGACCTGGATGATCCGGATGCCTGCCGTCTGCAGGTCCACGGTCTCGTCCCGGATCGCCAGCGCCACCTGGCGTGCGGATTCCTCCAGCGGCTGGTCGTCGCGGACGAACGACCACGCGAGAATGGTCACCGGGCCGGTCAGCATCCCTTTGACCGGCTTGTCGGTGAGCGACTGCGCATAGCCGATCCACTCGACCGTCATCGGCTGCCGGCGCGCCACGTCCCCGAACAGAATCGGCGGCCGCACGCAACGGGTCCCGTACGACTGCACCCACCCCTGCTCGGTGGCCGCGAAACCGTCGAGCTGCTCGGCGAAGTACTGCACCATGTCATTGCGCTCCGGCTCGCCGTGCACCAGCACGTCCAACCCCAGCTCCTCCTGGAGCGCGACGACGTCCGCGATCTCGGCGCGCATCCGGCGCACGTACTCGGCCTGATCGATCTCCCCCTTGCGCAGTGCGGCCCGCGCCAGCCGGATCGCGGAGGTCTGCGGATAGGAACCGATCGTCGTGGTCGGCAGCGCGGGCAGCCGCAAGCGGTCCCGTTGCAGCTCACGGCGCTGCTCGGCGGGAGCGCGGTGGATGGCGTCCGGCCCGAGCGCGGCCAACCTGGCCCGCACCTGCGGATCGTTCAGCCGTGGATCCGACCGCCGCGCCGCCAGCGCCGCCTGCACCGCGGCCAAGTCGGCGCCGATCGCTTCCCGCCCCTCGCGCAGGCCGGTGGCGAGCAGATCTACTTCCGCCACCTTCTCCGCCCCGAAAGCCAGCCACCACCGCAGTTGCTCGCCCAACCGGGTCTCCGCGGCCAGCGTGTACGGCACATGCAGCAACGAGCACGAGCTCGAAACCGCCACCTGCCCGGCGGAACCCAGCAAAGTGCCGAGGGTGGCGAGGGCGCGGTCCAGATCGGTGCGCCACACGTTGCGTCCGTCCACCACTCCGGCGACGACGAGCTTGCTCGCGAGGGCGGGCACCGCCGCCACCGCGGAAACATCGGTGCCGGAGGTGAAGTCGACGGCGACGGCCTCGATACCGGTGCCGGCCAGCGGGGCGAGCGCGGCACCCGGATCACCGAAGTAGGTCGCGACGAGGATCGCGGGACGCTCGGTCGACTCGGCCAGTTCGCCGTAGGTGATCTGCACCAGGTCGATCTCCTCCGCCGTGAGGTCGGTGACCAGCGCCGGCTCGTCGATCTGCACCCACTGCGCGCCCGCGACGGCCAGCCTGCGCAGCAGCTCCCGATACAGCGGAAGCAGCTCGAGCAGCCGCGCCTGCGCCGGGCCGCCGGTCGACTTCGCCAGCTTCAGGAAAGTGATCGGACCGATCACCACCGGCCGCGCGGGTACGCCCAGCTCGAGCGCCTCCCGCAGTTCTTCCAGCAGCTTCTCCGGGTGCAGCGAGAACGTGGTGTCCGGGCCGATTTCCGGCACCAAGTAGTGGTAGTTGGTGTCGAACCACTTGGTCATCTCCAACGGTTCGACCGTGTCGGTGCCGCGAGCGGCGGCGAAGTACCGATCCAGCGGATCGGCGATCCCGGCGACCCGAGGCGGCAGCGCGCCGAGCAGCACGGCGGTGTCGAGCATCTGGTCGTAATAGGAAAACGTCCCGACGGGGATCGAGTCCAAGCCCGCCGCGAGCAGTTCGGTGAGCTGAGCATGCCGTAGCTCACGTGCCACGGCGTGCAACTTCTCCGCGTCGATATCGCCTGCCCAATAGGCCTCGGTGGCCCGCTTGAGCTCGCGCCGCGGCCCCACCCGTGGTAGCCCGAGAACCGTTGCGGTGAACGGATTTTGCTGTGAAACAGTCACGATGTTTCTCCATTGCTGAGGACGAAAGCCATCGCCATACGGGCAGGCGGAGAACCTCATGACATGCCGGGGATATTCCCGGCCGAGGAGCCCGACATGTCAGCTGGTGATCCGCGCGCCCAATCCACGAGGCGGTGGCCGCCGGATACGGCGTACCCGGCACGGCTGGCAGGTCTTCGGACTCGCGGGCACCGGCTCCAGGGACGGTCCGGCTCGCGCCGGTGTTCCCGATGGCCGACCTACTGGCCGTCGCTTCCCGAGTCGCGGCACCTTCCGGCCCGGTGACTCAGTGCCTGATGACGGCGGTCGTTCCTGCATACCGCTGCGGGACAGTCCCGGATTCCCACCGGGTTCCCTCTCACCCGCCGTGACGTCGCCGTACGGACGGGCTCGACTCCGTCGCGCGACGTCGGGGCTCCATCTCGCCGCGCACCGGTGAACCAGCTGCTCCTTCAGCATAGGCTCCCCGCCTCGACGGGACTTCAGGGCGTACTGGTTGGGTGAGTAGGTGCGCGCGCACGGTTGCTCCCGCGAAGCTCATGTATCGGGCCTGTGAACGCAACTTCGCAACGGTGCTAGGGGCCTTTGTGAAGAGCCTTGCGAAGGGGGATTCCATGTTCGTGCGGTTCACGAAGCCGGGTACCTTAGGTCAATGTTCTCGAAAGTCTTGGTTGCCAACCGTGGCGAGATCGCCATCCGCGCCTTCCGCGCGGCCTACGAACTCGGCATCGGGACAGTCGCTGTGTTCCCCCATGAGGACCGCAATTCGGTCCACCGGCTGAAGGCAGCGGAGTCGTATCAGATCGGGGAGCCAGGCCATCCGGTCCGGGCATACCTGTCCATCGATGCGATCATCGAGGCGGCCAAGTCGGCGGGGGCGGACGCCATCTACCCTGGCTACGGCTTTCTCTCCGAGAACCCGGACCTGGCGGCGGCCTGTGCCCGGGAGGGCATCACCTTCATCGGGCCCTCGGCCGAGGTGCTCGAGCTGGCCGGGAACAAAGCGCGCGCGATCGAGGCGGCCAAGGCGGCCGGGCTTCCGGTGCTGCGTTCCAGCGCGCCGTCGGCGGACGTGGACGAGCTGATCGCCGCGTCCCGGGAGCTGGAGTACCCGATCTTCGTCAAGGCGGTCGCAGGCGGTGGCGGACGCGGTATGCGACGCGTCGCGGCTGCCGAACAGTTGCGTGAGTCGATCGAGGCAGCCTCGCGGGAGGCGGAGTCGGCGTTCGGCGATCCGACCGTGTTCCTCGAGCAGGCGGTGGTGAACCCGCGGCACATCGAGGTGCAGATCCTGGCCGATCAGCACGGCAACGTGATGCACCTGTTCGAGCGGGATTGCTCGGTGCAGCGCCGTCATCAGAAGGTCATCGAGCTCGCGCCTGCGCCGAACCTGGATCCGGCGCTGCGGGAACGGATCTGCGCCGACGCGGTGGCTTTCGCACGCCAGATCGGCTACTCGTGCGCGGGCACCGTGGAGTTCCTGCTCGACGAGCGCGGCAACCATGTCTTCATCGAGATGAACCCGCGCATCCAGGTCGAGCACACGGTGACCGAGGAGATCACCGATGTGGACCTGGTGCAGTCGCAGCTGCGCATCGCCGCCGGCGAGACCCTCGCCGATCTCGGATTGAGCCAGGACGCGGTGACGATCCGGGGCGCGGCGCTGCAGTGCCGGATCACCACCGAGGACCCGGCCAACGGATTCCGTCCGGACACCGGCCGCATCACCGCCTACCGCACGCCGGGCGGTGCGGGCATCCGGCTGGACGGCGGTGCGAATCTGGGTGCCGAGATCGGCGCCTACTTCGACTCGATGCTGGTCAAGCTCACCTGCCGCGGTCGCGACTTCCCGGCGGCGGTGGCGCGGGCGCGGCGTGCGCTGGCGGAGTTCCGCATCCGTGGCGTGGCCACCAATATCCCGTTCCTGCTCGCGGTGCTCGATGATCCCGACTTCAAGGCGGGCCGGGTCACCACGTCGTTCATCGACGAGCGCCCGCAGCTGCTCACCCTGCGCCGATCCGCCGACCGCGGCACCAAGATCCTCGAGTACCTGGCCGATGTCACCGTGAACAAGCCGCACGGTGAGCGGCCGACCACGGTGTACCCGCACGACAAGCTGCCCGCGATCGACCTGAGCGTGCCGCCGCCGGACGGCTCCCGGCAGCGGCTGCTTGCGTTGGGTCCGGAAGGTTTCGCGCGGGCGTTGCGCGAGCAGAAGGCGGTCGGCGTCACCGACACCACCTTCCGCGACGCGCACCAGTCGTTGCTGGCCACCCGGGTCCGCACCAACGGCCTGCTCGGTGTGGCCGGGCACGTCGCGCGCCTGACGCCGGAGCTGCTGTCGATCGAGGCGTGGGGCGGCGCGACCTACGACGTCGCCTTGCGGTTCCTGTACGAGGACCCGTGGGAACGGCTGGCCGCGCTGCGCGAGGCGGTACCGAACATCTGTTTGCAGATGCTGCTGCGCGGCCGCAACACCGTCGGCTACACCCCGTATCCGGAGCAGGTGACCCGCGCGTTCGTCTCCGAGGCGACCGCGACCGGCATCGACATCTTCCGTATCTTCGATGCGCTCAACAATGTCGACCAGATGCGTCCTGCCATCGACGCGGTGCGCGAAACCGGGACGGCGGTGGCGGAAGTCGCCATGAGCTACACCGGTGACCTGGCGAATCCGGACGAATCGCTCTACACCCTCGACTATTACCTGAAGCTGGCCGAGCAGATCGTCGACGCGGGCGCGCACGTGCTGGCCATCAAGGACATGGCCGGTCTGCTGCGCGCCCCGGCCGCTACCAAGCTGGTCACCGCGCTGCGCAGCAACTTCGATCTGCCGGTGCACGTGCACACCCACGACACCCCCGGCGGGCAGCTGGCCACCTACCTCGCCGCCTGGCAGGCCGGTGCCGACGCCGTCGACGGCGCGAGCGCGGCGATGGCCGGAACCACCAGCCAGCCCGCGCTGTCGGCGATCGTCGCCGCGGCGGCGCACAGTGAGTACGACACCGGCCTGGATCTGCAGAATGTGTGCGATCTGGAGCCGTACTGGGAGGCGTTGCGGAAGGTGTACGCGCCGTTCGAGTCCGGGCTGCCCGCACCCACCGGCCGGGTCTACACCCACGAGATCCCCGGCGGTCAGCTGTCGAATCTGCGGCAGCAGGCCATCGCGCTCGGCCTCGGCGACCGTTTCGAGGAGGTCGAGGCCAAATACGCCGCGGCCGACCGGCTGCTCGGCCGTCTGGTGAAGGTGACGCCGTCGTCGAAGGTGGTCGGCGACCTCGCGCTCGCGCTGGTCGGTACCGGCGTCGACATCGAGGACTTCGCCGCCGATCCGGGCCGCTACGACATCCCCGATTCCGTGATCGGGTTCCTGCGCGGCGAACTCGGCACTCCCGCGGGGGGATGGCCAGAGCCGTTCCGCAGCAAGGCATTGGCCGGTCGTGGCGCGGCCAAGCCGGAAACACCGCTGACCCCCGCGGACGAGAAAGGGCTGGCGGGTAGCTCCGAAGAGCGGCGCGCCACGCTCAACCGCCTGCTTTTCCCCGGCCCCACCGCCGAATTCCTCGCCCACCGGGAGAAGTACGGCGACACCTCCGGGCTCTCGGCCAACCAGTTCCTCTACGGTCTGCGCCGTGGTGAGGAACACCGGGTGCAGCTGGAGAAGGGCGTCACCCTGCTCATCGGCCTGGAGGCGATCTCGGAGCCGGACGAGCGCGGCATGCGCACGGTGATGTGCATCCTGAACGGGCAGTTGCGGCCGATCTCGGTGCGTGACCGCTCGATCGCCAGCGACATCCCCGCCGCGGAGAAGGCCGACAAGGCCAACCCCGGGCACGTCGCGGCACCGTTCGCCGGTGTGGTGACTCTTGCTGTGTCCGAAGGCGATTCGGTCGCCGTGGGCGAAACCATCGGCACCATCGAAGCCATGAAGATGGAGGCCGCGATCACCGCGCCCCGCGCGGGCATCGTCGGCCGCGTCGCCATCGGCCCGGTGCAGCAGGTGGAAGGTGGCGATCTGCTCATCGAGCTGACCGTGCGGGAATCCTCCGCCGAATGACGCGGATCGTCGCGGGGACGGCGGGCGGGCGGCGCCTGCGGGTGCCGCCATCGGGCACCCGTCCGACCTCCGATCGGGTACGGGAGGCGCTGTTCAGCGCCTTGGACGCGCGGCTGGACTTCGCGGGCGCCCGGGTGCTCGACCTGTACGCGGGTTCCGGCGCGCTCGGGTTGGAGGCGCTCTCGCGCGGCGCCGAGCACGCGTTGCTCGTCGAGTCCGACCGCAAAGCGGCCGCGGTGGTGCGCGGCAATATCGCCGAGCTCGGGCTGCCCGGCGCCGAGCTGCGCGTCGCGACGGTGGCGAGCGTGCTGCGGCTGGGCGGTGCGGGCGGCTTCGACGTGGTGTTCTCCGATCCGCCCTACGCGGTCGACAACGCCGCCGTTCTGGCCGATCTGCACGCACTGGCCGAGCACGGCTGGCTGCGTCCTGGCGCCGTGGTGGTGCTGGAGCGTTCGGCGCGTTCGCCCGAAACAGCTTGGCCCGCAGGTTTCGTCCCCGCGAAGTCGCGCCGGTACGGCGAAACGCGCATTGATCTGGCGGAGTTCGAGCCGGACGACTAGACGCGGGCGTGGCCACCCGTGCCACGGTGCCGCTGCCCTGCTAGCGTCGGCTCATGGCAGGAGCACTGTGCCCCGGGTCGTTCGACCCCGTGACCTACGGACACCTCGATGTTTTCAACCGGGCGGCGGCCCAGTTCGACGAGGTGGTCGTCACCGTCATGATCAACCCGAAGAAGCAGGGCATGTTCACCGTCGAGGAGCGCATCGAGATGCTGCGCGAGTCGACGGCACACCTGGGCAACGTCCGGGTGGAGTCATGGCAGGGCCTGACCGTGGACTTCGCCCGCGAGCAGGGCATCACCGCCATCGTGAAGGGCCTGCGCGACGCGGGCGACTTCGGCTACGAGCTGCAAATGGCGCAGATGAACAAGAAGCTCTCCGGCGTGGATACCTTCTTCATCGCCACCAACCCGTCCTTGAGCTACTTGTCCAGTTCGCTCGTCAAGGAGGTCGCCGCATACGGCGGCGACGTCAGCGACATGCTTCCCCCGTCGGTCCACAAACGCCTCCTCGACCGCCTGGCCGAGCGCAAGAACTGAACCGGATGGCCAACCACTGGGGCTGGCTACCAAGCCGCAGCTCGGGTCAATCGCGGTCGGACCGGAGCAACCACTGCCGGACTGATCGCGCGACGCAGCGACTGATTTCAGAAAGAACATGCGTAACTCATCGGGTACGCGCAAAGCTGAGCGGCACTCAACGCAGGACCTGAACGCAAGCCCTGATCCACGCAACTAGTACGGCCTAAAGGCGCGGAGAGGCGGGGGAGCGAGGCGGCACCGTCAGAACACCAAACCGCGTAGTGCCAGGAAGCGCATGCCGCCGACGGCGGCGGTGATGGCCAGAATCGCGGCGGCCTGGGCGGTGTCCCCGAGGCCGGGCGCCCAGACGCCGAGTGCGGCCAAGGCCGCGGTCGTGATGCCGAGACCGACCAGCGCCAGCCCGCCGCCTTCCCACTGGGCGGTGAACCAGCCGACCCGGCCCGCGGCATGGAAGGTCAGCTGGCGGTGCAGTTCGTTGGCGATCATGGTGCTGACGACGGAGCCGACGACGTTCGCGATCAGCGGCCCGACGCCGTGCACGGCGAAGAACAGCAGCACATAGGCGACGTTGCTGAATCCGCCGACGAGCGCGAAGCGGATCAACTGGGCGAAGGCGCGGTCGCCGCGCAGGTACTGGATCAGCTGTCCGAACTTGGCCGCGGCATCCGCCGGCGGCAACACCGGGTACGGGCTCACCCACGGTGTGAACAAGCTGGTGGCGCTCACTCCCGCCGGTCGCGGTAGTTCCAGAACAGTCATCGTCATTCCGATCGAACACGAGCCCTCGGCAGGGTCAACAGCGATGGGTCATCGCCTTCTTCCCCGTCGACTCTCGGCAGCTTCCGCATTCAGCGAATCGCTGAATGGTCGGAGCCTGTCGACACTCGACGGGCAGCTGTCCATCCCTCCGGCTCTCCGTCCGCGCTCCCGGCAGGCGCGCGGTCCGTGCTGAAGATCCGAGTTCGATCTTCCAGACGAATGTAACACGAAGCGGAGAGGTAAGCTCCACTTGATTTCTGTGGCGTGCAAGACACTGCCGCGACACACCGGAAAGTGATTCGGCACGAGCCGTGACTAGGGGCACACTGGGTTTCGTCGTGAGTTCGCAGGAGGGTAGTGAGCATGTATCGCGTATTCGAAGCGCTCGACGAACTGGTCGCCATCGTCGAGGAGGCGCGCGGCATCCCGCCGACCCGCAGCTGCATCGTTCCGCGCGGCGACGTGCTGGAACTGCTCGACGACGTCCGTGACGCGCTGCCCGGCGAACTCGACGACGCCCAGGACGTGCTCGATCACCGGGACAAGATCGTTTCCGATGCCAGGACTTCGGCCGAGACCACGGTGCAGGGCGCCAACGAGCAGGCCGAGCGCACCATCGGCTCGGCGCGCGAGGAGGCCGACCGCATCCTGGCCGACGCCAAGGCGCACGCCGACCGGATGGTCGCCGAGGCGAACGCGCACGCCGACCGCCTGGTCACCTCCGCGCAAGAGGAGGCCGAGCGCGTGGTGGCCGACGGCAACGCCGAATACGAGGCGCTGACCGGCCGCGCGCGCACCGAGTCGGAGCGGATGATCGAGGCGGGGAAGGCCGCCTATGAGCGTTCCGTCGCGGAGGGTCTGGCCGAGCAGGAGCGTTTGGTTACACAGACCGAGGTGGTGCGCGCCGCGCATGCCGAATCGGCCAGGGTGATCGACGCCGCGCACGCGGAATCCGATCGGCTGCGCGAGGAGTGCGACCACTATGTCGACTCCCGGCTGGCCGATTTCGAAGAAACGCTGACGAGCACGCTGCGCACCGTCGGCCGCGGGCGCCACCAGTTGCGCAGCGGGGCGGGCGCGCCCGACTATGCCACCGAATTCCGCAGGTAGCGGCACCCGGGATGATCAGCAGCGTTTGGGTGAGAACCGTGCGGTCGCGTATTGTTGAGTGGTTGCCCGTATCCCCTCGATCGTGAGTGAGTCCGTGATGTCCGCCGGTTCCGGTTCCGCGTCGCGTTCCCGTTCGGCCAAGCGCCGGATGCCGGACGCGGGTTTCGTGCTGGACACCCGCAGTCTCGGCCGCAGGGCCGGGTCGATGCGGGAGCTGCGTCGCACCGTGACCACCGAGGAGCGGATCGGCCTGGATCTGATCGCGGTCCCCGTCGGCGCGCCGGTGGAGCTCGACCTGCAGTTGCAGGCGGTGTCCGAGGGTGTGCTGGTCACCGGAGCGGTGAACGCGCCGACCGAGGGGGAGTGCTCGCGCTGCCTGGAGCCGTTCACCGGCGAGGTCGGCCTGCGGCTCACCGAGTTGTTCGCCTATCCGGACAGCACCACCGAGCAGACCACCGAGGACGACGAGATCTACCGGATGACCGACGACCTCATCGACCTCGAGCCCGTGGTCGTCGACGCGTTCGGCCTCGAGCTCCCGCTGCAGCCGCTGTGCACGCCGGATTGCGCCGGACTGTGCCCGGAATGCGGGGTGCGGATGGCGATTGCGGGTTCCGAGCACAATCATGAGATACTTGACCCTCGCTGGGCCGGACTGGCTAAGTTCGCCTCCGGATCGCCCGGCACCGGCAGCCCCGACGAGGGTGCGGCCGACCGAGACCACTGAGCAAGACCGATCAGCCGAACCGGCAAAGCAATTAGGACAGAGGAGAATTAGTCGTGGCCGTTCCCAAGCGCCGGATGTCCCGTTCCAACACCAGGTCGCGGCGCAGCCAGTGGAAGGCCGCCGCGCCGACCCTGATCACCTGCCCGAACCGTGGCTGCGGCGAGAAGACCCTGCCGCACATCGCCTGCCCGTCCTGCGGCACCTACAAGGGTCGCCAGGTCACCGCCGCGGTCTGATCGTTCGACCTGTCGTAGCGACGTGACCGACGAACCCGACTCGTCCGGTGAACACGCGAGCCTGATCGCCGCGCTAGGCGTCGACGTGGGGCCGGACCTGCTGCGCCTCGCGCTGACCCACCGGTCCTACGCGTACGAGAACGGCGGTCTGCCGACGAACGAGCGTCTCGAGTTCCTCGGCGACTCCGTACTCGGGCTGAGCATCACCGAGCGGCTGTATCACGAACATCCCTCGAAGACCGAGGGTGAGCTGGCGAAGCTGCGCGCGAGCGTGGTGAACATGCGCGCGCTCGCCGAGGTCGCCCGTGGCCTCGGCGACGGCGGCCTCGGTGCGCACCTGCTGCTGGGCAAGGGCGAAGAGCTCACCGGCGGCCGGAACAAGGACAGCATCCTCGCCGACGGCATGGAGTCGTTGCTCGGCGCTGTGCATCTGCAGCACGGCATCGAGGTGGCACGCTCGGTGGTGTTGCGGCTGTTCGCCGAGTTGCTCGAGCGGGGCCCGCGCATGGGCGCCGGCTTGGACTGGAAGACCAGCTTGCAGGAGCTCACCGCCGAGCGTGGTCTCGGCGTGCCCAGCTACGAGATCACTTCGACGGGGCCGGACCACGACAAGGAGTTCACCGCCACCACGGTGGTCGGCGGCCGGGCCTACGGGCAGGGCGTCGGCCGGTCCAAGAAGGATGCCGAACAGAAGGCAGCCGGGGCCGCCTACGAGGCGCTGACCGCCGAAATCTGACGTGCCGGAGCTTCCCGAGGTCGAGGTGGTTCGACGTGGCCTCGACGAGCATGTGGTCGGCCGGGTCGTCGAATCGGTGGCGATCACCCATCCCCGTTCGGTGCGCCGCCATCTCGAAGGCGCCGCCGATCTCGCCGCGCGGCTGACCGGCCTGACGGTCGAGTCGGCCGAGCGGCGCGGCAAGTTCCTCTGGCTCACCTTCGACGACCCGGAAGCCGCCTTGGTGGTGCATCTGGGGATGAGCGGTCAGATGCTGATCCAGCCCGCCGACGCGCCGCTGGAGAAGCACGCGCACATCCGCGCCACCTTCAGCGACGGCACACAGCTGCGTTTCGTCGACCAGCGCACCTTCGGCGGTTGGGCGCTCGCTCCGTTGGTCGAGGTAGACGGCACCCTGGTGCCCGAGCCGGTCGCGCACATCGCCCGCGACCCGCTCGACCCGGGCTTCGACGTCGAATCCGTGATCGCCGTCATCCGGGGCAAGCGCAGCGAAATCAAACGCGTCCTGCTCGACCAGGGCGTCGTCTCCGGCATCGGCAACATCTACGCCGACGAGGCGCTGTGGCGTGCCCGGCTGCACGGGGGGCGGATCGCCGCGGGATTGTCCAGGCCCGCTGTACGCGCCCTGCTCGCCGACGTGCGTGCGGTGATGGGCGACGCGCTCACCGCGGGCGGCACGTCCTTCGACGCGCTATACGTAGACATCAACGGTCGGTCCGGGTATTTCGAGCGCTCCCTCGCCGTCTACGGCCGGGAGGACGAGCCCTGCCGCCGCTGTGGCGCGCCGATCATCCGGGAGCGGTTCATGAACCGCTCCTCGTACTCCTGCCCGCGCTGCCAGCCGAAGCCTCGCCGCCGCTAGCGCGAGCGCGTTACCGTTTCCTCAGGGCGGTTCGGAATGCCACCCCGACCGTGAGGAAGGAAGCATGCGCAAGCTCACCTATTACGTCGCCTCGACCATCGATGGATTCATCGCCACCGAGGATGGCTCGGTCGACTTCTTCCCGGTCGGCGGTGATCACGGCCCGGCGATCAACGCGCAGTACCCGGAGACACTGCCGACCAAGGTGCGCGAAGCGATCGGCGTCGAGCGACGTAATCGCTATTTCGACACCGTGCTGATGGGGCGCAAGACCCATGATTTCGGCGTGCGCACCGGCACCTCCAGCCCGTACGCGCACCTGCGGCAGTTCGTGGCCTCGACCACCCTGCCGGAGAGCCCTGATCCAGCCGTGGAGCTGATTTCGGCGGACCCGGTCGAGAAGGTCAGGGCGCTGAAGCGAGAAAGCGGGCTGGGCATCTGGCTGTGTGGCGGCGGTGAACTGGCGCAGGTGCTGCTCCCGGAGATCGACCAGATCTTCCTCAAGCTGTACCCGATCGTGCTGGGCAGCGGGCGGCCGCTGTTCGGTACCGGGTCACGGCTGCCGGAACCGGCCAAGTTCCGGGTGATCACCAGCACGGTGTTCGAGGACGGCGTGGCCTTCGTCAAGTACAGCCGGATCCCGTAGTCCGGTGCTCGACGAGGATCCGAACGGGACTCCGGACCGTGCCACCGCGCCCGGCCCGGTGGCGGCGTTGCGGGAGATCGGCTTCTGGCTGGAACGCGCCCGAGCCGAAACCCACCGGGTCAAGGCCTACCGGCGCGCCGCCGACGCCGTCGCCGGGCTGACCGATGCGGAGCGTGAGGCGCATCGGGCGGCGGGCAGCTGGCAGGAGATCGCGGGCATCGGCCCCAAGACCGCGGCCGTCATCGAACAGGCGTATGCCGGCACGGTGCCGCGGTACCTGGCCGAGCTGCGCGCTGCCGCCCAGCCGATCGGCGCGCCTGGCAAGCCGTTGCGTGAGCGTCTGCGCGGCGATCTGCACACGCACTCGAACTGGTCGGACGGCGGCAGCCCGATCGAGGAGATGATGCGCGTCGCGGCGGCGCTCGGCCACGAATATTGCGCCCTCACCGACCATTCACCGCGATTGACCGTGGCCAACGGGCTGTCCGCCGACCGGCTGCGCAAGCAATTGGACGTGGTCGCCGAACTCAACGACCGGATGGCGCCATTCCGCATCCTCACCGGGATCGAGGTCGACATCCTCGATGACGGCACCCTCGACCAGCGGGCGGACCTGCTCGCCCGGCTGGACGTCGTCGTGGCGAGTGTGCATTCGCATCTGCGCGACGACAGCGCGACGATGACCAAGCGCATGGCGTACGCGGTGGCCGATCCCAATGTCGACGTGCTCGGGCACTGCACCGGCCGTCTGGTCACGGGTGGTCGCGGGACCAGGCCGGAGTCGACCTTCGACGCCGAGGTGGTTTTCGAGGCATGCCGCACCTACGGCACCGCCGTCGAGATCAACAGCAGGCCCGAACGACTCGATCCGCCCTCGCGATTGCTGCGCCTTGCGGTGGAGATGGGGTGTCACTTCGCCATCGACACCGACGCGCACGCACCTGGACAGCTCGACTGGCAAGGGTACGGATGCGAGCGCGCGGTCGCGAACGGTGTTGCCGCGGAGCGCGTGATCAACACCTGGCCGCTGGCGGACCTGCTGGCATGGACCCGCGCCGAAGGGTGACCGCCCGGTTAACGGTTGCCGAACAGTTCGAATCGCGGTGTGCCGGAGGGGGATTGCCCCCGAGAATGAGTGCCACACGGCTTTCTCGGGGAGTGGGATCAACTGGTGGGCGACTTGCCGCTCGACACCGTTCTGGAGCTCATAGGCACCGTTGTAGCGGTGATCGCGCTCGTTGTCGCGGTCTTGGCCTTCCTGCGGGAGTTCGTCTTCGCGGGCAGCAAACGGCTCGGCTACCGGGTGCAGATGGATACGCCGGTCACCGGCGAGGTCGAGTCGATCTTCCCCGGCGTGCTCACCCAACTGCGTCCCTCGGCCGACGGCGCGAGCCCGGACCTGAAGGACATCTCGGTCGTCTTGGTGCGCATCGAGAACGCGGGCATCATGCGGCTCGACATCGAGGACTACACGGCGCCGAGCCCGCAGATCGGTCTGCACTTGCATTTTCCGCAGCGCCGGGTGATCGGCATGGCGGTGAACGAGCTGAGCGATCCTTCGGCGCTCGCCGACCACCTCGGCCGCAGCTCCGGCATCGGGGTGCGCGAGGACACCGAAGGGCACATCGGCGTGATCGATCTGCCGAAAGTGCCGCTGCGCAAGATCGATCACTACAAAGTTCTCGCCATCCTGCAGCGCTCCGACGGCACTGGATCGTATCCGGACCCGGTGCTGCGCGGTGGCATCAAGGGCGGCGGGATCATCGAAACCCACAGCCGCACCGGCATTTCCCGGATGATGATCGCGCTCACGGTATTTCTGGTGTCGGTGATCATCGTCCAACTCGTGATGATCAGGCTGGAGCCGGAGCCGACCCCGCTGGGCTGCGCGTCGGGCAAGCTGACGGTCATCGGGTCGTCGGCGTTCGGGCCGGTGATCCAAGAGGCCGCCGAGCAGTACCGGAAGCGCTGCACCGGAGCGGAATTCGCGTTCGCTTTCGACGGCACCGAATCCGGTCTCGAACAGCTCGCCAAGACGGGTAGAGGCAACCCCGGCCTGCTTGCGATCAGTGACGGCGCGGAGGGCAGCGGGTATGAGAATCTGGTGCACCAACCGATCGCGCTGTCGCGGTTCGCCATGATCGTGCATCCCGACATCGGCGTCCGTGATCTGGAGCTCGCCCAGATCCAGGATCTCTACCGGGGCAAGGTCGGTAACTGGCGCGAAGTGGGCGGTCCGGACGTGCCGGTGGTGCTGGTCAACCGCGGTCCGGGTTCCGGCTCACGAAACATCTTCGAGCGCAGGGTGCTCGGCGGCGCGCAGCCGGATCGCCAGCACCTGAGCTGCACGCGCAGGGGCATGGTCACCGACCACTGCGAGGTGGATGTGACCGCGGACATGCGCCAGGCGGTGGCCGACATACCCGGCGCCATCGGCTACGCGGCATTCTCCGAAACAATCGGCGCGGGCCTGCCCACCGTCGCGATCGACGGCGTCGGCGCCGGCCACGCTGACGTGTGGAGCACTTACCCGTTCTGGGGCGTCGAGTACGCCTACAGCAATGGGAACCCACCCGGCGGCTCGCTCGCGGCGAGCTTCCTGCGCTTCCTGACCGATGAGGCCGGCAAAGAGGTGCTGCGAGCGCACGGCAACGCGCCGTGCGCCGACCTGCTCGATCCGCAGCGCTGCTTGCCCGACCGGTGAACACGCTGCCGCACGCGCGGTGGCACAACGCCATCGCGCCGCCGATCTGTCGGTGGTATCCGCGACGATGGACGCATGACGGAACTTTCGCTGCGCGAACTGAATCGGACGCTGCTGATCCGCCAGAAGCTGGTGGAGCGGGTGGCGCTGACCCCGTTGGAACTCGTCCGGCATCTGGTCGCCGTGCAGGGCCAGGAGCCGAACTGGCCCTACGTGGGATTGTGGTCGCGGTTGGCGGCGTTCCGGCACGACGACCTGGCCGCGCTGCTGCGTGAGCGTCAGCTGGTGCGATCCACCATGATCCGCCGGACCGTGCATCTGGCCGACGCCGCCGACTTCCGCTGGTTGCGGCCCACGGTGCAGCCGGTAGTCGACGCTGCGCTCAAAGCGCCGTATTACCGCGACGAGATCGACGGCGTCGACCTGGTGGAGCTCGCGGCCGCCGGACGCGAAATGCTGGCCGGGCAGCTACTACGCCGCGGCGAGCTGGGCGAGTTGCTCGCGGATCGCTTCCCGGACCGGCACACCCGCCGGTTGGCCGAGACGGTGGAGTTGCTGGTCCCGCTGGCGCACGGTCCGGAGACCGGTGTGTGGGGACGGTGGCGCAACCGGTACGTGACGGTGGGGCTGGCGGAAGAATGGATCGGCGCGCCCATGTCCGCAACGCCGCAGCCCGAGACGCTGGTCCTGCGCTACCTGGCCGCATTCGGGCCCGCCACGGTGGCCGACATGCAGGCGTGGGCGGGCATCACGCGGTTGGCCGAGGTCGTCGACGAGATGCGCACGCGGCTGCGGGTGTTCACCGACGACCAGCACCGCGTGCTGTTCGACCTACCGGACGCGCCTTTGGCCGAGCCGGATGTGCCCGTGCCCGTGCGTTTTCTGCCCGCGTTCGACAACGCGCTGCTCGGTCACAAGGACCGCCGCAGGATCATCAGCGAGGAAGATCGCCAGCGCACCGCCAAGGAGGCGTCCGCGGGCGTGCCCATGTATCTGGTCGACGGTTTCGTGCACGGCCGCTGGTCGCTCGACGGCGCCACGCTACGCATCCTGCCGTGGCATCCGCTGTCGGCGTCGGACGAGGCGGCGGTCCGCGCCGAAGCCGAGGATCTGCTGTCGTTCATCGCGGCGGGCCCGGATGCGGCGGCTGCCGGAGACCCGAAGGTTGTCATCGAGGCTTGACGAACCGGGGCCACCGGACTACCCACTGATAGCCGATTAATTGCTATTTCGTTGACTCTAGTCACAGCGATGGGTTTGAAACGGCGCGTCTGAGGTACCTCCCAGACGGCCCCCCTGATCGTGCCGACGGCGTGACCAGGCCAACCAAGCCCCATGGACGGCGGTGCAGCAAGGTCTTCACCTCCGCCGCGGGGGCCACTTAGTTCAGTTCGGCGCCCGGTACTCCGAGTGCTGGGTGAATGCGAGTGCTACTTGGTTGTCCCTGGAAGGAGAGTCATGAGCGCGATTTCCGTGCCGATTTCGGGGCAGAGGGAATTGTCCGATCTGCCGATGGCGTCGTCCGACTACTTATCGGTAGACCATTCCAGCGGTCCGTTCCGCGTCGCGATGGTCGTGCCACCGTATTTCGACGTGCCGCCCAAGGCATACGGCGGTGTCGAGGCCGTGGTCGCCGATCTGGTCGACGCATTGGTGGCCCGCGGGCACGACGTGACCCTGTTCGGGGCGGGGGAGCCGGGCACCAAAGCCAAGTTCGTGCCGGTGTGGGATCGAGCCGTGCCCGAACGCCTCGGCGAGCCGTTCCCCGAGGTCGTGCACGCGATCCGGGTGCGACGCGCGATCGAGAAGGTCGCGGCCACATCGGGTGTGGACCTGGTGCACGACCACACTTTCGCCGGGCCGCTCAACGCATCCGTCTTCCAGCGCCTCGGCCTGCCCACGGTGCTGACCGTGCACGGACCGGTCGAGGACGACATCTACCGGTACTACCAGGATCTGGGCGACGAGGTGGCGCTGGTCGCGATCAGCGACCGGCAGCGCGAACTCGCCGCCGGCCTGAACTGGTCTGGGCGCGTGCACAATGCGCTGAACGTCGACGACTGGCCGTTCCGTGTCGAGAAGGACGACTACGCGCTGTTCCTCGGCCGGTTCAGCGAGTGCAAGGCCCCGCACCTGGCGGTGGAAGCCGCGCACGCCGCGGGCATCCCGCTGGTGCTGGCGGGCAAATGCAGCGAGCGACCCGAGCAGATCTACTTCGAGGAGAAGGTACGGCCGCTGCTGACCGACAACGACCACGTATTCGGCCTCGCCGACGCCACGGCCAAGCGTAAGCTACTGGCCAATGCGCGTTGCCTGTTGTTCCCGATTCGCTGGGAGGAACCGTTCGGCATGGTGATGATCGAATCCATGGTCTGTGGCACGCCGGTGGTCGCGCTGCGCGGCGGGGCGGTGTCCGAGGTGATCGTCGACGGCGTGACCGGCCGCATCTGTGACGACCCCGCCGAGTTGCCCGCGGCCATCGAGGAAGTCCGGGCGATGGACCCGTTCGCCTGCCGGGCCCACGTGAAGGCGAAATTCGGCTCCGACACCCTCGGCCTCGGCTATGAGCAGGTGTATCGCCGGGTGCTGCGGTCCAAGAAGCGGTTCGGCGCTGTGCCGGTCGACGCGGGTGTGCCCGCTTCGGCGCCGGCCAGGATCGCCGCGAGCGGATTGGCGTGAGCGAGCGTCA
>NZ_BDBA01000171.1 GCF_001612745.1 Nocardia amamiensis NBRC 102102 | reverse complement strand
GAGCGGTACCCCACCATTGAGTCCCGCCCCCCTGAATTCCGGTGAACCGGCCGGGTTCGGGGGGTGCGGTTCGGTGACCCTGGTGGAGGGCGGCACGTTCTGCCTGTCGAACCGGCTCGGCGATGTGGAGCCGGGCAAGCCGCACGGGTTGTTCTTCCGCGACGCGCGCGTGCTGTCCCGCTGGGAGTTGCTGGTGAACGGCAAACCCGCCGAGTCCCTTTCGGTGCTGAGTCCGGAGGCGTTCGCCGCCAGGTTCGTGTTGCGCAGGCCGCCGCAAGCGGGCCTGGCCGACAGCACGCTGCTGGTGGTGCGCGAACGGATCGTCGCCGACGGCATGCACGAATTGCTCACCCTGGAGAACATGGGGCGCGAGCCGACGGCGGTGCTGCTGGAGTTGCATGTGGACGCCGATTTCGTCGACCTGTTCGCGGTGAAGGAGGGCCGGGCCGGACACGCGAGGGCCGACGTGACGGTCGCCGACGGCGAACTGGTGTTGCACGACCATGCCGACCGCACCCGCGGGATCTCGATCTCGGCCACGGTGGATCCCCAGGTGATGCCGGGCACGCTGCTGTGGCGAGTGATCGTGCCGGTCGGCGAGTGCTGGCAGACCGAGATCATCGCCCAGCCCACGGTGGGCAATCAGCGCTTCCAAGCGGTCGCTCCCGGTGAGCACTATGGCATCAGCGCGCCGGGCCGGAAGATCGAGGCGTGGCGGGATACCGCCACCGATATCGCCGCATCCGATCCGGTGCTCACCCGGGTGCTGCGCCGCACCGAAAGCGATCTGGGCGCGTTGCAGATTCACGACGAATCCGGCGACGCCCGCCCGTTCGTCGCCGCGGGCGCGCCGTGGTTCATGACCCTGTTCGGTCGCGACAGCCTGCTCACCGCGTGGATGGCGCTGCCCTTGGAAGTCGACCTCGCGCTGGGCACCCTGCAGCAGCTGGCGGAACTGCAAGGGCAGGAGGTGAACCCGCTCACCGAAGAGGAGCCGGGACGCATCATGCACGAAATGCGCCGCGGCCCGGCCGGGGGCCAGGTGCTCGGCGGCAACATCTACTACGGAAGCGCCGACGCCACGCCGCTGTTCGTGATGCTGCTCGCCGAATGCCACCGGTGGGGCGCCGATCCCGAGGCGATCCGGCAACTGCTGCCTGCCGCCGACGCCGCGCTGCGCTGGATCACCGACTACGGCGACCGCGACGGCGACGGTTTCGTCGAGTACCGCCGCGCGACCGACCGCGGACTGGTCAACCAGGGGTGGAAGGACAGCTTCGACGGAATCAACGACGCCTCCGGCCATATCGCCGAGGCGCCCATCGCGCTGTGCGAGGTGCAGGGGTATGTGCACGCGGCGCTGCTGTCCAGAGCCGAGTTGGCCGACGCCTTCGACGATCCGCGGCTGGCCGCCCAACTGCGCGAGCGCGCCGCGGAATTGCGCGGCAAGTTCGCCGAGCAGTTCTGGCTGCCCGACCGCGGCTGGTACGCCGTGGCGCTGGACGGCGGCAAGCGACAGGTCGACGCGCTGACCAGCAATGCGGCGCACTGCCTCTGGTCGGGTATCGCAAGTGACGAGCACGCGGCCGAACTGGTGCGGCATATGGGATGTCCGGAGATGGACTCCGGGTTCGGACTGCGCACCTTGGCGTCGAACATGGGCGCCTACAACCCGATGAGCTACCACTGCGGCTCGGTCTGGCCGCACGACACGGCGATCGCGGTCGCCGGCCTGCTGCGTTACCAGCACGTGCCGGGCGCGGTCGACCTCGCGACGCAGCTGGCCGTCGGATTGCTGGACGCGGCAGCGGTGTTCGACGGGCGGCTGCCGGAGTTGTTCTGCGGTTTTCCCCGGTCGCGGTTCGCCACCCCGGTCCCGTATCCGACGTCCTGTTCGCCGCAGGCGTGGGCGAGCGCCGCGCCGCTGCTGCTGGTGCGCGCGTTTCTCGGGCTCGAACCGGACGCTCCGACCCGGACGCTCACCGTGCGCCCGCACCTTCCCGAGCGGTGGGGGAGGGTTTCGCTGCGCGCGCTGCGCCTCGGCGCGGTCACCGTCGACCTGGAGGTGGAGGGCACCGAGATCACCGCGGCGCGGCTACCCGAAGACTGGCGATTGGTGACCCGATGACAAGGCCCGATTGCCGAAAGCCGCGAAGGGGTATGCCTCCGGCGTAAGGATGTTGGCAAGCCTTCTCGCACTGAAACGCAGGCATGGGAGGTGCACGATGCAGACATCGCTGGATATGCAGGACCTGTGGCGCACGCAGCACCGGGACTGCACCGCGGAGCCCACGACCGGCCTCGACCTGGACCGCGCGCTGTTCATCCGCGGTGTGCACGCAGGTCACGGCCCGGAGTGCCGCCAGTACCTCGCGGCGGCGGCGTATTGCCTCGATCATCTGGACGACACCTGACCGACCGGCTCGCACCGGCGAAGCGGGCGCGAGCGTGCCCCGCGATGACCTCCGCCTGCGGTGACCGCTACAGAATCGCGAAGGCGACGACCAGCCCGAGCGCGAAATGCGCGGCCGCCACGACGAGGACGTCGGCGGTGTAGGTCTCGGCGTGCAACGCGGCGCCGATGTCGATCCCGAGCGCCCGCTCGATGACCCGCACCGAGATGACCTGCGCGACAATGCCCACCAGACCGAACACCAGCGCCGCGATCAGGCCCTCGGAGAGCCTGCCGCCGCCGCCCACCGCGAAGATGGCGAGCACGACGATGAACGCCATGCTGATCATGCCGGCGGCGGTCACGATGATGGCGTTCGGCTTGCCCGCCACCACCAGCTTGCGCAGCTTGCCCGGCGTGGTCAGGTCGACGGCGTAGAAGCCGACGAGCATGAGCACCAAACCGACGAGGGCGTAGAGGATGATCGCTCCCACACCCTCGCCCAGCGAGCTCCAGTACCCCGATTCCAGGGCGACTGCGGTCATCTTGATCCTTCCGAGATGGGTTGGCCTGCGGCCGAGGCGGATTCGTGTTTGTCGGTGACGATGCTCAGTCGGTGATGCGGTGCGGGACGAAAGCGGAGCCGTCGTCGGTGATCAGTCCCGCGGTCTCGCGGATGCCGAGGCCGGCCGCGGTGTCGCCGACGATCCACGCGCCGAGCACCGGGCGCATGTCGTCGAACTCCGGTAGCGGGTCGAGCAATTGGTACACGTAGCCTTCTTCGCCGTAGACGCCACCGGTGGCGGTCTCCAAGCCGGCGCCGACGATGGTCATGTTCGCCCCCTCGCGGCCGAGCTTCGGCTTACGGATGTACTCGGTGAGCTCATGAGGCCGGTCGAGATAGGCGGGCAGCAGATTCGGGTGGCCCGGGTACATCTCCCACAGCACCGCGAGGATCGCCTTGTTGCTCAGCAGCGTCTTCCACAGCGGTTCGACCCACGTGGTCTGCGGCAGGCTGTCCACCACGCGCTTGCCGAAGTCGTCGTCGAGCACCCATTCCCAGGGGTAGAGCTTGAAGATCGCCTCGATCGGCGCCTCGGCCAGGTCGACGAAACGCTCCAGCTCCGAATCGAACCCGACCTCCTCGATCGGCAGCGCGACGGTGTCGAACCCGGCCTCGGCCGCGGTCTCCTGCATATAGGCGGTCGTGACGTTGTCCTCACCCGTGGCGTCCGCGCCGGACCAGGTGAAATGCAGCTGCGGGGTGGGCAGCACGTCGCGCAGCGCGCCCCACCGCTCGACGAGCTTCTCGTGCAGCGAGTTCCACTGGTCGCCGCCGGGGTAGCGGTCGGTGAGCCAGTGCCACTGCACGATCGCCGCCTCCAGCAGCGAGGTGGGGGTATCGGCGTTGTACTCCAGCAGTTTCGCCGGGCGGCGCGCGTCGTAGCGCAGGTCGAAGCGTCCGTAGACGTGCGGATCGGAGCGTTTCCAGGATTCCGCGATCGGACCCCAGCTCCATTCGGGCAGGCCGAAATCGGCGAACCGCTCGGTGAGCACGATGTGCTCCACCGCGTTCAGGCACATCGAGTGCAGCAGTTCGACATCGGCCTCCAACGCGAGGATCTCCGGCATCTCGAACTCGTAGTGGACCGATTCGTCCCAGTACGGCCGCGGCTGCCCGCTGGCATCCCGTCCCGGGGAACCGTAGACCAAGCCCTGGCTTTCGATGATCTGCTGCCAGCCCGGCCGGGGCGTGTCCCGTACGCGCCGCATCTACGATCCTCCGCCGGTGCTCTTGCTGCCCAATCCGCCGCGCTGGATGGTGGCGCCACTCTTGGTCTTGATCTCGGCGCCCTTCGGCTTGATCGTGGTGCCGCCGGTGGGTGGTTTGCCGATGGTGCCGGTGCCGCCGTAGTGGTAGCGGTACTGCGGTCCGCCGCCGAGGATGATCACGCCCGGTCCGCTGGAGAAGCCGGGACGGCCTTCGCCGCAGTGGGAGTCGTCGACCACGACCTCCTGGCCGTTCTCGGCCTTCACGCAGTACGCCGTGACCCGGTCCGGCGCGGCGAGAGCGCGATAGGCGAGGTAGCCGCCGCCGACCAGACCGGCGACGCCGACGATGGCGACACCGCCGATCATGACCCGCTTGCGCTTGCGCTTCTTGGCCTCCTCGGTCGCCGCGGCCGCGCGCTGTGCTTCTTCGGCGCGCCTGCGCGCCTTGTCTCTGGCTCGTGCCTCGGCCACCGTGGGCGGCCGCGGCTGCGTGATGCCTGCTTCCTGACGCTGCACGCTGCCGCGCCGGGGCACTCCGGGCTGTTGTTCCGGGGCGCCCTCTGCGGGCTCCTGGCCCGTGCCCGGCGGCACCGAAGTCGGCGTCGACCAGTCGACCTCCGGCGGTTGCGCGGGTCCGCTGGGCGCGGATACGGGCGTCGACCAGTCCGTGCCGCCGGACGGGGGTGTCGACGGCTCTGTCTGGTCGGCTGACTCGGGCGTGGTCGCAGGCGTCGGCCGGTCTTCGGCCGGTCGCTCGGATTGGGCGTCGTCTCGATCTCTGCCGTCACCCGGATTCCGCGTATTCACCGCTGTTCCCCCCTCGTCGCCCGAATCACCACTACCGCTCCTCGAAACCCGTCAAATCACCCCGCGCGGGCTCCCAGCTTTCCACAACCAACCGCACCCGACCAGGTGTATCCCCCGAACGCAAGAGGTCGAGCAACCGCTCGCAGGCCGGGCGCGGGCCCTCCGCGACCACGTGCACCCGGCCGTCGGGGGCGTTGGTCGCGCGCCCGGCCAGCCCGAGCTCCAGCGCACGGGCGCGGGTCCACCAGCGGAATCCCACGCCTTGGACCAGGCCGTGCACCCATGCGCTCAACCGGATGGCGTCGTCCATCAGGCCTCGATGTCGAACGACAGCGTCACCTTCGATCCCGCTTTGAGCGTCCGGCCCACGGTGCACACCTTGTCGATCGCGCGCTGCACGGTGACCAGCAACCGTTCCCGCGCCTCGTCGTCCAGTTCGCTGAGGTCGAGCTCGAATACCTCCTCCAGTTGCGGGTAGACCTCGTTCTCCCGGTCGGCGTCGCCGGAGACCCGGATGGTCGCGTCGAAGCTGTCGCCCAGCTTGCGCGACAGCGCGAAGTCCGCGCTGAGTCCCGAGCAAGCGGCCAGGGCGATCTTCAGCAGCTCACCGGGGGTGAACACACCGGGAACACCCTGCGAACCGATCAGGACCTCGGCGCCGCGGGAGCTGCGGCCGGTGTAGGCCCTGGTTCCGGTGCGCTCGACCCACAACGTGGTCGGTTCCGGCGCGGTCGGCGCCGCGGTGGCGGTGGTAGCGGTCTGTTCAGCCATGGGTTCGATCCTGCCATTCTCGTCGCGATCGGCTCGCGCCTGGCAACGCGGCGCCAAGCCGCGCCATTCCGGACGGCTGGTTGCTGGTGGCTGGGATTACTCCTGGAAGCGGTAGCCCATACCCGCCTCGGTGAGCAAGTGCTTCGGGTGCGACGGATCGTCCTCCAGCTTGCGCCGCAACTGAGCCAGATACACCCGCAGATAGTGCGTCTCGGTGGCGTAGGACGGGCCCCACACCTCCCGCAGCAGTTCGCGGCGCCCGACCAGCTTGCCGCGGTTGCGCACCAACATCTCCAGCATGCCCCACTCGGTCGGCGTCAGGTGCACCGTCTCGCCGCGCTTGGTCACCTTTTTGGCGGCCAGATCGACGGTGAACGACGCGGTCGTCACGACGGGAGCCGAGGAGTCGCCGTCGGCGGCGCCGCGGCGCACCGCGGCACGCAGCCGCGCCAGCAGTTCGTCCATGCCGAACGGCTTGGTGACGTAGTCGTCGGCGCCCGCGTCCAGCGCCTCGACCTTGTCGGCGGAGTCGGTTCGCGCGGACAGCACGAGCACCGGCGCCGAGGTCCAGCCGCGCAGCCCGGCGAGCACCTCGATGCCGTCCATGTCGGGTAGGCCCAGGTCGAGGATCACCACGTCCGGATGCCGGTCGGCGGCCGCGCGCAGGGCCGCGGCACCGGTGGCCGCGGTGATCACCTCGTAGCCGCGGACCGACAGATTGATCCGCAACGCGCGGACGATCTGCGGTTCGTCATCGACCACGAGTACCTTCGTCGCCACCGCCTCGGGCGTTTTCGTCACGACCGCCGCCTCCCGTGTCGTCACACCTCACCTCCTGCGCTCATCGTCTCCTGCTCGACCTCGCCTGTCGCGCCATTGGAGTTCGGCACGTCATCGGCCGGTAGATCGACGAGCATGGTCAATCCTCCCCCTGGGGTCGGCTCGGCGTGCACCGTGCCGCCCATCGCCTCCACGAACCCACGCACCACCGAGAGGCCGAGCCCGACGCCGGTGGTGTTGTCCCGGTCCCCGAGGCGCTGGAACGGCTCGAACAGCTGCTCCTCCGTGCCGGGCGGCACGCCGGGACCGGCGTCGACGACGGTGATCGAGGCGCGGTCGCCGGTGCGTTCCGCGGCGACCCGGACCGTGCTGTCGCGCGGCGCGTGCCGCAGTGCGTTGTCGATCAGGTTGGCCAGCACTCGTTCCAGCAGACCGCTGTCCGCACGCACCGAGACGTCGCCGACCTCGACCTTCACCCGGTCCATTGCCGCGCGCCGCAACCCGCGGGCGCCCATGCCGACGCTCACCAGGGCGCGGTGAACCGCCTCGTCCAGATACACCCGCCGCAGCTGCGGCGTGACCACGCCGACGGCCAGCCGCGACGAGTCGAGCAGATTGCCCACCAGCGCGGTGAGCTGATCCACCGATTCCTCGATCGTCTCCAGCAGTTCGGCGGTGTCCTCGGCGGAGAATTCGATGTCATCGCTGCGCAGGCTGGACACCGCCGCCTTCGCTCCGGCCAAGGGTGTGCGCAGGTCATGGCTGACCGCCGAGAGCAGCGCCCGC
>NZ_BDBA01000170.1 GCF_001612745.1 Nocardia amamiensis NBRC 102102 | reverse complement strand
TCGGTGTGGCCGAAAGCGCGCGTGGTATCCGGGCACCCGACCGCCGAGCATCGGCCGTAGCCGGAATTCATGCCCAGCGTGAGATCAGGCTCGATATGGGGTGTAGGCCCCGCGGGGGCTCGGCAAGGTCAGGCCTCGGACAGGAAAGGTTCCACGACGCCGAGGAACTCGGCGGTCTTCTCGATCATGGTCCAGTGGCCACAGTTACCCAGCACGTGCAGCCGCACGTCGGGCAGCAGATCCAACAACGCTCCGGACGATTCCTTCCACGGCACCACCCGGTCGTCACGCCCATGGATCATCAGGGTCGGCTGCGCCACCTGCGCCAGCTCGGCCCCGGACAGTGCCAGGTCATCGACCCAGCGTTGGCGCGGTTCGGGGAACATCGCCGCCCAGGATTCGGCGACGGCAGGCTCGGCACTGGCCCCGTAACGCATCTGGACCAGCTCATCGGTGATCAGTCGGCGATCGTAGGCGAACAGCCCGATGATTTCGCGCATGTTCTCCATCCCCGGTCGGTAGCTCCAGACCGTGTCGAGGCCCTGGGGCAGCGCCATCGCGACACCCATCGAGCCCATGAGCACGAGCCGACGAACGGCCCGGGGGCGTTCGGCCGCCAGCGAAAGGGCGATGGCCCCGCCCATCGAGTTGCCGATGATGTCGAAGGTCTCGATACCGAGTTCGTCCATGAGCGCGAGCGCGTGCCGGGTCCACGCTTCCCGGCCCCACGTGCGCTGCTCACCCGTGGCTGTGCCACCGAAGCCCAACTGGTCGGGGGCGATGACGCGCCGGGTCGCCGACAGCGACGGCAGCACGGGACGCCAGTTGGCCGCGGCACTGACACCCGGACCGGATCCGTGCAGCAGCAGCAGCGGCGGCTGCGTGCTTGCGCCGCTGGGTTCCCCGGTGTCGATGACGGCGGTGCGCACCCCATCGACCTCGCGGATCGATGCAGTCAGATGATCGCTGGTGACGGTCACTTGCTAGCTCCTCATCGGGGTGGGTTGTGTTCCGGCCACCGGGGCCGGACGCTGCGTCGAGACCCGCTTGACCGGGCCCAGCCACATGTCGATCGAGCCGGGTTCGTCCGGATCGAACGTGCGCGGCCGCCATGCCGCCTCATCTTCGATGCGGCGCACCCCGAACGAATACTCGTAGGTGAAACCCTCGGGACCGAGAAAGTAGAGAAACACCGCTGTCGACTGGGGGTGGCGGCCCGGACCCATTTCGATCTGAACGCCGTTGTCTTGCAAGAAGTGCCAGGAACGGAAGACGTCGTCGATGGACTCGACCTGAAAGTTCATATGGCACAGACCAGCGCTCTCGCCCTGGAATACGGCGAGCTTGTGGTGCACGGGATCGATCCGCATCAGGCACGCGGCATTTCCGATCCAATCCGATACGCGGGCGTTGAAGTGCCCGTTCCAGAACCGGTAGGCCTCGTGCACGTCCGGGGCGTCGAGGCACAGGTGCCCGAACTCGGTGATGCCGGCCGGTCGCGCGAATGCGACCGGGCGGGTGATCGTCTCCTGTCGGCTGACCAGCTCGATGTGATTACCGAAGGGATCGTCGAAGCCGATGAACTCAGCCACGCGCCGCGAGCGAGCCTCGTGCTTCGACCCACGCCGCACCGCGAAACCAGCCCGCTCGAGATGGCTCTCGGCAGCCTCCAGCGCATCCGTGTCGGCGACGGTGAACCCGGAGGCCAGAACCCCGGACGCTCCCTCGACCAGTGCAAGACAGTGGTGGCGGGAGTCGGCGCGCAGGTGCGCTACGCCTGGTTCGGTCTCGCCGGCGAGCTCGAGACCGACGATGCGAGTCGCGAAGTCGACAGCGGTCCCGAAATCGGCGACTCCTGACCGCACGTAGGCGATGTCGGTCAGCGTGATCATGGGCTTCCTCTCCTGTGCAACCTTGCCGAACGCTGTCAGGAGTCGATCGCGTCCGGGATGAGGTTCTTCACCAGCCCCGGCTGCCGATAGCCGGTCTCCCCGTACCGAGCTACCAGCGCCGCGTTGTCGGCCAGCAGCTTCTCGATCGGTTCGGTGAGGTCGATCGCTGCCAGGAATGGCTGGCGGGCAGGCAGCCCGGTCTGCCAGTACACCTCGCACCGGTTGCCCTCGGGATCGAAGAAGTAGATACCGAACGCGTTGCCGTGCGTCACGATCATGTCGAAGTCGACATCGTGCTCGATGAATCTGCGGTGCAATTCGAGCAGTTCGGTCAGATGATTGACCCGGAACGAGACCTGCTGGATGAGCTTGGTGTTCTCGTCGGCTCGCGCCACGGTCCGACCTTCGACGAGCTGGAACTCGTGGTGCTCGAACTCCGGCCGGGCACTGAAGAACCGCATGCCCAGATCCAGATCCTCGTCGGTGACGGTCAGTCCGAGGACATCGCGGTAGAACGCCGTACATTTCTCCAGGTCATTGCAGAAAACTCCGAAATGACCGAGTTCGGCGATCGGCATGGTGAACCTTCCTTCCCGTGGGTGGCGGCCGGGTCATGTGGTGGTCGATGAACTGCGCTTCGAACGGCCCGGCCGAGGAGTCCGCATGGGGCGTCACTCCGGCGCGCTATGTCCGACCGTAATGTGTATGCACTTTTACTGTCAAGGGCCTTCCGGGTGTTGACGCCGGGCTTAAATTGCATACAGTTCCGGGATGAACTCATTGCCTTCCCCCACCGATCACGACGCTCCGGACCTCGCACGACTCCTGGGCCGGGACTACTGGATGGTGACCTCGACCCCGGTAGCCGGAACGACCTCCGAGGACATCGCCGCCCTCGTCCCGGCACACATCGCCTGGCTGCTGGACCTCGAGGAAAGACACCTCGTCTTCCTGTCGGGCCCCCTCGTCAGCGGCCCCGGCGCCGGCCCGGGGTCGGGCGTCACGGTCTTACGCGCCTCCGACGAGACCGAGGCAACCGCCATTGCGTCGGCGGATCCGTTCGTCACGGCGGGTCTGCGAATCTTCGTCGTTCATCAGTGGCGCCTCAACGAGGGCAGCGTCTCGATGCGCCTGTCACTCGGTCGCGGCACCTACGAATGGCAGTGAGCGAGAATCCGTTTCAGAGCCGGCATGGACGTCACGCCTTCTCATGAGGTCCTGGCGGCAACCAGGTCCAGGGCGATGTCGACGATCATGTCTTCCTGTCCGCCGACGAGCCCTCGCCTGCCGACCGCGAGGAGAATGTCCCGCACGTCGACGCCATACCGCGCGGAGGCGGCTTCCGCATGACGCAGGAAACTCGAGTAGACACCGGCGTAGCCGAGCGTGAGAGTCTCGCGGTCCACCCGGACCGGCCGGTCCTGTAACGGCCGAACGACATCGTCCGCCGCGTCCTGCAGTGCGAAGAGGTCACATCCGTGCTTCCAGCCGTACAGGTCGGCGACGGCGACGAAGGGCTCGATGGGACAGTTGCCTGCGCCCGCGCCGTGACCCGCCAGGGAGGCGTCGACACGGGTCACACCTTCCTCGACCGCGACCACGGAGTTGGCCACCGACAGCGACAGGTTCTCGTGCGCGTGAATGCCGATTTCCGTGGTCGGATCGAGCGCGTCGCGGTAGGCACGAACACGCTCGCGGACCCCGTCCATCGTCAGCCGGCCGCCGGAGTCGGTGACATACACGCAGTTGGCGCCATAGGACTCCATCAGCACCGCCTGCTTCGCCAGCTCGTCGGCCGGTGCCATGTGGCTCATCATCAGGAAGCCGGACACGTCCATGCCGAGTTCACGTGCCGTGGCGATGTGCTGCGCGGAGACATCGGCCTCGGTGCAGTGCGTGGCTACGCGGACCGAGCGGACGCCGAGGGAGTATGCCTGCTTCAGGTCGTCGATGGTGCCGATGCCCGGTAACAGCAACGTGGTCAAGCGAGCGTTCTCGATGGTGTCAGCCGCGGCTTCGATCCACTCCCAGTCGGAATTGGACCCGGGGCCGTAGTTCAGGGAGCCGCCTGCCAGGCCATCACCGTGCGCGACCTCGATGGCGTCGACACCGGCGGCATCCAGCGCGGCCACGATGGCGGCGACATTCTCCGGCGCGATGCGGTGCCGGACGGCGTGCATGCCGTCACGGAGCGTGACGTCCTGGATGAACAGGTTGGTGGTCATCGGTTTGCTTCCTTCTGCTGGGCGATGCGCTCGGCCATCTGCACTGCGGCAGCGGTCATGATGTCGAGGTTTCCGGCGTACGCAGGCAGGTAGTGGGCAGCGCCCTCGACCTCGAGGAAAACGGACACCTGATGGGTGGGCGCGGTGCCGGTGTCGTTGCGCAGCAACGTGTGTACCGGTTGGTCGTCCGGGATCGGACTGATCTGGACCGCCTGCTTGAGCCGGTACCCGGGCACGTAGGCGGCGACGTCGCCGACCATCTTCGCCACCGACGCGGTGATCTCGGCATGGACGGCCTCGTCGGGGGCGTGAACGAGGCAGAAGACGGTGTCGCGCATGATCAACGGTGGCTCCGCGGGGTTGAGGATGATGACGGCCTTACCGCGCTCCGCTCCCCCGACGCTGGTGATGGCATGCGAAGTGGTCTCGGTGAACTCGTCGATGTTGGCCCGCGTTCCCGGGCCGGCGGACTTGGACGCGATAGAAGCCACGATCTCCGCGTACGCGACCGGTACCACCCGCGCGACGGCCGCGACGACCGGGATCGTCGCCTGACCACCGCACGTCACCATATTCACGTTCTCGGCGTCGATGTGCTCCTCGATATTGACTGCCGGCACCACGAACGGCCCGATCGCCGCCGGGGTGAGGTCGATCAGGCGCTTGCCGTGCGGTGCCAGTGCGGCCGCGTTGATCTCATGCGCCTTGGCCGACGACGCGTCGAACACGATCTCGATGTCCGCGAATCCGGCCATGGCGATCAGGCCGTCGACACCATCGGCCGTGGTGGGTACGCCGAAGCGTGCCGCGCGCGCCAGACCGTCGGAGCCTGCATCGATGCCCACCATCGCGCCCATCTCCAGGTGCTTCGAGTACCGCAGCACCTTGATCATCAGGTCGGTGCCGATGTTCCCGGAACCGATGACGGCGACCTTGGTCTTCCCTGTGGTGCTGTGGTTCATGCCTTCTCTCCTGCATTGGTACCGGTGGCCCGGATGGGGGTTGCGCTATCTGCGAAGCGGGCCTGGACCACGCCCAAACCGGCGATCTCCGCCGTGACGTGGTTGCCGGCAACCACGGGCGCCATCGGGCCCAGCGCGCCCGAGAGGATGACCTGGCCTGCCCGCAGCGGGTCGCCGAGATCCCGGGCTGTCACGGCGAGCCAGCGCAGGGCCTCGAGCGGGTCGCCGAGGCAGGCGGAACCGGTGCCGGTGGAAACTTCACGACCGTCGATCCGCATGCTCATGGTGACGTCGACGGGTTGGAACTCGTTCAGGTCGCGGCGTTCGGTGCCGATCACGAACAGGCCGCTGGACGCGTTGTCGGCGACGGTGTCGGCGAAGGTGATGTCCCACCCGGCGATGCGGCTGTCGACGATCTCCAGGGCAGGCGCGGCGTACGCGACCGCACGACGGACCGACTCGGTGTCGAGCGATCCACCGTCCAGGTCCCGGTCCAGGATGAACGCGATCTCCGCCTCGACCTTCGGCTGGAGCAGCCGGCCCATCGCCACGACCTGCTCCTGCGAGATCTGCATGTCGGCGAAGAGGACGCCGAAGTCCGGCCGGTCGACGCCGAGCTGGGCCTGGACTGCCGGTGAGGTAAGACCGATCTTCCGACCGACGACGGTGGCGCCGCCGGCGAGACGGTCGGCGGTGAGGCGCGCCTGGACCGCGTAGGCAGCGCCCACATCGGCGCTTCCGATCAGGTCACGGACCGGCGCGCAGGGCTGCCGGTTCGCCGCTGCCCGAAGGAGGCGGTCGGCAGCAGCCTCGACCGCGTCGGGCCCGGGGGCCGGACTGATGTTCACGAAGGACATGCGCAATACCGTGATCGATCGTCATGCCGCGTGGCGACCGCCGAGTTCCGGTGAGCCGAACTCGACCACAGGCGCCACCGCCCGGACGACCGCGTCGGTACAGCGGATATTCACCCTCCCGACATTCCCTTGACGAGCGCCATAGAGGATGGCATGGTGGGTAACGCCATATTCATAATGATGAATTATGCACCCAAGGTGCGGCAGATCTCATTGTTCGCACTGGTCATCGTCGAGGAGGGCGCAGCGACTGCCATCGACAGCACTGTCGTCGCCCCAGCGCCCGCCCACGTGACCGAGGCACGCCGTCAACACTCTCGGCACTCCCTTTGCTGGGCCGTCGAGAACGCGGGGTCCTATCCGAGAACTGAAGCAACGGCAAACCCCGGCCCGAAGGAGCTCCAGTGGAACGGTTGGACAAACGCGCCGAACATACCTCCGGCGCAGCTCACGGTCAGGGACTCCGCCACGCGGTTCACCTTGCCGAAAAAACTGCACACACGTTCGTTGATCCCTATCAACGCTACGACGATCCCGCCGCAGTGTTGACTGCCAAGGCAATCCCCGCTCGAGCCGAACCGCCCCGGCCGTGTGACGACGGCGATCCGGATCGAGGGAAAGCAACGTTGCTCGGGCCTGATCAGCTGCTGGCGGCGATCGCTGGTCACCTCACGGAAGGGTCATCCCTGATCGAGTGGGCAAGGGAGTTGGGTGATCTGCACGCGGCACTGATCCCCGTGCGCGTGAATCCGACGCGCCTTCCCGCCGACTTCGATGAAGCGCGCGTCCGCATCGACATCGCCGAGATCGTCAGGGAGATCGATTCGTGGGCGTTCTCCCATGTTCCGAGCGCCCGCGGAGCGCGCAAGCACACCCATTCCCTGGGTGAGGTGATCAGCCATATCGCAAAGACATACGCCGATGCGTGGTGGGCGGTTCTGCACGTCGATGACAAGGACCTGCGGCATGAGGCATGGTTTCATCTCGGTGAGGTCTGCGAAGGCTATGCGCAGCTGATCGACGACGTCCAGGCCAACCGGGTCCGGTTTCCGCTCGGGTGGCGCGGCCTCCGGCACACGCCGCCAGCCTGACAGGGAACCACTATGGATCCGCGCGTCGGCGGACCTCACCGCCGACATGACTCATGATGGATGCGCGGATCGTCCAGACAGGTGCCGCTACTTCGCAGGGCGTGCGATACCGGCGTTGTGCTCGCGCAGGACTTCCTGCGCAGTCTCCGAGTCGCGGGCAGCGATGGCGTCGACGAGACGCACATGGATGTCGTAGCGATCCTGGTGGAAGTCCGACAGGGAGCGCTCGTTGATATCGCTGGCGGTCGCGACCGTGTGCCCCTCGATCAAGTCGAGCAGACTGACATAGAACGCCCGCAGAATTGGACGCGGACTCACGTCGGCGATAACGGCATGCAGCTTCCAGTTGGCGTGCAGGAACTCGATCCCGTTGTCGTCGGAGAGGGCGTCGGCCATGCGCTGCAGCTGTTGGCGCATCAGACCTACCTGATGCGCGGAGCTGAAGTGGACCGCGTCCTCGATGAGCATCGGATCGAGGGCATCGCGGATATCCATAGCTTCGGTGATCGTTGCGGCGTTGGTATCGAGATGCAGGACCGCGTGACCGAGCTGCGCCATCGGTGACCGCTCGGCAACGAACAATCCGCCGTGGGGACCGCGACGAACCTCGATCAGCCCCCGCGACTGCAGAATGCGCAGAGTTTCATTGATCGTCCCTACCGAGACGCCCGCCTGCTTCTGCAGTTCGGTCTTGGTACCGAGGCGATCACCGGGCTTCAGCTCGGCAATCAGCTCCCCGATCCGAGCCGCTACCTGATCGGCTCGGCTCGGCGAGGACGCAGGAAAGACCGAGCGGCGCACCAGCGGCTCCAAGTTGATCGCCAGCGCCTTGCCGCCAGTTCGGGAATCCGCATCTGCTTCGGATGTGGTCACGGATGCTCCCTCGTCTGATTCCGTTCTTCGCAACCTACTGCCGTTCGCGCGGCTATTCATCATGATGAATCCCGCCGAGAATGAAGAGCTATGACCTCCCTAACACCATATTCAAAATACCATTACATGCAGCGGCGACTCGGCCGCGCGGCCATGATCGCCCGGCTGCTCAGCTACCAGCCACCCAGCCCAGCGAGTGGTTCGACTGCCTTTTGCGGTGTTCGGATAGCTGCACGCAGCCATAGCGCGGGAAAGGGGGACTCAATTTCACGGTAAGCTGAAACATATTTCAGCACGTGCGGAAACTTCGTCGCAGGTAGTCGGGCGAGCGCGGAACCGGCAAAGGAGATGGCGGAACATGGTGGCACGAGCCGGGAGGGGGCCTCGGGGGGAACGTGGAGCGCAGGCGGACCAAATCCTGGCGGCGGCGCGCAAGTCCTTCGCTGAGCAGGGTTATAGCGGGACCTCGTTGCGGGCCGTGGCTCAGGCCGCCGACGTGGACCCCACCCTGGTGAACTACTACTTCTCCAACAAGAAGGGACTGCTCGAGGCGGCGCTGGAGCCGCCAGAAGCCTTCGGCGCGGGAATTGCCGAGGCCGCCAAGGCGCCGCTGGAGGAGCGCGGACGAGCCTTTGTCGAGGCGGCGCTGCGCATGTGGGACGATCCGGCCACGTCGGAGATCCTGCGCTCGATCATCCTCGCCGCAAGCCATGAGCCCTTCGCCATGGAGCGCCTCCGCACCGTCTTCTCCGCTCTTTCCTTGCAGGTCGTGTCGGCGAGCCTTCCCGACGACGAGGCCGGCCTGCGTGCGGACCTGGTGGCCACACAGATCGTGGGATTGGCCATGACACGTTACGTCTGGGCCATCGACAGCATCGCCGACATGCTGCCAGAGCAGGTCGTCCGCCTGATCGGGCCGACCGTGCAGCACTACCTCACCGGCACCCTGGGTGGCGATGTCTCGGAGGACGCCTGAGCGGCGGATGCCCGCCAGGGCAAACGTCGTCCTTACCAATTCTCCAGGTAATGACCTGCGAGGACGACGTGCCCATCCCGGTCCACGACGGCAGTTGGCCCCGTCACCGACGGGAATTTCACGCTGTATGGAAATTCCTCTTGCGCCAGGCTGGGCGGCGAGCGTACCGTGGGCTCGTTAATTTCAGTATATGTGGAAATGAGGTGCCATGGCCACCAAGGTAGCTGGCGTGGAGCCCGGACAGCGTCAGCTGAATGGACCACAGACCACCGGTCGTCAGTACCGCAACCTGTCCCCGGCTCTGCACGGGAGGACCCGCGAGGACAACGTGCCTGTCCCGGTTCGCGACGGCACCCGGCTCCTGGCCGACATTCACCGCCCCGACGCGGACGGCAGATTCCCCGCGCTCATCTCGGCGGCCCCCTATCCCCGCCAACTCATGGACCTGGGTGCCCCCGCGGCCATCATCGAGGCCGGCGCCAGTGATTTCTGGGTGCCACGCGGTTACGCCCATGTCATCGCCAACCTTCGCGGCACGGTGGGCTCGGGCGGCACCTACACCTTCTTCGACGCGCAGGAGCGCGAGGACCTGTTCGACCTGATCGAGTGGGTCGCCGGGCAGCCATGGTGCGACGGGAACGTAGGCATGATCGGCATCAGCTACTACGCCATGACCCAAATGGAGGCGGCGACCCAGCGACCGCCGCACCTCAAGGCCCTGTTTCCCTTCAACGTCACTGTCCAGGCGTGGGAAGCCAGCTACCACAACGGCCTGTTGAGCGACTCTTTCATCACCCCCTGGTTCCACGCGATGGGCGTCCTGTCCGCCCACGGCGACCGTCTCTACCGCAAGGGCCTGTCCCGTCTCCTGCGCAAAATTCTCGCCATTCCCGCCGTCCACCATCGGTTCCGCCACGCCGACGTCGTCAAGGTGCACCACGGCCTGGAGATGGTCAGCCGCCTCCGCCACGATGCCCACCCATGGCTCGCCCTGCTGAACACAGTGGTCGAGCATCCCATCCCGGATGCGTGGTGGGACGAGCGTGATCTGACCGAGCTGCTCGCCGGTGTCGACATTCCCGTCTACCTCGGCGGCGAGTGGTCCAACGTCGCCCTCCATCTGCCCGGCCTCTTCAAAGCCTGGGAGGCCCTCGCCCGCAACCCGCACGTGCGTATGAGCATGCTCGGAGCGCACGGCTTGCCCTGGCCATGGGAGAGCATGCATATCGAGGCCCTCGCCTGGTTCGACCACTGGCTCAAGGGGCTGGACACCGGCATTCTCGAAGGTCCTGCCGTCCGCTACTGGCTGCCCGGGGCCGAACAGTGGTGCACCGCCGACTCCTGGCCCCCGCCGGCCACACACCTGGCCCTGTCCCTCAGCGCCGACGGCTCCCTCACGACCGACGAGCGGCCGGGCGAGCGCAGCTACGCCACGGACGGCGCGAACGCCATGCCCGCACAGCTGAGCTGGACCAGCGACCCCCTTCCCGGCGACCTCGACATGGTCGGCTACCCCGAGCTACGGCTCACCGCCACCAGCAGCGGCGACGACACGGGGTGGATCCTGCTCCTGCAAGACGTCGGACCGGACGGCACGTCCACCGACGTCACCCAGGGCTGGCTGCGCGCCAGCATGCGCCACATCGACGAGGACGCGAGTGAGCCGGGCAGGCCCGTCCTCCCGATGCGGACGCGGGATCCCATCCCGGCGGGGGAGCCGGTCGACTACCGCATCCCGTTGGTGGCGAATGCCCGCCGGTTCAGCCGCGGGCACCGCATCCGGCTCATCCTCACCAGTGACGACACCCGCAAGGACTTCCACCCCATGATGCTGTTCAGTCACACCCCCGTCGGCATCGCGGGCGTCAACACGGTGCACTCCAGCTCACGCCTGCTCCTTCCGATCCTGGAAGGCGCATGAACGGGAGCTGAGGCGACCGCGTTCGTAGCTACACCCACCGCCCTGGGCATCCAGAGCATCAACCCTAGACACCGACAAGCAAGGAAATCGCCATGACCGCAACAACCATCCTCGCAGCTTTGATCGCGATCGTTCTCCTAGCGGCCGGTACAACCATGATCCTCGCCGTCAGCTTCCAACGCGACACCGCGGCGCACCTCGGATTCAGCATCAACGCCTTCCGCGGTATCGGCGCCTTGGAGCTGCTCGGCGCGACCGGAGTGCTCCTGGGGCTGACGATCCCCACCATCGGCGTCCTCGCAGCGGCGGGCGTGGTGGCACTGATGATCGGCGCCGCCGTCTCCCACCTGCGCGTTCGCGACAGATTTCACCAGCTGATCGCGCCGATCGCGATCGCGGCCATCGCCGTGGCGTATCTCGTTCTGATTGGGCAACAGGCAATTTCGTGAAGCGCAGGCAGCCTGCCCGCGGCACGCCCTGTCACATCCTACCGTCGTGCCGTGGGGCAGATCCTCGACGTAGTGCACGATCGCCTGTTCCTCGGCGCGGAGGCATCCATGGATCATGCCGGTGATCATTGCTGTGCAGCAGGACATTCCGGTGCGCCGCGTCGCCGCGCACGGTACCAGGTTCAGCACGAGCGAGGTAGACGGTTGAAGAAATCCAATTCGAAATGCTTGGGAGACACCGATCGGGGTCATTCATTCGACTGTCGTTCGAACGCTCGATGGCGGGAAAGTCGCCAAAGGTGTAGGGCCGGAGCAGGTTACAGTCCGGACAACGGGTGTATGAACAGCGTCACATCGAACCGATCGGACTGATACCGTATTTCGGTATGTGGGGTGACGCAGGAAAACAACTGGCAGTACTATTCATCCACGGCACGGGTACGCGGCCGAAGAATCAGAGCGAGAACCTCTCTCGTGTCCGGGAAGCATTCGATCGCCATGCTCTGCCGGGCAGGCTGACGTCCTTCTACTGGGGGCAACATCTCGGCGCCTCGTTGGCCTTCGACGGGAAGTCGATTCCGCGTTTCGACGAGACCGACGATCCCGATGGGATCGAGGACTACGACGATCCGACCGGCGAGGGCTACTGGGAGACACTGGCCGGTGATCCTTTTCATCAACTGCGCACTTGCCTGTCGGAGCGGGAAGTGCGAGGCACACTGGGTGACGAAGCGCGCCCCGGCGACCTGAGTATCAAGCGAATCAAGACATATGAGCCTTCACCGGAATTGCTCCGCACCGATATCGGTGATCACATTGCCGAGGGCGTCGACCACATAAGGCAGTCCAAGACATTCGAACGGGCAGCCCATCGAACGCAGTTCGGTGACCTCGTGCAGTTGTTCGCGCGTGCGGTGGTTGGATTCTGCCTGAACGAACTCGCCGTGCCCGACAAATCCTGGCCGAGCCTCGCTCTGCGAGAACAATATGTTCGGACGATCGTCATCGAGCTCGATGCGACCACATTGGGCGGACCACTGCAATGGATAGCGGCTCCGTTCGTGTCGTTGAAGATGCGCAAACGGGGCAAGGTCACACGCTCGGCGACACCGTTCATCGGCGACATCATGCGCTTCGTGCGCGATCCGTCGCCGTTCCGCGCGTCCTTGCGCGCCTGCCTGGACGGGCTGCCGGAGACCGATGTCGTCCTGCTCGGGCACTCGCTGGGCGGTGTCGTCGCGATCGACCTCGTGGTCAACGACCCGCACCCCAAGGTGCGCGGCGTGGTCACCATGGGATCGCAATCGGGGCTGCTGCGTGAATTCGACGTCATCCCGGTCGGGAACGCGAACATCTTCGACAGCATTCCCTGGCTGAATATCTATCACGGGCGCGACTACTTGTCGTATCTGGCCGCACCGGTGTTCTCGGAGGGAATGGTCGAGGACTATCGCATCGACGACTGGCAGCCGTTTCCGTCTTCGCACAGCTCCTACCTGAGGGCGGATCAGGATCTCATGTGGCGGAAGGTGCGTGAACTCGTCGACAAGGCCGTTCCGTGACCGCCGTGGACGACACGGTAGTGATCGCCGTCGGCATCGACTTCCCCGAGGAGGGTCCGCTTCCGGCGACGACGGGCCTCGCACGCCGCGCATTGGACTTCGCGAGGCTCGCGAGCGATCGAGGTGTGCCGAAGCGATTGATCTACTTGATGGTCGACGGAGACCACGAGGTCATCGCCGAGAGCAAACGTAACGATTCGGTGGTCGGATCGGTGCTGAGCGCCCATCGCACAGATTTCAGAAGACTGGTCGAGGCCGCTCGCTACAAAGTGGACTGCGATTCGGTCATCATCTATTGGTCCGGTCACGGGGCGGTCGGACGAGACGATGATCGGTGTCTGCTGTTCGCCGATGCGGCGACCACCGGGCAGTGCGTCACCGATGAGGAATTGATGGCATTCCTCATGGCAGAGGGGGAGAAAGGCGCCCGATCTCCGTTCACGCGAGTGATGCTGATAGCAGATGTCTGCGCAAACTATGATTCGTCACTCACCGATTCCGCATTGCGCAGCCATGGCAAATTCGACAAGAAATTCGAGCGAGTAGCGCTCTATGCGACCGCGAAGGGTGGTTACGCCTATCCCACCAGCGGATTCAGTCCCGCCATCATGAACTGGCTCGGCACCCTGCCGATATCGAAGTGGTGGAGTATCCGTCTGGATGAAGTCAAAGGACTCTACGACGCGCTGAAGGCTGATGAGAAAGGACAGCAGCCGTTCGCGGTATACGTGCACACCCGCGATGGTGAGGACACCCTCGAGCCCAAGCCGGATACGCCACGGCTGAAGCCCGCCGATCTGCCTCTCGAGCCGTATTCCGCCTACCGCATCGATCCGAGGAAGACCGATCCACTGTGGAAACCATGGGAAGCCGACCCGATACCGCTCGGTGAACAGGCGCTGGTTCGCCTCGACGTCGTCTTCACGGCCCGCCGAGCGCCATTTCGCGCCATGGTGGTCGAGAAGGACGGGGAACCATCATTTGTCCGCGCTCTTCCGAGCCTGGCCCGCGCACTGAAGGATTCAGTCGGTCGAGGAGCATCGATCACACCGCGCAACTGGCAGATTCTGGACGATGTCGCCTTGCGTGGCCTGAACATATCGACCGGAAACGAACTCCGCGCACGTCTACAACCGTCCGGTGCCGGCGAAGCGGTGCCACGCGGAGTGCTACTGCCTGTGCGCGACCGTGACTACGAAATCGACTGGAGCGATGTATGGCCGATGTTGGACGCCATATTCCCCGAATTCGCCGTCGTAGTCGCGTTCGTCGCGGGTAGCACACTCGAAGGCGTCCATACCGCTGTCGCGGCCGCTCAAAGCGCCGCGAACAGGCACGTGGCGGTTGAGGTCTACAGCAGGCAGGTGCCCGCGGGGCCCGTGGGTGTCGTAGCTGACGAAGTTCGATTCGAGAGCGATCCGCTTGCCTGGATTCTGGACGAGATCTCCGCGCGCCGCAAAGTCCTCTCGACGCGTGGCAAAGGTGTGCTCCGCAATCCCGTCGTACCGCATGTCCTGCCGGTACGGATAGTCGACGAGGTACTCGAGGCGTTGAACTCGGGCGCGCTCGACACGGCGAAAGAGACTGCGCTGCTTCGTAGTATCCGAGAGAGCCTGCCGGAACTCTGGTCGACGGTGGTCGAGGACTACGCGAGAGCCCGCGGTACACCCGGATGGGTGCAAGGATTGGTGGTCGCGGCCGAGATCAGAGCGGATCTGACCCGTTTTCTCGGTGAGATCATCGTCCGCCCCGACCGTGTACTGGAGAACCCGAACGCGGTTACCGGCTGGCTCACCGCGCCGCTGGTCGATCAGGTGGGCATGGAATTGCGACACCTCGCCGAAAAGGCCGGCCCGACACCGGACCGGAAGTCGTCGTTCGAACGCGCGTGGCGGCTGTGGCGTCAGCGCATGACACCCGCAGTCCGGGACGCGATCGAACGCAAGGCGAGTGCGGACTGGGACGTGCTTACTCCTCGACAGCTGGTCATGTTGTCACGACATGGATATCCCGCCCCCGAAGCCGCGCAGGCTGGAAACGAAATCGTGCGATGGGTGACCGTGGCACAGTCGCCCGCGGACGAGGGACTCGCACGATTGCCGGGTGTGAACGCGGGCGCTTTCGCCGCCGCGGTGTTCGACCCCGAGGAACCGCACCTTTCGGACCCGGAACGGTCCATCCACCTCGCTGGATTGCGGAACGCCGTAAACCCGAGCCTGTGAGAGGCGATAACGAATGCTACTGACAGACTGGTTCTTCGCCGTCAAGATCCGCCAGCAGCCCCAGGACGCGTCCGCGCTTCTCGAATCGCTGGCCGTGATCCGAAACCGGCACGCGCCCGCTGTGCTGCGCAGGTTCGCGCTCGAACATCTCGCCGACTGTGAGGAGTTGCCGCGTGCCTACGCCATTCCCGATCTGATCGAACTGCTGTTCACCGAGGATCTCGACCCCGATGTCGAGGCGGCCATTCGGGATATCGTCACGCGGACGGCAGGCCAGGCGCCGCTGGTCCGCACGCTACCGGAACTCGCTTCGGCGAGCGGCGGTGATATCGCCGCACGACTGCGGCACACACGGAATCGCAAGGTTCGGGGCACGATCGAAACCCCGTATCTCGAACTCTGCGACGTCACGGCGGAATTGGTGGTGTTGGCCGTGCTGCGCGAGGCCGCGCGCCGTGACAGCGACGCCGTGGACGGGCTCATTCGCGGCGACACCGCGCTGCCGGTCTTCACGGCCGCGCGCACCGGCGTACTCGGACGGCTGCCGTTCACGCTCGCGATCGAGATCCTGGCGGCGTGTGATGAGGAGGTGGACTCGTGGCTACCGGAAGTCAGCAGGCAGGGCGAGACGCGGACCGCATGGCTGGGGCAACCGGATCTCGTCGAACTGGTAGTGCGGCTGACCCCACCGCCGGACGGTGTGCGCGGACGGCTTCGTGAGGCGGTCACGTTCGAGGGTTTGGCATCGCTGGTCGGCGTCGAATCCGGAGGTAGCCCACAGCCGGACGTGGGTTGGCTCGGCTGTCCGTCCGAGGACGGATTCGCGGTGGCCCTCGTCCTCTGGCAGGCATTGCAGTGGGCGTATGCGGTGCGCGCGAATCCCGGACAAGCGGTGCGACACCTCGAGCATGTGTGGGGTGCGCCGAACCCGCTGTCCGCGGGAAGCCGGATCCCCGCAGCGGCCGCGTGGCATCCCGAGCGGGACCAAGCCCCGATAGCCTCGGCCCTGGCGCGACTGGCCCGATTGCGCGTGCCGCCCGCGATCAAACAGCCGCCGGAACTGACCGTTGTCACCGGCGATCCCGAGCAGGCCGACAGTGCGATGGTCCGGTCGCTGCACAGTCCCTGGTTGGACCGCCGTCTGGAGCGACAACATCTTGGGGATCCGATCGACGTCTATCCGAGGTCGCGCCGCCCCAACTACCATCGCGCGGACGATCACGTGGCGGTGCTGCGGTTGCTCGCCAGTGTCGAGCCGATGGAGATCGCTCTGCGCCACATGGGCACGATGTCCGCGGTACCCGACTACCTGCTGGCGCACTTGCTCAATGTCGGGGGTGCGCTGTCCAATGCCCGGCTACGGGCTCCGGTCCAGGCGATCAGGAACGGCGAGTTCGACTTCACGCGTAGATCCGCGTTCGACCATGCCGTGATCACCCTGTGCGTGCACACCGGCCAGGCGGTCGATCGCTTGGGGAAAGGGACGATAAACGAGGCAGTACCAGCCGCGCTGGTCGAATTCCTGAAGAAGAACGCCGGTCCGGAGGGACGATCCCTTCGGACCGGCTCGGGGCGGCCTTGGAATCCTCAGGAAGAATCCTTGTACGCCCAAGGCGCACTGCTGATATCGGCGCGCTGGGCCAAGGAGACGTTGTCGGGGCATGTCGACAACGTCTCGGCAAGGATCGCCGAAGGTGCGGGCACAGTTCCGAGTTCGGCCTCGGCGTGGTTCGACGGCGGTCTCTCATCTCCGGCCGCGGTGCTGGTACGGCGCTGTTTGGGAGAGTTCTGGGACTACGTCGAAGCGACCGAACCCGAGTCCGAGAACGAATCGATGTTCGAGGCGGCACTACTGGCCGCCGAAGCATTTCCGAGGCTTCTCACCCAATCCGGTCGTGCCGGGCAGTGGCTCACCCGATACCGAGCCTTCGACACCGAACCGAATCGAAAGCACTCGAAGATAACCCGGCGGGCTCCCCTGCTGGCCGAGTCGATGAGCGTCGCGGACTGGGCATCGCTCGGAGATCTGCGACTCGAGCGCTTCCAGGACGGCGCGGAACTATCGGTTCTGACGATTCGGCTGCTCGCGCTGCTCGCGGAGCAGGGCGTGCCCGACAGCCACGACTGGGTCGAGACGTGGCGACGAGTGATATCCCGCGTGAACAGTCCGGGGACCTTGGCGCGAGCGACACGCGCGGTACTTACCGACGTCCTTGCGGCGCGTCTGCCCGCGCGCCACGCGGATACGGTGCATCGACTGCAAGAGATCGTCGTCGACGCCGTCGTGGAGTTCAGCTACAACACGATCCACTATCAGTTCGGTCTACTCGACAAGCTCGAGAACGCGTACAACCTCGGTTCGGCTTCCCGCGAGGCGCTCGAGGTCCGGTGGTTCGAAGCTGCTGTGCGCCAGCTTCAGTACCAGGACCGCGGGGTGGACGCCGGGCCGTGGACCCGATTCGGGTGGTACGAGACGCGGTTGATGCGCACCGGCCTCGTCGAGGCGCTGGTGCGCGCGGCGCTGGAGCGGACCGAGCAGTCCGCCCCGCTGGTGCGCCAGCTCGCCGGGGTCTGGCAGGACACCCTGCATACCGCGTTGCCGATCATGACCGCGGGTGATGGTGTCGAGAGACTCGACGATCCCCGCAACGCCCTCAGCTACCAACGCCGCGGCGAGACCATGTACATCGGATGGCGCGGCGAACTGCCGCCGGGCACCGCCGTCGATCTGTTCCGCGGCGGGTCTTCTATCGCAGGGCCTTTCGTCGGCATCATCGCCGCAGTCGACACCGCGTCGGCACGGATATTGGTCAACCGCGGTGGCACCGATGTCGAATGGCGGCCGGCACCGGAAACCGTCGAAATCGGCGATCTGGTGACGCTGAGTCCGAGTGGCGGGGTAACGAGTCCGCGCCCGGTCGTCGGGCCGGTCCGCGATCGCGGCCTGGCCACCGTCACGATCGACCGACAGAGGCTGCGTCTGGTCATCAACGGTCTGGAAGTCACCGCAGACCTGGATGATCCGCGCGTGGCGGCCCAGTGGGATCCCGATGTGATGGCACTGGCCGAAGAGCGGGTGCCCACGCCGACGACCGAAGTCCGCTGGGACAAGGTCCACAAGATCTGGCTGCCGGAACGCAGAGCGTTCGCGCGATTGATCGTCGAGGAATTCGGCGCGGACCTGCGACGGCTCGTGACCGTCACAGTGGTGGAATCGACCGAATACGACGGTCGGCCGCTGCTTCTGGTGAGCGCGCGCCCCGGAGCGGTATACGAGATCCCGCACCGTGCCTGGGAGCCCGATTCCCGTGCGCTACTCGACGAGGTGCTGCGCGAGTCGAGGACTGGCAATACCAGTGCTGCAGGCATCAGGTTGACGCTGCGCCTGACCGAAGACGGCCACGATCCCCGCATCGCCCTCGCGGTGGACGCGCACGGCGCGGCCGAGTCAGCCGTCGACAAGCGAAATCTCCTGTGGCGAGAGCTTTTCCGATCTGGCGAACCGGTCGAGATATTCCGCGAAGGCGACGTCTGGTTCACGACGGTGGCGATACCGGACATGCCCGAACGTGTCGAAGTCGATCTCGGCGAGCAGATGATTCGGGGCGCCGTTCACGCACGAGCACGACTGGTCGCGGGCGGTTGGGATCTCCGGTCGCAGCGGATGGCCTGCGTGACCATGCAGTTGGTGCAAACACACACGCTGGATGTCGATTTCGACGATCTCGGCACACTCCGCGCATTGATCGCGATGTCGGTGGGCCGGACTGTAGTGCTGCGTTCCCTGATCGGCGACGTCGACGCGGGGCGGCTGCGCGCACGGACGACCTCCGACCAGGAGGTCGAAGTCGCCGCCGAATCATTGACGTTCGGGCCCGATTCGGTTCCGCGCACGAAGTACGACCACCGTCGTGCGGTGGTCACCGAGGTGAGTTTCGGTTCGAGCCGACAACAGTCGGCGACACCGTTCGAGTTCGATGTCCGCGTCGACGTCGCCGTGGAACCGGACACCGCGGCGGAGCTGTCGGGGATCATCTGCACCTACGGCCCCGACGACGAACGCAGCCGGATCTGGTTGGAGATCGACGGCCGAGCACTCACGCTGGAACTACCCATCTCCGGTTTCGATGAGATTCCCACGCACCTGGGCGATCTGGTGACACTGCGCCGGATGGAGGCGGGTTGGGTCGCCACCGCCTGCCATCGGAACATTCACGTACGAGCTCTGTGGTCCGTGGTGCATGCCGACACCGCAGTGCCGCAGGGCACCGTCCTGGGCAACGTGTCCGTACCCGGCACGGGAACGGTTGCGGCCGTCGAGGATCCGACCCTGCCGGTCATTCACTGCATGACCAGGCACGACGCCAATCCTTCTCACCTCTACGGCGCTCGGGTCAAGGAGGGCACGATCACCGAGGTTGCTCAGCGCGCGCACGGATCGCCCGAACGCGCCGTCGTCTGCCTGCACACCGGAGGATTCGATCTCTATGGTGAAGCCAAGCCCGGAGTGTTCCGACAAGGAAACCTGAGCTGGTCATCATCGTATCTCGTCGCGGAGAAGGTCTCTGGTTCCGATAGCGTCGGGCTGATCGATCTGCGTCGACTGTTTCAACCCGGCAAGGCGGGTCGACGGGGCGGTTCCGCGCCCGTGAGTTCGCGCAAAGGTTCGCAGAGCGCGGCGAGCCCGTCCTGGTGGGACCGTTACGTCGCATGGGAGCGAGACGGACAGTACATCGTGACCGGGCGATTCGACACCGACAGTAGGCGACCGAACCGAATCGACCTCACCGGGCTGGCCCTGGCCGATCCATCGACCACGAGTGCGGCCGATGCCGAAGCCATCACGTCCGTGCCGGTCGACAGGAGGGGTCAGCTGGCCTGGCTGGATGAGACCTACGACCGGAACAATGTCCGCGCCAAGGTCGTGTGGTCACAACGGGACCGCAGCTGGACGGCCTCGTGCATGGCGGTTCCGCCCATGTCGGTGCGGGAGTTCGAAGGACACCTCCGGAAGTCAAGGAGGGTCGTTCACCGCAAGCCGATCGACTTCCCGATTCGCTTCGCCGGTCGTACCAGGGGCGGCTCCTACCGCTTCGAATGGGGGTACGGGTGGACCATGGTCGTGCCCACCGAGCGGCTGGTCGTCGGTGATTCCACCGGCTGGCAACCCTTCTTCGGCGATTTGATCACCAAGTTCGCATTCGATACGCGTCGGATCGGGGAACGCCCGGTTCTGTGCGTCGTCGTCGAGCCGCGTGATGTCCGCTGGGGCGTAGAGCAGTACGTCTGGGAGGACGCGAAGCGGCATATATTGCACCAGGTCCGGGTCCTTGTCTATCCGCGCAGTGGCCGGGTCCTGGTGACCGGGGTGAAGACTCGCAATCACGATATCGGCGGCGGTACCCATCAGCGCCACCTGCGTCTGCGCAACGCGCAGTTCGATCCGACCGAGCGCGAGCGGATCACCGCATTGTTGACGCAGCGGGAGCGAGCCGACGACAAACCCGTACCATTCGACGTATACGCGCGAGTTGATCTGACCCTGCACCCCAACGAGAACCGCGGCCTGCGCCTCAAAGCCGTCACCAGTGAGGCCACCGAGGAAAGCAGGATTCCGCAGCGCGGAGAGTACGTCTTCCTGGTCGCCGGAGTGATCGAGGAGAAACAGTCGAAGGGAAATGGCAGCGGCAACGACTATCTCGTAATGTTCAGATCCCCGCCGGGAGTGCGTGGTTGGGACGAGGCACGACGGCTGCGTGTCCGGGTCAACCGCCGCCAGTTCTCGTTCCGGGAGTCCACCCTCCGTGTCGCCTTCCGTGACGATCCCCAGACGTTCGTCGGGACGCCGATGTTGGTACGACTGCTCGAGGAGACCGATGATCGGGGCCTGTGGTCCGGCGATCTCATCAGCGCACCCGATCGGTCCACACACCATGTGAATCGTTGGCTGGCGGCCGTCGGCGAGGCGCAGGTGGTCGTGGGGCGTCTCGACGAACAGCGCACCAGAGGCGGACAGGTGAAACTCAGGCAGCTCAGGGTCGAGATCATGCCGGGGGTACTGTTCTCCTTCGACGTATCGAACCGCGAATATCTGCCGAGGCCGGGGTCGATATGCAGTCTCGAGCGTGGGCAGAGAGGCTACGCGCTCAGCCAGATCATCGAATCAGAACAGGATTTCATCCCTGATACGGGCCGACCGGCCCTGGTCTTCCTGAAAGACGACACCACGTGGCAAGCGGGCCGCAACGATCGTTGCGATATGACGATCGCCGGTCTGCCGTCGATTACGGTGTCGGACCCGGAGATCGCCAGACAATTCTCGTATCGCGAACACCCACGGTTCGCTGTCCTGGCTCGCGATCGGCGCAAGAAGCCGACCTTGTCCGCGAGCACCGTACGCGCCGGGGCACTGCGCACGAACGAGTGGAACGCACCGTTGGTGCGGCCGGCCCGCGGGTCGGCCCCGCTTCCGACCGAAAGCAAGCCGAGGTGGCCCCAACTCAGCTTCTGGGACGGCGATGCGAACGATATCGCCCGGCACGCCGAGCGCGGCGAGTGGCGGTATCACGACCGCACCACCGGCTACTGGCCGAGGGGTGCACGCAGACCGCAGTTCGCACCGCTGCCCGATCCCGTGTCGTCGGCCGACGGGCCGTTGTTCTTCACCGACGACTGGACGTTGCGCTATCCGGCTGCCGACCTGGTGCGCTTCGGCTACCCGGCCACGGAGATCATCGAGAGCGGTCTGCCGGGAGACGGCGGCTGGTATCCCGTCGCAGGCGCCACCACGACCGCGGTGTGGATCGAGCTGTCGCCGGGACGTGTGGTCAAAGTTCCGGGAAATCTGCTGTACGCGAGAACATCCCGACGAGCCAGTCTGCGGTCGTTCCTGTGGCGGATCTTCGCCCCCGGCGACCGGGTGGAGATATTCCGCAGATCTGCGCACGACGGGCGGATGTCGAGTCTGGACCTGCTGAACTGGAAGCAGGGTCCGCGCGGATACTTCCACGACGCGCACGTCCTGTTGCCGCTGCGCGAGCGACTCGGTCGCGGAGTGGTGCTCGGCGACGGGCGATGGCGATTCACCTATCCGCTGGTGGGCCGGACCAAGGAATTCCCGGTCGACCGACATTGCTGGCTGACATCCGACAACAGCCTCGAACCGGCCGAGGCGCGCACGGTGACCGACGGCGATGTGGTGTTCTTGAGCTTCGACGAACGAACGGAACGCTTCGCGGTCGGCGGAATAAACAATGCTGCAGTGCATTTCAGCCCGAATTGGCGAAGCCAAGAATGGTTGCGGCTGCTACTGCTCGATCCCGAGACCAGAGCATCGACTTTGCGGGCGCTCGGCGGAAGCTACCCCGCCCGCGTGGCCGATGTGGCCTCGCAGGAGAACGGAATCCATGTCACGCTCGGGCCTACCGGCTGGAACGGTGGGGCCAGGGCACTCTCGGTGGGCATGGTCATCTCGGCGCGGACGCTGGGCATGGTGGACGCGCGCCGAGTTCTGGTTCGAGGCGGCGCGTTGTTGCTGCTGATCGACTTCGATGATCTAGTGCTCGGCGTGCCGGAAGCTGCCCGCTCGGCGGTCGTCACCGGACTCGATCACGAGGACCGGCCCGTGTGGTTGGAGTGGGACGGTCAGCGGTGGCGGTCCTCGACGGTGGACGCCACGGCCGACCTCGAGGTCGACGTGGTGGCCGATGCTGGTGCGCACCGCGGCATCGTGGTGCGCGACCGGGCGTCGTCCGCACTGCTGTGGCTCGACCTCGACGATGTCGGACTCGTTCCCGCGGCACCCAGCCCTGCCGTGGCGAGTGCGCTCCGGGAGTTGAGTCGTCCGCTGAGGGTGTTCCGCCGCGCGGAGGGCGGGTTCGGCGCGATCGACACCGTCACCGCTGCCCACCTACGCCGAATCGTCACCAGGCAGACTGTGTCGGTACGGCCGCTGGCACAGATCGGATCGGATTCGGCCTACCACACCTACGTCGCGTCGGTACACCCCACCACACTGCTCATCGAATTGCGGTCGGAGACGGAGATCGACCACAAGGATCCGATCCGCGCCGAGGTGGTCGACGCCGGACCGGAATCGATCGTGGCCGTTCCCGCCGGCACCGCGCGAACCGAGATCGACCTGCCGATGTGGCTCGTCCAGGCCCTGCGGAAAGCCCATGACCACGGAAACTTCGACGCCGCGACCTTCAACGGGATCGCGGAGGAAAGGCTCGCGTCCTCCCTCGAGGCAGCGCGGTACGGGATGTCCGCTCCTACAGATGGATCGACCTCGGCGCTCGTCACGGCTGCCTGCGCGACGGTCCGTAGAGGCGAACTTCGTGCCGAATATGTCGGTACCGTGTTGCGGGCACTGGTCGGGTGGCTCGCCGAGTACGGCCGAATCCTGGTCTCCGCCCCCGTTGACGAGCAGTCCGGTGGCGAGATCGACGCCGTCCCGGCACTGTCGGCGATTCTGCTCGCGGACGCGATCACCCGAGGGCGAATCGTGACATCCGAGCGGCTCGGGCAGCTCACGGTCTATCTGGCTCATATCGTCGGTCTACTCGCGGCAGGTTCCATGCATACCGAGGTATTGCTTCGATCCTGGCTTCTGGCCCCGGATATCGGTATGCGACAGGGGCAATGGCTGCGGCTCAACAGCCTGGTGCTGTTCGGGCAACGGCTGGGCAGGACCTCGACCGGGGATGGTGAGAGATTCGACGGAACACTCAATTCCGCACAGCGTGAACAAGTCCTGGGCCTGTGTCAGGGTGTTTTGTCGCGCAGACATCGCCTCGACGACCGGTTCCTGATCGACACCGTCCTGGCCCTGCAATATTCGGTCCTTGCCTCGGATTCGCTGGATCTGGTGTGGCCCGCGTTCACACGCACGAACTGCGCGCGGATAGCCGCGCTGGGGCGCGGGCTGACACCCGGTGCGACGGTCTCGGTCAGTCAACCGCATCTGCACTCGGCCCAGATCACCGAATTCGAGTTGATCCTCGAGTCCGTGCTGTCCTTGCGCATACCGGTAACCCTGACCATGCGCAACAGGCCGCTTCCGACCGCCCGTGCGCGTGAGTGGGCTGCCGGGACGCTCACTTCGGTGTGTCGTGAGTTGGCTGCCGCGGCGGACGCGTACGACGGTGAACGGGGGTGAGGTGATGGGTTCGATGGCCAAGAGCCGACCCGAACTCCGCTCGATGATCATCGCCCACCCGACTGCATCCGGACTCCGGATCGCCACTCCGGATATCTGTGTGGGCGCCAGGTCGGCGTTATGAGGTCCCAGTTGCCCCTGGCGCGGATCATGCCTGCGAAGGACGTGGTCACCGCACTGCCGGTGCCTGGTCGTCGACCAGGTTGAACACCGTGCGTGTGGGAAGGCCGCCGAACAGTTGCGCGATGATGATCGCGGCACTCGCCTCCAGGTATTGCGCATGCCGCAGATCGCCGGTCGGCAGGGGAACCGCTCCGGTGTCCTCGATGAGTTGTCCGGCCACGCGAAGGGCGGTCGAGTCGTCGCCGCAGTACGGAACGGTGAGCGGACGGCCGTCGAATGTCATCGACGGCATGCGCCATACGTCAGCGTGACAGAGGTTGAAGGCCTTGACCACGTGTCCGCCGGTCGCCTTCGCGATCTGCTGCGCCATCGACTCGCCAGGCGGGGTGACAAGCGTGAATCCCTCGGTTTCGACGGGGTTGTTGCAGTCGATGACAGGCTTGCCGCGCAGGCCGTCCCCGATGCGTTCGAGGGTGTACTCCATCCCTTGGTACAGCACGGCGAGCAGAGCGGCATCGGCGTGCTGTGCCGCCTCCGGAAAGCTGCCGGCACGTACGCCCAAACGGTGGGCCAAGGCCGCGACCTTCTCGGGAGACCGTCCGGTGATCATCAGGTCGTGCCCGCGTGCGGCCCACTTGGCGCCCAGGGCCTCGGCCATCTTGCCTGCCCCGAAAATTGCGATTCTCATGCGGTCGAAGCTAGGGGGCCGTGGGGAACCTGACGGTGCCCAGCGACAGGTCAGGAATCCTGCCCGAATGCCAGTTCTTCGGCATGGTCCTCGGCCCAGCGCGCCAGCAGCGACACCGGCTCCAGGAGGCTCTTCCCGAGCGGGGTGAGCGTGTATTCCGTGCCGGGCGGCGCTGCGGCGAGGACACGGCGCTCGACCAGCCGTGACGCCTCCAGCTTGCGCAGTGTCTGCGTCAGCATCTTCTTGCTGATGCCGCCGATACGGTCGCGCAGTTCGCTGTAGCGCTGCGGTCCGTCGCCGAGCCCGAAGATCACCACCACGGACCAAGTGTCGGCAACCAGGGCCAGCGTGGTGCGGGCGGGGCAATCGGCGAGGAAGACGTCGTAGTCACTCATGGAGTAGGGCCGTTCATTCTGTGGACCGATCCGGCGACTAGAGCCTATCCATGCCCGATGCCGACGCCGCTGATGGCCTTCTGCGCCAATACTTCCCACGGACCAGTGACCTGTGAACTCATGGTGCCGCAGCGCTCCGAGCACCGATCGGTTTCGACCCTGCGCAGCACAATCGCCTGATCCGTGGTCGAACGGCAGCTCGGTGGCAAACATTGCGGCCGGTTCGCCCCCGATGCACTGCGGGCGGGGCTAGCGTGGGGGTATGGCCAGAGCTGGTGGCCGCCTGATCGGTTCCGTCGCCTGTCCAGTAGACGACAGACGAGACTCTGCATGCACTGCCACACCCCGTCGACTGAAGGGGCCGCGATGTCGGCACACCGCCGCACCTACCTCGTCCGACTCGATCCGTGCATCCTCGGCGACAGCGCGCCCCCGCACGGGATCCGGGTGAAGCTCTGTGACTGGCTGGAAACCACCGACGCCGAAGTCGTACAACTCTGCGGAGCCGACCGCGTCGTCATTTCCTCCTCACAGGAGGTGGCCCACCAGATCAGAGACCTCGAGTATGTCCTGGACGTCGAGCCACACGACTAGCGCGCCGGGAATGCGCCGGATACGGCGCCCGACCTGGACGGTGTGGTCGGCGAAGCGTTCGTAGTAGCGGCCCAGCAGCGTGAGATTCCTCGTGCTGGTCGTGCTGACCCTCACCTACACGGGATCTACGACAGGCCGACCGACACCGCCGTGGTGCTCTCAATCCTCGCGCCCGCGCAGCCGACTGCCCCGCCGAAGTCGTGCTTCCCGTTCGACTGCTGACCGCAAGACGAGCGCGGCTCAGGCTGTTGTGATGCCGTGTTCGTCCTCGCCGAACAGCAGAAGCTGCCGTGACCCTGTGGAGGGCGCGCCGATTCGGCGCAGACATCGGGCACAGGTGACGTCTGCTCGAGTTGGCGACAAGGCCGTCGGCGACCAGCCCGCGACACCGGTGTGACAGAGAAGCTCGGGCACTTCTTCGTTGCCGACCCATTGCCCGAGGCTGACCGCATGCACCGTCCGTCCGTCCCGCACGACGGCATGCACACCCGGGGCGCCGAACACGGCCCGGGCGGAGGCCGCGAGCGGGGCAATGTCGGTCATGTGACCACAATACGGTCGGACACCGACACGGCAGACGGAGTTTCTGGCGGCTGAGCCGCGGCGGCGCTCTCTCGGCACTCCGAGTGACCCCCGCCGGCCACTGCGTCGACTCGTGGTGGCGCACGCCGTTCAGTATCGCGCCGGCCAGGATCGCGGTGGCCAGGATGGCGCGGGCCAAGTTCGCGCCGGTCAGCTTCGAGCCGGCGATGAGTCCGGCGGCCTCGTTGATGTCGCCGAGGTAGAAATAACGAATTCTCGTAATGTGGCGAGAAGGTCTTTATCGGAAGTATTCATGTCATGAGCAGCACAGAGATTCGCCCCGCCCGCCCGACCGTTCTCGTCACCGGCGCGACCGGCGCCGTCGGCCGCCACCTCGTCACCACCCTCCTCGCCCGCGGTGCCGTAGTCCGCGCGCTGACCCGCAAGCCGGAGAACGCGAACCTGTCCGCGGCGGTCGACGTCGTCGCAGGCGACCTCGCCGACGCCTCGACCCTCGGCCCGCAGGTGTTCAAGGGCGTCGATCGCGCCTTCATCTTCCCGGCACGCGGCATCGACGTCTTTCTCGACGCGGCCGTCGCCGCCGGCGTGCACCGCTTCACGGTCCTGTCCTCGCTGGCCGCGGCGATGGAATTTCCCCGTGACCGCGGCTCGGCAAGCCAGCTGCATCACAGCGCAGTCGAAGCCGCCGTCACCGATCGCACCGACGCGTGGACGATCCTGCGCCCCGGCACCTTCGCCAACAACCTGCTCGAATGGCGGTGGCAGATCAGCTCGGGCGCACCCATCCGCGCACCGTACCTGGCATCCGCGCAGGCGCCGGTGCACGAATACGACGTCGCCGATGCCGCCGCCGAGACGCTGCTGTGCGACGACCACATCGGGCAGACGATCCCGATCACCGGCCCACAGACACTCACCCGCACCGAGCAGGTCGCCACGATCAGCGCCGTCCTCGGACGACAGATCCCGCTGACCGAGATCACCCCCGACGAATTCCGCGCCGAGACAGCGCAATTCATCCCCCAACCGATCATGAAGATGCTGCTCGACTACTGGAGCGACACGCTCACCACCCCCGACCAGGTACGTCCCGCCACCGCCGTGACCGGCAAGCCTGGACGCACCTTGGCGGAATGGGCCACCGACCACCGTGCCGACTTCGGCGCCTGACCACTCCACCGACCGCTCGGACCAGCCAGGCCGCCCGCCAACCCGGCCCCGCAATCCTTACCGGCTGCAGCCCTGGACGCGGCGACACTGCGGCGCGCCCGCGGATGGGCGGTGCTGCGCGCCTTCTCCGGCATCTTCATCGGAGACGCCGGGGTCCACGGCCACCCTGGTGGCAAGCCGACATGGGGGTCCACCCGCCCAGGCTGCACTGCGACGGCCTCATCGCCACCCACCGCCGATCAACGGGCATCCCCAACGCTTCAGAAGACGGTCGATCAGTGTGACGCGGGCGGGATGCTCTGCTCGTACTGGAAGACGTTGTGGGGGTCGTACTTCGCTTTGATCCTGCGCAGCCGCTCGAAGTGCTGGCTCCCCCAGTAGGCGGTCTGCCACTCTTGCATTCCGACGTTCGGCACGTTGACGTAGGCGCCGTCCGCGTAGGGCCGCAGCGCCTGGCTGAACTCAGCGGTCCAGGCCTGGGCCTGCGAGGTCAGCGGGTCGCCGACGCCTGGTTGTGTTGAACGAGTCCCCCAGGCCGCGCCGATCTCGCCGTAGAAAAGCGCGTCGCGATGCGCGAACGCCGTGCCGCCGGGGGGCTCCCTCTTGATCGCCCCGCCGAAGGCATCGACGAAGTAGTTGCTCTCCTCTGTGGGAGCGTTTCGCATGAAGTCGCCGATGATGTCGATCGCCTTCTTCGGGAACCGCTCTTTGAAGAACTCCGAGAAGAACTTCCAGTTCGCGGGCTCTTGCTCGAGCGGGAGCTGGGCTCCCGCAAAGATGTCGCCCCAGTTACCGACCTGCACCGTGACATCGGGCGTGCCGACCGACAGGATCGGAGCCAGCATCTGTCTGGCCTGTGCCGCCGCCCCGTCCACAAGCCACGCGGACAGCAGGATCTGGGACTTGTGGATCTCGAGCTCGGATCCCAGACGGCTGTCGGCGGACGGTACCGTACGCTGCCATGCCTCGAAGACCCCGTACAGGTCACCGAGTCCATCCCATGTCGCCTGCACATAGGCGAGATGCTCGAGCGGATACACCTTATAGGTGAGTTGTGTGACGATCCCGAAGTTGCCGTTTCCCGCCCCGCGAAGCGCCCAGAGCAGGTCCGAGTGGTGCTGCAAGTCCGCGTTGATCACCTCGGCGCCGTCGTGACCCGCCGGGACGACGACCTCGGCCGCCATCAGGCTGTCGCAGGCCATGCCGAGCCAGCGGTTGAGGGGCCCAAGGCCACCGCCGAGCGTCGCACCACACAAGCTGACGCTGCCCTCGCTCCCGGTTGTGACCGCAAAGTTCTGCTTCGCGAGCGCCGTCACCCCTTCCAGTTGGTTCACCCCGGCACCGACCGTCGCGATACGAGCGCCGGCGTCGATCTGGACCGACTTCAGCTGGCTGACGTCGATGACGATGCCGTTGTCGACGTTCGACCAGCCTTCCAGGGCGTGGCGGCCGCTGCGCACCCGCACCGCGATGTTGTGCTGCCGCGCCCACGTCAGGGCGTTCACCACGTCCTGGGTTTCCTGCGCGAAGACGATGACCAGCGGATAGTGGGAAAAGAGCTGGTCCCAGCCGAGTCGCGCATCCGTGTACGACGCCTCACCGGGGCGGACGATGCGGCCGGTCAGCGTCGCGGGCGGGCCTCCCGGGCTTTTACTCGGGTGGTCCGCGGCCTCGATATCCGGCGTGTCTGCGGCCGCAAGGCCCGAGACAACGACTGCTCCGACGCCGGCGGCCGCCGACGTCCTGAACAGGTCACGGCGAGAAAGATCGTTCAAGGTTCAGATCCTCTCAATCGGGCTACGCCAGTACCTGGCTGTTTCTCGACCACTCCTCGATGGTTCCGAGCACCGCAAGGTCGACATCCGGGTCGGGAGGTTCGACGTCGAACCGCCCTGTCTTCCCGATCGCGGCACCGCTGCGATCGTGGTAGGCGGTCTGGGTGGTTCAGCCCGCCGGGAGTTTCACCACCGGGTCGGGGCCCAGATCGGTGACGTATACGTTGCCCGCCGGGTCGACCGCCAAGCCCTGCGGATTC
>NZ_BDBA01000169.1 GCF_001612745.1 Nocardia amamiensis NBRC 102102 | reverse complement strand
GCAGCGCCGCAGGCGCTGCCAAACAAACACAGTCAGGCGATGTTGAACGGCTCGGCCGCGCTGCGCACCGAGCCCAGTTGCGCAACAACGTTGTATGCGCCGGGCGGCACCGCGACACGTTCGCCCGCACAGCTGGGCTGCGAGGTGGAGCCCGACCAGGTCACCGTGAACGCCGCCTGCTCACCGCGATTCATCGTGCGGACATCGGGCTGGCCGTCCGGGTAGCAATCCGTGCTCGACCACAGCCGTCGCTGGCCGTCGAGCGTGTGCACCGACACTTGCTGCAGGCCGGAGCCCATGTCGCGGGTGCAGGGCACCGACGAGATGTTGGTGATAACGATCCCGAACACCGGCTGCTCGCCGGTCCGGTAGGTGGGCTGCTCGACGGTCACTTTGATCGCGAGCGACTGATCAGGGCATGAGGCGGCCGCCGCCGCACCGGCGGCGGCCGACGACTTCGGGACACCGGAATCACCGGCGCCGGACGGCTTGGCCGCCCCGGTGTCGGTCGGCTTGGCCACGACCGAACTGGACCCGGCGGACTTGGTGTCGCCGGGCGAGTCACCGCCGCGCACGACCGCGAGCACGACCCACATCACCAGCGCGAGCGCGACCACCAGGATGCCGATGGCGAATGCGCGTCGACGCCAGTAGATCTCCGGTGGCAGCGGTCCATTCGGTTCCAGCACGCCTCAACGGTAAGCGCACGATCGGGCCCAGCGTCTCAGGGGCACGGCGTGTCGGCCGCCCGCACCCGTCGGCGGCGGGTACATTCCGCCGGCACGCTGGGCGAACCCCGGGCGCGCCGCGGTGTCAGACCACCTCGCCGATGTTGCCGACAACTCGGTGCAACTGCACTTTGCCCTCGGCCAGCTTGTAGGTCACGCACGCGATCGCACACGCACCGGTGGCGACCCGCTGCGAGATGATCATCGACCGTTGCATGAGCAGGCGGCTGGTCTCCACCACGTGCCTGGCCTCCATCTCGTCGACGGTGGACAGACCTTCGCGGCGTCCGATCAGAATGGACGGCGTGACCCGCTCCACCACGCTGCGGATGAATCCGCCGGGGACCTCACCGCCGTCGAGGGCGTCGATGGTCGCCTTCACGGCGCCGCAGCTGTCATGGCCGAGCACTACGATGAGCGGCACGTTGAGCACCTGCACCCCGTACTCGATCGAGCCGAGTACCGAGCTGTCGACCACATGGCCCGCGGTGCGCACGACGAACATGTCGCCGAGGCCCTGGTCGAAGATCAACTCGGCGGCGACCCTCGAGTCGCCGCAACCGAACAGAATCGCGTGCGGGTGCTGGCCGCTGACGAGCTTGGCCCGGTCTGCGGCGCCCTGGCTAGGATGCAGCAGCGCACCGCTGACAAAGCGTTCGTTGCCTTCGCGCAGGGACTTCCAGGCACTGATCGGGTTGGAATCCGGCATACCGACCATTGTGCACACCGATTGTGTTACCAGCGAGTTTGGTCGGTTACAGGTGGGCAAATACCGCCTTGCGGCGATAGGACAGGGATAGTGAGGGCAGTGCGGAACGGCGCACCGAAGGACATCGACGCGGACACGTTGCTGGACTGGTATGGAGCGGCCGCGCGCGACTTGCCGTGGCGCAGGCCCGGCGTCACCGCGTGGCAGATCCTGATGAGCGAGATCATGCTGCAACAGACTCCGGTCGTACGCGTGGAACCGATCTGGCGCGAGTGGGTGGCGCGCTGGCCGGTCCCCTCGGCGATGGCGGCAGCCTCGCCGGCCGAAGTGCTGCGGGCCTGGGGAAGGCTCGGGTATCCGCGGCGCGCCCTGCGCCTGCACGAGTGCGCCGGAGTACTGGCGGCCGAGCACGGTGACGAGGTGCCCGCCGACGTGGACGTGCTACTCGGCCTGCCCGGCATCGGCGCGTACACCGCGCGTGCTGTCGCGTGTTTCGCCTACGGCCAACGAGTTCCGGTGGTGGACACCAACGTCCGCCGCGTGGTTGCCAGAGCGGTGCACGGGCGCGCGGAAGCAGGTAACCCGTCCTCGCGCGACCTCTCCGAGACCGAAGCCCTGCTGCCGCAGCAGATCGACCGCGCCGCCGTATTCTCCGCGGCTCTAATGGAACTCGGCGCGACCGTATGTACCGCGCGCACCCCGGATTGCTCGCAGTGTCCGCTACCGAGCTGCGCGTGGGTCGCTGCGGGACGGCCGGTGACCGAGGTGGTCCGCCGCACCCAGAAGTACGAGGGGACCGACCGCCAAGCCCGCGGTCGCCTGTTGGACGTCCTGCGCCACGCCAGCGGTCCGGTCGAGCGGGTACGCCTCGACCTGGCTTGGACCCGCGACCCAGGGCAACGTGATCGGGCGCTCGACTCGCTCCTGGTGGACGGCCTGATCGAGCAAACCCCCGACGGTCTGTTCGCGCTCGCGGGAGAAGGCGGCGGCCACGACGCGGAAATCCGTCCCTGATCGGCTCTGTCGGACGTAGTCCGTCCCCAGCCCGCGCACGGCCGGAGCGAAGGCGGAGCACGCATAACGCGCACGGCCGGAGCGAAGGGAACCACGCACAGCCGAAGCGACGGCGGAGGGATGTCTAACCGCCGAGCACGCGCCGCAGAAAGCGCTCGACCTCCGTCCGGTAGCGCTGCGGCTGGTCATCGTGCACGAGGTGGCCCGTGCCGGGGACCAGGGCGTAGTCGGCTTCCGGATGCGCGGCGGCCATTCGCCGCATCTGTCCCGGTGGGGTGATGCTGTGCTCGCCCTCCAGCAGCAGGGCGGGCACCCGCACGGCGTGCCACTGCCGCCAGAAGTCGCGCGACCCCCATTCCTCGGAGATGTCGCGGAACGTCGCGACCGATCCGTGCAGTCGGTAACCCTCGGGCCCACGCTCGAACGCGTTCAGGAAGTACTGCCCGGCCACCGGCCCGAAGAAGGAAAGAACGGCCTCGTCGTCGGGAAACGGCTGCGGCCATGCCTCGATCATCGCGGCCCAGTGCGCGGCGGTGCGGCCGGTGAAATCCGGTGCGATGTCCTCGATCACCAGCGCTCGGACCCGCTCGGGATGGGTCGCGGCGAACACCCACCCGTGCAGCGCGCCCATCGAATGACCGATCACCACCATGGGCTCGGTGATTGCGGCCGTGCTCTCGGCAAGGTCGTCGACGAATGCCTCGGTCGTCAATTCCCCCGGTGCGGGCCTGCCGTGCCCGGCGGCGTCGAAGGTGTAGACGTGGCCGTGTTCGCGCAGCCAGTCCAGCTGATCGCGCCATGTGCGCGCGCTGCCCATCAGTCCGTGCAGCAGCAGTATCGGCGCGCCTGCTCCGCCTTCGTCGTGCAACATCGGTTCGACAATACGAGGCACCGAGCACCTGCTCGGCGGCAACCGCTAGCTTGGACGCATGGCTGTTGTGAAGATCAACGCGATCGAGGTTCCCGAGGGCGCGGGCCCCGAGCTGGAGAAGCGGTTCGCCCACCGTGCGCACGCGGTGGAGAACTCGCCCGGCTTCCTCGGCTTCCAGCTGCTGCGCCCCGTCGCCGGAGAGAACCGGTACTTCGTTGTCACCCAGTGGGATTCGGAGGAATCCTTCACCGCGTGGCGGGACGGACCCGCGCGCGAAGCGCACGCGGGCGAGCGCCAGAAGCCCGTCGCGACGGGCGCTTCGCTGCTCGAGTTCGAGGTCGTGCTCGACGTCGCCGGGAAGCCCGGAAACTGACCTCGGTGCCTAGCGCCGGGCAGGTCTGCCTGCCCGGCGACTCGCCCAACGCCGCGGTACGCCCGTGCCGGACATAGTTGACGCCGGGGTACATGAGCTGTCACAGTTCGAAGGACAAACGCGAAGGTGATGCGGTAATTCCGGTGAGATTCCGGAGCGGTCGCGCCACTGTGTTCCATGCACCGAGTCCGGTGCCGGAAAGCCAGACACCGGCACCGTCGCGCCACCACCCGACGGGACGCGTATCCCAAGGAGGACTCGAATGGCCATCGCGCATTCACCCAGCCGGGCAACTGATTCCCTGGCCACCGTGCTCGTCACGGTCGGTGTCGTTCTTCTCGCGCTACTCACGCTCTACCTGGTCGGATTCGACCAGGGCGCCATCTCGCGCAGCGGGATGTACCTGCATGAGCTGATGCACGACGGGCGCCACCTGCTGGGGCTTCCGTGCCACTGACCGGATCACTGGGAACACTGCTGCTTCGCGGCCTGCTGGCCGGCCTCATCGCCGGGCTGCTGGCCGCGAGCGTCGGTTACTTCGTCGGCGAACCCAAGGTGGACGCCGCGATCGCCATCGAAGAAGCGGGCTCCGCCGCCGAGCACACGCACGGCGAGCACGCCGAGTCGCCGGGTGGGCATTCCCACGGCGACGAAGAAGAACCACTGGTGAGCCGCACCGGCCAGAAGTTCGGGCAGTTCCTCGCGCTCGGGCTGGCCGGGCTCGCGCTCGGCGCCATCTACGCCTCGGTGGCGCATGTCGCGCGGCGCTACACCACGCTGTCCGGGCCGCGGCTCGCATTGACGCTGGGCGTAGCCGGTTGGGCCGCGATTGTCGCGGTGCCGTTCTTCAAGTACCCGGCCAATCCGCCGGCTGTGGGTGATCCCGACACCATCAACAACCGCACTCTGCTGTGGCTGGCGGCGGTGCTGCTCGGAATCGTGGCCGTCGGTGCCGCGGTGGCGGTGTTCACCGTGTTGCGCGCACAGCTGTCCACGATTCGGCTGATCGGCGGTGTCGCCGCGTTCGTGTTGGTGACCGGGCTCGGCTATGTTCTGCTGCCCGGCGTGAACGAAGTGAGTGCGGATTTCCCGGCCGCCCTGCTGTGGGAGTTCCGGATCGCGTCGCTGGCCGAGACGGCGACACTATGGACCTGCCTGGCACTGGGCTTCGCCGCGCTCACGGAATTCGCAACGCATACCGATACCCCAGTACGAGTAACGGCCGCTACCGCAGACTGATTCGCGTCCGGAAGCGCTGAGGCAGTGTCGGTCCTATGACCGGCACTGCCTTTTCGTCCTGGCCCGCCGCCCGGCGTGTCCACTCCTCCGCGCCACCACGCTCCGTTCGTGTCGCGTTCGTCGCGCTTGTGGCCGCCTTGCTGGCGGGCGTTGCCGAGGCGATCGTGCGGGCAGCACGCGCGTTCGACACCAACCCGGCAGACTTGGTGGCCGGACTCGGCATGCGCGTGGCGATCTATCTCGTGGTGCTGTCCGTCGCGGTGCGCATGGCCAAGGGCGACCGCTGGGCGCGCCTGCTGATCACGGTGGGCATCGGCGTGTTCGGCCTGCTCTCGCTGATCATCGAGCCGCTCGCGGCGGCCATGTCGGCGCAGGAATTCCGGGACCTGTTCACCGACGTGACCCCCGCATCCCTATGGCTCGCAGTCTTCCGCACAGTCCACATAGCCGCGGTACTCATCGCGATTCCCGCGCTATACACCGGCTCCGCCCGCCGCTGGTTCCGCGAGCGCTGACTCTTCGCGCACCCCCTCGCGCCGGACGCGCCACCCGCCCGTGGTTCCACAGGCGGAGATTGTTCGCACCCCTCGCGCCGCCCGCCCGTGGTTCCACAGGCGGTGATCGTTCGCACCCCTCGCGCCAGACCCGCGCCATCCGCCGGTTCCGTGCAGGCGGAGATGCTCGCCGCCCCGCTCGCTCCGAAGCCGCGCCATCCGCTCTTGGATCCGCACGCACTGACTCTTCGCGCACCCGCCTCGTTCCCCGCACACATCACCGCGTGTGCGGGGAACAAAGCGGCCGCGCGAAACTACGCGAGTGCCGCGTCGAGGCTGATGTGGTCGACCCCCGCCAGCGCTTTGCTGACCGGGCAGCCCGCCTTTGCGGCCTCGGCGGCGGCCTGGAAGGCGTCGCTGTCGATGCCGGAGACGCGGCCGCGGACGGTCAGCTTGATACCGGTGATCCGGAAGCCGCCCGCCGGGTCGGGCCCGAGCGTCACGTCGGCGGTGACGTCCAGGCTCTCCGGTGTGCCGCCCGCGTTGCCGATCTGCGCCGAGAGCGCCATCGCGTAGCAGGAGGAGTGCGCGGCCGCGATCAGTTCCTCCGGGCTGGTGGTGCCGTCGGCCTCCTCGGCGGAACGCTTCGGAAACGACACGTCGTACTTGCCGACCCCCGAACTGGTCAGCTCGACCTGTCCCGAACCCTCCTGCAGGGTGCCGGTCCAGGCGGTACGCGCGGTACGTGTGGGCATCACGGTCCTTTCGCCGATGATCGTTTGACGATTCAGGACGAACCTACCTCGGCCGCCTCGCCCCGGCCCACCAGTTCGCGAATCACTCTCGCGCTGTCGCCTGGCCCGCGCTCGCATTGCGGTCGAAGCGCAGCGCACCGGAATCCCGGACACACCAAGCACATCGGGTATGGCCGCCCACCGCCGGACCACGAGACTTACCCTCGACCGATCGATCGGCGACGCCTGAACGCGCACCTGGACCGCCAGAATGTCTCGGCGACAGGACGCGCCGGTCCGGCAGCTATCCAGCGCTCGGAACCGTCGCTCACCCGGTGGATAGCGGCATCTCACTCCGCGTTGGTGATCCTGGCCAGCACGATGCCGCCGACGATCATTGCGAGCGCGAGTACGCGGCCCGCGCTGAGCGGGTCCTTGTTGACGACGACGCCGAGGGCGATCGCGCCGACGGCTCCGATCCCGGTGAAGACCGCGTAGGCGGTGCCGACCGGGAGCGTCTGCATCGCTCGGGACAGCAGGTACACCGCGGTGACGCCGAGGGCGAAGCAGACCAACGTCGGCACGATTCTGGTGAAGTTCTCCGTCGGCTTGATGCTCTGCGACCATACGATCTCCACCAGTCCGGCCAGACCGAGGACCACCCAGTTCATCTCAGTACTCCTCGGCCAGATCGCGCGCCGTCGCCAGAGCGCGGGTGTAGGACGCGTCGTGTTCGGCGCGCCGATGCGCGAGCGCGGGGTCCTGGCGGGAGTTGGCGAGCTCCGCGTGCACGAAAGCCGTGTCCGATACGGCGAAATGGCCTGCTCATGACCAAACCTCCAACTAATTGGACACATCGTCCGGTTCAGGTCCTGACGACGCTAGCCACAATCGGACAAATTGTCCACTTATTCCCGCGTCGGCTAGAGTCGCGGCATGGAACCCCGCGCCGACCTGCTCACCGGTACCGAGCCCGGCCGGGCGAAGTCGCCCGAGCGCGCGGATGCGGCGCGCAACCGGGCCAAGGTCTTGGCGGCGGCAGCGGGGCTGTTCGCCGACCGAGACCCCCGCACGGTGACGATGGACGACATCGCGAAGGCGGCCGGTGTCGGTCGCGGCACCCTGTATCGGCGCTATCCGGACATCAACTCGATCGCGGTGGCACTACTCGACGAATACGAGCGCGATTTGCAAGAGAAGTTGCTTTCCGGACCACCGCCGCTCGGTCCGGGAGCCGGACCTGGACAACGGCTGGCCGCCTTCTACGCCGCGATGGTCGAACTGCTGGATGAGCACGCACATTTGGTGCTCGGCACCGAAATCGGCGGAGCCCGCTTCGCGACCGGCGCGTACGGATTCTGGTACGCACACGTGCGAGCCCTGCTGGTGGCAGCGGAAATCCGGGAACCGGACGCCATGGTCGATCCGCTTCTTGCGCCGCTGGCAGCGGAGGTCTATCAGCGCCAACGCGAGCGCGGCCTCACCTCCGCGCAGATCACCGACGCGCTCCGCACAATCGCGGAAACGCTTCTCGGCGACGAGTAAACAACGACGCGAGAGGGCAACTCGATACCGGGCGAACAAAAACCGCTGGTGAATCTGTCCGCCAACGGCTTTCGACACCCCTCGGAGCACTACGAACACCGCCACCCGCAGCCCTACGACCGGATCGCAACGGCATGCTCGACGACGGATTCACCGCGTCCGTCACGGCGGAACCTCGCTTGCGCCCATCGCGTATTTCGAATGCCGATTGGGTGTATTCGGGAAATACGTTCGCAGGCGGACGTCGAATCCGGGCTCAGCCGCATAGGCTACGTGCGTGCGGGTGGCAGCGTTTACGGATCGGAGCTCGGTCGGATCGGACTGGGGCGTCGCGCTCGTCGTGGCCGCGGTTCAGGTGGTCGGGGGCACCTTCACGAACATGCGGCAGACGGGGGTGCACTCCCTCGATGCGCTCGGGTACCTACTGCTGCTCGCCGGTCCCGTGGCGCTGATCTGGCGGCGGGCGCAGCCGGTGCCGGTGCTGTTCGTCGTCCTGGCCGCGTGCCTGGCGTATTCCCTGCGCGGCTATGGGTACGGGCCGATCTTCGTCTCGCTGGTCGTCGCCTTTCTGACCGCGGCGAGCAATGGATCCCGTTGGTGGACCTATCCGCTCGTCCCGCTCGGCTATCTCGCCCTGGTCTGGCCGGTGCCCGCGCTGCTCGGCCGGCCCGCCGACCTGTGGCAGATCTTCGCGCTGATGGCTTGGCCGGCCGTGCTGGTGTCGGTGGCCGAAGGGATCCGGCAGCGCAAGGCCTTGCTCGTCGCGCGCAGACAGCGGGCGGAAGCCACGCTCCGGGACGAGGAGGCGCAGCGCGAGCGGCGAGCCAGCGAGGAGCGCCTGGCTATCGCCCGTGAATTGCACGACGTGCTCGCCCATAGCCTGTCGATGATCAACGTGCAGTCCTCGGTGGCGCTGGAATTGCTCGATAAGCGACCGGAGCAGGCGGAAACCGCGCTGACCGCGATCAAGGCCGCTAGCCGCGACGCGCTGACCGAGGTACACGCACTGCTGCAGACAATCCGCTCTGGAGCGGTCGTAGCGTCCGGGGACCATCCGGCCGACGATGCTGCGCCCACGGACGACACCTCCGGCCATCGCCGCACGCTCGGCTCGCGTAAGGGCCGTGATTCGGCGGCTGACGAGCGGGCTTCGGGCGACAGCCGCAGTTCCGCGCGGGCGAAGACCGATACCACCGAGCCGCCTCCCGCACCGCGCGCTCCCACACCGAGCATCGGTGACTTGGACGAGCTCCTGCAGCGCCCGCGCGTGACCGGCTTGACGATCGAGACCCGAGTGCTCGGCACCCCGCAGCAGCTGCCCAGCGTCATCGACGCGGCTGCGGTACGAATCATCCAGGAGTCGTTGACCAACGTCCTCCGGCATGCCCCGGGCGCCGACGCCACCGTGACCGTGCGCTACGCGGCGGACTCGGTCGACATCACCGTCGACAACACCCGCCCGACCAGCGCCCCGTCGCGCCCCGGCAGCAGCGGCGGCAACGGCATCATCGGCATGCGCGAGCGGGCCCACGCACTCGGCGGCGCGCTGACGGCAGGCCCTCGCCCCAGCGGCGGATTCCGAGTCGCGGCGCGGCTGCCTGCCCGAACCCCTGAGTCGGGAGCGACCCAACCGGATACGGCGTCACCAGGACCAACGCCGATCGGCACAGCAGCCAGCACGCCCGTCCGGAGCAACGTCGCGACAACCGGTCAGGAAGCGGCCGGACCAAGCACGGCCACGCCAGGAACGACGCCGCCCGGCATCAGACCGATCGGCACAGCACCGAGCAAGGCCAGCTCCGGCACGCCCGGCCATGGCAACGCGGCGACAACCGGTCAGGAATCGGCCGAACCAAGCACGGCAACGCCAGGAACGACGCCGCCCGGCATCAGACCGATCGGCACAGCGCCGAGCAAGGCCGCCCGAAGCAACGTGGCCACAACCGGTCACGAAGCGGCCGAACCAAGCACGGCAACGCCAGGAACGACGCCGCCCGGCACCAGCGCGTCCGGCACAGCACCGAGCAACGCCAGCTCCGGCACGCCCGTCCATGGCAACGCGGCGACCAGCCCGTCCGCGCAGGGGGCGACCGAATCCGATACGGCGCCGAGCACCGATGTGCAGAACAAGACGGCCACGTCCCCGCGCAAGGCAGCTCCGAGCACTGCGGCATCAGGCATGCCCGGGACGACTATGGGCCCATCAGGGGGTTCGCCAGACGAACCCACCGAGCGACCGAGCACATCCGCCGGACGCGTGCAGCGCTAGCCCCGGCGGATGGCGGAGGAGGCTGCGATGCACGACCCCACGACGACAGGGGAGACGCGCCCTCGGCCGAAGCGCCGCCGACCACGACAGCACGAGGCAGCCGGCCGGGGCCGCACGCTGGGCAGCCGGGTACATACGCTGGAAAGCCGTAGCGTCTGGAAACGACCTGGCCGGCGCAGCGGAGGCTCCTTCGATGCATGACCACGCCGGCGCAGCCGGGCACGACAGCATCCGGGTCCTGGTGGCCGACGATCAGGCACTGGTGCGCGGCGGGTTCGTCGCACTGCTGGACGCCCAGGACGGCATCGAGGTGGTCGGCGAGGCGGACAACGGTGAACAGGCGGTGCGCATGACCCGCAGCCTGCGCCCCGACGTGGTGCTGATGGATATCCGCATGCCGATCCTGGACGGCCTGGCCGCCACGCGCATGATCGCCGAGGACGCCAAGCTGGCCGACGTGCGCGTCGTCGTGCTGACCACCTTCGAACTCGACGAGTACGTCTTCGAGGCGATGCGCTCCGGTGCCGCGGGATTTCTCGTCAAGCACACCGAACCGGCCGATCTGGTGCGCGCCGTCCGCGTGGTCGCCGCGGGCGATGCCCTGCTGTCCCCCGGCGGCACCCGCAGGTTGATCGCGGAGTTCTCCGCGCGCGCGAAGACACCACCGGCCGCGACCCTCGCCGAACTCACCGACCGCGAGCGCGAGGTGATGATCCTGGTCGCCGAGGGTCTCACCAACGCCGAAATCGGCGACCGGCTCTCCATGAGCCCCGCCACGGCGCGCACCCACGTCAGCCGCATCCTCTCCAAGCTGAACGTCAGAGACCGCACCCAGCTCGTGGTCATGGCCTACGAATCCGGCCTGGTCCGCCCGGGCTGGCAATAACGTGGTGCTCAGCGAAGCCCGATGACGCCTTGGCCCCGACCTGCCAACCTGGCCGCCGAATCCGCCAGCGCTCAGGACACCGACGGCGCTCGCTGATCGTCAGCGCAGAGGAAACCCGCGTGCCTGGGCAGTCCCCTGACAATGGCCGGACGGTGTCCACTCGACGGCGGGCGATGAACCGCACATCCCGATGAGCGCAGGTGGCACACGCCGCAAACTGGTCGGGCGGCAGAGGGACTGCCCGCCGACATCGGGCACGGTCGGCGTGAGGCCCGCGGCCGCGCTCACCGGTCGTCGCACTGCGCCGATTCGACACGGGCGGATCGGTCGCGCGGACAAGCCTCCGGTATGTCGGCCGAACCTCAGTGTGCCGCAGGGCTGTGTCGCCAGATCCGTTCTGGGTCAAGGGTGATGAGATCGGATACGGCGAGGACTTGCTTTTCAGCAGCTTGCAGGTGTTCCAGATGGGGCGTGATGACCGCAGCCGCACCGAGTCGATCGACGAGTACGCGAAGCCGCATGACCGGTGCGTCCACCTCGGGCCCGAGAGTCAGCGTTCGGGCTAGGTCATAACCCAATCTGCGTGCCAGCGCGCGGATTTCGAGTTCGTGACGACGCTGGCGGCGTCCGGAGATGTCCCGGCGCAGGTACCCGATCGCTTTCGGTTTCATCGTTCCCTTTCACTGGTCGGAGCACCCGGCGCCGGGGGCTCTCGCCACCGACCCGGCGGCGCGTACCGGGGCAGTGTGCCGATGCGGGCACGGCATCAACCCGGCGCCGGATGCTGCGAACAGCGTCGGTCACCGACCGCGTCGTGACGACGCCGCGGACCGCGTGTTCCGTGCTGCGCGATATCTGCCGTAGTCCGACCTGACATGCCGCTTCTGGTCTAAAGTGCGTGCACGACAACGGATTCGGAACAGGGGGACCGAACGTGACCGACAAAGAAATCACCGATTGCGAATTCACGCCCACGTGGGAGTCGCCAGAATTCCGGCGACTGCTCGCTGCCGGACAGCCTGGCCGCGCATTGGCCTTGGTCCGCAGGGAAATGGGCTTGTCCCAAGCAGATTTCGCCGCGCTGCTGTACTGGGACCGCACGCATGCCGGACGAGTGGAACGCGGCGAAGTCGCCACCATCTTCGATGTTCGGGAACTGACCCGCGCCGCCGACGCACTTGGCATTCCGCGCTCGGCCCTTACCCCGATCTTGCTCGAACCCATCGATCCGAGGACCATCGAAACCGGGGAGCGTGAAGGAGCCGAGGACGTGGACCGCAGACAATTCGGCCTAGCAGCGACAACGATGGCAGCCATCGTCGGGAGCACTGCGACACCGGCAGGAGCGGGAGACTCGATACGCGTCGGCACCAGCCACATCACATATATCCAGACCCTCATGCAACGGTTGTGGGAGCACGACAATCGGTTCGGCGGTGGCAATATCGCACAGTTCGCTCTTCAGCAATACCGCTTGGCACGTCGCCTGCTCGACCATGGCGAATACGGTCCCCGCACCGGCACTGAATTGGCGAGCGCGACTGGCTGGTTGTCCAATACCGCAGCATGGCTGGCACGTGACTGCGGACGACCGGACATTGCGCGACATTGCCTGATGACATCGGTTCTGCTGGCAGAACAATGCGGCGACACACTGCTGTTGGCGGCAGCGCTCGGCGACCTCGCGAATGTCGGCATCGGCTCGACCGAAACCGGCCGGGAGTCGATACGGCTCGCGCACCGTGCGACTGAACTCGTCCGTCAACTCCCTTCGATCCGCCTGAACGCCCTGCGCGCGGCAGAAGAAGCCACCGCGCACGCAGCCATAGGCGACCGGACGGAGTTCGAACGGGCATTGATACGAGTGTGGCGCGAAGCGGATCGCGGCCTCGAAGGCGCCGACGACCCCGCCTGGCTCGACCATGTCACGGTGGCCGAGCTTCAGGTCCATGAGGCCAAGGGCCGCAAGCTACTCGGGCAACACAGTCAGTCGGTCGACCTGTTTCGCGAAAGCATTGGACGCCCTGGCAATCTGCCGCGAGACGAGGCGTCGTATCGCGCCTATTTCGCAGCATCGCTAGCCGGTCTCGGCGATACCAGCAGCGCCATCACGGAAGGCCATGCGGCCCTCTCCGTTTTGGAAGGTCCGGTCAACTCCCCCCGTCTGGTCGCCGAACTGCGTCCGGTGCGCATGGCAGCCGCACAGACCAAAGGCGATGACGCCGAACGCTTTCGCCGCCGCTTCGACGCTCTCAGCCCGGCCGTTCGCTCGCACTAGCGAGGGGACACGCGGCGGGGACAGAACACGGGCTTGCCCGGTCTCCCGACGCGTATCGCCTCAGGTCGTAGGCCCGGTGCCAGTTTTCGCGCCGACCCGGTCTTACACTCCGCGCGGCCAACCGACGCCGAAGCCCGGTCGAGTCATCCCATCTGACCAGCGGCGCAGCTACTGAGAGTGAGTCCGGCCGGATAGTCCCGGCCGGATTCTTCGCCTCATGCGGCGTCGAGGGCCGCGGTGATCTTGCGGGCCATCTCGGCCAAGGCGGGGCTGGGCACGCCCTTGTGAAGTCGGGCAGCCGCGTCGATGGCGACGCTGACAGTGCTCCGGAAGTTGGCTGCCTCGGCCGAATCTTCAAAGTCTGCGCTGCACGCAAAAGGCCCGCACCACCGTCTACCGGTGATGCGGGCCTCTTTTGCTCAGGAGTTACTCGCCGGAGGCGGCCTCCGCCGACCCTTCCGACGCGCCGGTCAGCACGACTTCGGGCTTTTCCTCGGCGGCGGCCTTGGTCAGCTTCGCCTTGCCGGTGAAGGTGAACTTGGCGTCCTCGCCGGAGCCCTCGCCGTCCCAGCCCTCGACGTCGACCTGGATGGTCTGGCCTGGACCGATCTCGCCGAAGAGGATCTTCTCCGACAGCTGGTCCTCGATCTCGCGCTGAATGGTGCGGCGCAGCGGCCGGGCACCGAGCACAGGGTCGAAGCCGCGCTTGGCCAGCAGGTTCTTGGCGTTCGGTGTGAGCTCGATCGCCATGTCCTTGTTCTTCAGCTGCGTGGCGACGCGGCCGATCATCAGGTCCACCATCTCGACGATCTGGTCGGTGGTGAGCTGGTGGAAGACGATCACGTCGTCGATGCGGTTGAGGAACTCGGGCCGGAAGTGCTTCTTCAGCTCGTCGTTGACCTTGAGCTTCATCCGCTCGTAGTTCGAGCCCTCGTTGTTGGACTGCGTGAAGCCCAGGCCGACGGCCTTCGAGATGTCCGAGGTGCCGAGGTTCGAGGTGAAGATCAGCACCGTGTTCTTGAAGTCCACGGTCCGGCCCTGACCGTCGGTGAGACGGCCGTCCTCCAGGACCTGCAACAGGGTGTTGTAGATCTCCTGGTGGGCCTTCTCGATCTCGTCGAACAGCACGACCGAGAACGGCTTGCGGCGCACCTTCTCGGTGAGCTGGCCGCCCTCCTCGTAGCCGACGTAGCCCGGAGGGGCGCCGAACAGCCGCGAGGCGGTGAAGCGGTCGTGGAACTCGCCCATGTCGATCTGGATGAGCGCGTCGTCGTCGCCGAACAGGAAGTTCGCCAGCGCCTTGGACAGCTCGGTCTTACCGACACCGGACGGACCGGCGAAGATGAACGAGCCGGACGGACGCTTCGGGTCCTTCAGACCGGCGCGGGTGCGGCGGATCGCCTTGGAGACGGCCTTGACCGCGTCCTCCTGGCCGATGATCCGCTTGTGCAGCTCGTCCTCCATGCGGAGCAGACGGGTGGTCTCCTCCTCGGTGAGCTTGAACACCGGGATACCGGTCCAGTTCGCCAGCACTTCGGCGATCTGCTCGTCGTCGACCTCGGCCACGACGTCCAGATCACCGGAACGCCACTGCTTTTCGCGCTCGGCCCGCTTGGCGACGAGCTGCTTCTCCTTGTCGCGCAGCCGCGCGGCCTTCTCGAAGTCCTGCGCGTCGATCGCGGACTCCTTCTCCCGGCGCGCCTCGGCGATCTTGTCGTCGAACTCGCGCAGGTCCGGCGGAGCGGTCATGCGACGGATGCGCATCCTGGCGCCCGCCTCGTCGATCAGGTCGATCGCCTTGTCCGGCAGGAACCGGTCGTTGATGTAGCGGTCGGCCAGGGTGGCGGCGGCCACCAACGCGCCATCGGTGATGGAGACCCGGTGGTGCGCCTCGTAGCGATCGCGCAGACCCTTGAGGATGTTGATGGTGTGCTCGACGGTCGGCTCGCCCACCTGCACCGGCTGGAACCGGCGCTCCAGGGCGGCGTCCTTCTCGATGTACTTGCGGTACTCGTCGAGGGTGGTCGCGCCGATGGTCTGCAGCTCGCCACGGGCCAGCTTCGGCTTCAGGATCGAGGCCGCGTCGATGGCGCCCTCGGCCGCGCCCGCACCGACCAGCGTGTGCAGCTCGTCGATGAACAGGATGATGTCGCCGCGGGTGTTGATCTCTTTGAGCACCTTCTTCAGGCGCTCTTCGAAATCACCGCGGTAGCGGCTGCCCGCGACCAGGGAGCCCAGGTCGAGGGTGTAGAGCTGCTTGTCCTTCAGCGTCTCGGGGACCTCGCCGTTGACGATGGCCTGCGCGAGACCCTCGACGACGGCGGTCTTGCCGACGCCGGGCTCGCCGATCAGCACCGGGTTGTTCTTGGTGCGGCGGCTGAGCACCTGCATGACCCGCTCGATCTCCTTCGAGCGGCCGATGACCGGGTCGAGCTTGCCCTCGAGCGCGGCCTGGGTCAGATTGCGGCCGAACTGGTCGAGCACCAGCGAGGTGGACGGGGTGCCCGCCTCACCGCGCGAGCCGGACTCGACCGGCTCCTTGCCCTGGTACCCGGACAGCAGCTGGATGACCTGCTGACGCACGCGGTTGAGGTCGGCGCCCAGCTTCACCAGCACCTGCGCCGCCACGCCCTCGCCCTCGCGGATGAGGCCGAGCAGAATGTGCTCGGTGCCGATGTAGTTGTGGCCGAGTTGCAGGGCCTCGCGGAGGCTCAGCTCCAGCACCTTCTTGGCGCGCGGGGTGAACGGAATGTGCCCGGACGGGGCCTGCTGGCCCTGGCCGATGATCTCCTCAACCTGGCTCCGCACGCCTTCCAGCGAGATGCCGAGCGACTCCAGCGACTTGGCCGCGACGCCCTCACCCTCGTGGATCAGCCCCAGCAGGATGTGCTCGGTGCCGATGTAGTTGTGGTTGAGCATCCGGGCCTCTTCCTGGGCCAGGACAACGACACGCCTCGCGCGGTCGGTGAACCTCTCGAACATCGCTCCCTCACTCTCCTGCTCCGACAATCTGGCAACAGACGCCGCAGTGTGCTGTGTACAACCGTGGGCGTCAGACTGCCATGAAGCCCGGGGGTTGCGGCCCCCGCCGCCTCCACTCTAGTTGGCAGGGGATGCCGCCGTCGCCAGTCCACCCTATTGCCGACCGGCGACAGCACGGTCATTCACTCATAACGTGGGCATCGCGGGATTCGTTTCCGGCCAGGTTTTGCCCTCAGCGAACAGGCAGCCCGACGACCGGATCTCCGGCGCGCACGTATGACCCCGGCTGCCTACCCGGTGTACGGAGCGACGAAACCGCAGGGCACCGGGCGTGGATGCGCGGGATCGAGTGCGTTGAGCACGTAGGTCGCGGCCCTCTGGCTGCCCGCTATGCCCGTATGACCAGAGTAGTCCGTCGCGCATCCGTCCTGTACCACGATATTGGTCACGCCAGGTCCGGCGACCAGTCCAGCGGTGTAGGGCACGACCAGCTCGTCCAGCACGGTCGCGATGTTCGTATAGGCCACGCCGGGGTGGTAGACGCCGTCCTTGTTGAGGGCTCGCACGAACTCCGAGCCCTGCAGCACCTGGCGGCATGCCTGGCACGGCGATCCGGCCACCGCGTCGAAGACCGGGCCAAGACCGAGCCGCGTGCCGAAATCGTTCAGTTCCGCCATGCCGCCCGCGTTCGAGCCGAGCCAGGGCGGGGCCAGTCCGACCATCTTGTCCACCTTGGCCGCACCGTCGAGCCGCTTGACGAAGTAGTTGCCGATGAAGTTGCCCTGGGAGTGGCCGATCAGGTCGACCCGGTTCGCGCCGGTCGCGGTGAGCACCCGGTTGACGAAGGTGCGCAGCTGCGCCGCGCTCCGTTCGATCGGAAGCATGCCGCCGACGGCCGACGCGGGCCACGGCAGGTCGTAGGCGCCGAAGGTGCCCGAGTACACGCAGTAGCCCTCGTTGGCCAGCAGCGGCGCGTACACGCCCCAATTCGTCTGTGCGCCACCGCCGGTGCCGTGCACGAGAACCACCGGGTTCGGATGCGCGGAGCTGGGCCTGCAGGACCAGTTGTTGGTGCCGGGCAGCGAACCGCCCGGATTCGCCAGCTCGGCGGGTATGCCGGCGAAGAAGTTGTAGTCGACGGGATATCGTTCCTGCGCGTGCGCCGGGCCCGCCATGGCGCAGACCGCGGCGAGCAGCACGACGACCAACGAAAAGCCTGAGACACCTCGCACGATAGCCTCCAGGTATCGACCGTGTTCCGGGAAGCTACCGCATGGAGAGTCCCAGGCGGGGGAGATTCCAGTGGATTGCCGCGGAAAACTACCGCTGACCGAAAGCAGTCGCTGCGGGCTGGTTCGGCGCCGCGTACTGGCCCGCGACCACCTGACCCGCCGTTCCCGCCGCGACGGTCGACTTCCCCTGCTGCACGCCCGCGACGAACAGCGCGCCGCACAGCGCCAGGAAGGCCAGCGTGTGGAAGACGCCGCGCACGATGTTCCAACGAACCCAAGCCGATTCGTAATCGGCGCGCACCGCGGCGAGATCAGTGATGGAGGCGGGGTCACCCGCGGCGGCAAGCTGGTCGTTGAGCGGGACGTTCAACCCGACGGTCACCGCGAAGGCGATCACGTTGAGCACCAGCGCGAGCACGATCCAGATCAGCGTGCCCCGGTGCTCCCGCCCCAGGTGCAGCGCCGCGGCCAGGACGGTGAAGCCGACCGTACCGAGGAACCCGATCATGAACCAAGGGTTGATGATCACCACGTTGATCTTCTGCATCACGTCGATGATCGTCCGATCGTCCGTGCGGGCCAGCGCGGGCATCACCGAATTGGCGTACGCGTAGAAAAGGCCCGCGATCAGGCCCGTCGCCAGTGTGGCGAGCACCAGTGCGGCGAGACGTGTGGCGGTCATGACTTCCTCCTGCTGGGAAACCCGGCCGGTGCGACAGTCGCTCCGGCTGTGTGCATCCAAGTCAAGCCGCTGACGCGGGGACTCTCCATGGCCGAGAAGCTCGACCGGCTAAGCGAGCGTCTACGGTTGAGGTCTCACAGATCCCGATCGGAAATGAGCCCACTCTGCATGGCCAACCCAGCCAACCGCACCCGCTTCTGGTTCTGCGGCAGATCCTCCACACCGAACTTGGCGAACAGCGCGCGAAGATGGGTCTTGATCGCGTCGACGCTGAGGAACAGCTCCTCGGCGATCTGCTGATTGGAGGCGGGCGTGGCGAAGCCCGCGCCGTGCTTGTACGGGCGGCACAGCGCGATCAGCACCGAGCGCTGCGTCTCGGTGAGCGAGCGCGCGGTGGGAATCGAGCCGGTCGAGGTGCGGGTGATGTCGTCGGGCACACCGCCGAAATCGTGGAAGGACACCGTCGAGGTGCCGACCCGGATGACGTCGCCTGCCATCAGCCTGCGCCGGCCGACGAGCCGGTCGCCGTTGACGAAAGTGCCGTTGCGTGAAAGGCCGTCGTCGACGATGGTCCAGTGGGCGCCGAGGTGTTCGACCGCCGCGTGCAGGCGGGAGACTTCCGCGTCCCAGCTCAGGGACAGATCGGCATGCGGAGAACGGCCGATCGTGACCCGGCCGCGGTCCGGCGTGAGCGTGAACTCCTGTTGTCGACCGGCGTCATCGATGAACCGTAAGAATGATCCGACGAATCCTGTCACTGCGCCGATACCTCGCCTTTCCATACCGCCAGTGACCGTCGCACGTTTCCATGGTGCCGCGTTCTGGAACCTCGAGCAAGATCGATTCGTCCGCCATCATAGGCCAGGAGCGTGATCCGGTCTTGCTGCTATATCGAAGCCCTATCACAAACAAGACCGCCGTCCCGACGTCGCACGATTCGCCGGGACAGCGGCCGAAATAGAACTATCCCTTCGCGGCCTTGTTGTACGCGTCGGTGATGTCGGCGGAGATACGACCCCGCGCGGACACCTTGTGTCCATTCCGACGCGCCCACTCACGAATTGCGGCGCTTTGTTCCCGGTCGATGGAGACCCGGCTCTTGGGCGTACCCGCCGCCGTCGCGGCGGCCTTGACCCGGCGCCGGCCGCTGACCCGGCGCGCATTCGAAACCCACTCGTCCAAACCGTCGCGCAGCTTCGCCGCATTTGCCGACGACAGGTCGATCTCGTACGACACACCATCGATCGCAAACTCGATGGTCTCGTCCGCGATGGACTCACCGTCGACATCGTCGATCAGGCTAACGGTGACCTTCTTTGCCATGAGATGAACGTCCTCTCGAAATCGTGCGACCCGCATACTAGGCCGATTACCCGAGGCAAGAATACCTCGAATTCCGGAAATTCCAAGACGGAGTCGCTGCTTTGCAATCAGAGTGGTCACCTGGTGACCGGACGCACAATTGGGAACAGTATCGTTTCTCGGATTCCCAATCCCGTCAGCGCCATCAACAACCGATCGATTCCCATACCGGTTCCGGTGGTCGGCGGCATGCCGTGCTCCATCGCGGCTAGGAAGTCCTCGTCCAGCGCCATGGCCTCGTCGTCACCCTGCGCGGCCAGCCGAGCCTGGTCCACGAACCGCTCGCGCTGGATCACCGGGTCGACCAACTCCGAATAGCCAGTGGCCAACTCGAAGCCGCGCACATAGAGGTCCCACTTCTCCGTCACGCCGGCCCGGCTGCGATGCTGCCTGGTCAGCGGGGATGTCTCGACCGGGAAGTCGCGCACGAAAGTCGGTGCGTAGAGCTTGTCGCCATACTGGTGTTCCCACAGTTCCTCGACGAGTTTCCCGTGGCCATAGCCCTTGTCCTCCGGAATTTCCAGACCCACCCGATCCGCCAGCGCGCGCAATTCGGCAACGGACGTTTCCGGCGTGACCGAGACTCCCAGCGCATCCGACAGCGAGGGGTACATCTCGACGGTCGCCCACTCGCCACGCAGATCGTATTCGGTGCCGTCGGCCAGGGTCACCACCTGCGTGCCGAACACCTCTTGGGCCACTTCCTGCACCAATTCCCGGATCATCCGCGCCGAGTCGTCATAGGTGCCATATGCCTGGTATGTCTCCAGCATGGCGAACTCGGGGGAATGCGTGGAGTCCGCGCCTTCGTTCCGGAAGTTCCGGTTGATCTCGAAGACCTGCTCCAAGCCGCCGACCACGCAGCGCTTCAGGAACAACTCGGGCGCAATGCGCAGGTAGAGGTCCATATCGAGCGTATTCGAATGGGTGACGAACGGCCGGGCCGCAGCGCCGCCGTGCAGCGTCTGCAGCATCGGCGTCTCCACCTCGAGGAATCCCCTGCGCTCGAGCGCGTTGCGCATCGCCCGCATCACGGCGATGCGGGTACGCGCCATTTCCCTGGCCTCCGGACGCACGATCAAGTCGACATAACGCTGCCGGACCCGGGACTCCTCGTTCATCTCCTTGTGCGCGACCGGCAGCGGGCGCAGCGCCTTCGCCGCCATGAACCAGGAATCGGCCATGACGCTCAGCTCCCCGGTCCGCGAGGCGATGACCTCCCCCTGCACGAAGACGAAGTCACCGAGGTCGACGTCGGCCTTCCAGGCGGCCAGCGCATCCGCGCCCACGCCGTTGAGGCTGATCATCGCCTGCAGCTTGGTGCCGTCGCCCTCCTGCAGCGTCGCAAAACACAACTTGCCGGTATTACGCATGAATATGACGCGTCCGGCGACACCGACCTGCTGGCCGGTGGCCGTGTCGGCGGCCAGGTCCGGATATGCGGCCCGAATTTCGGCGAGGGTATGCGTACGCGGCACGACGACCGGATAGGCCTCGCCACCGGCCGCGAGCAGCCGCTCCCGCTTCTCTCGGCGAATCCGTATCTGCTCCGGGGCGTCGTCGGCGTCGGGCGCCACGGCAGGCCGCGAATCCGATGTCGATACGCCGGCGGATGCAGAGTTCGGGGTGCTCACATCGAACAACCCTAGCGTGCACCGGAAATCGTTTTGCGGGCCGCCCAGGCTCCAGCCGGTAGTAACGAAACGGTATCGGCCCGGCGACCCACCCGAAGCGCTCCGCGGACACTCGGGGAACTCGAAATAGCCGGTGCGCATCGCGAGGTGCGCGAAAACACCTGGGCGCCCGGCTAATTCAAGATGGAAGTGATCACAGGGAATTACAGGGAGGCGAGCGCCTCCAGCTCGCGGGTGAAGTGCGGCGCCCGCACCGCGGCGTTCAGCAGCCCCGCCGCCTTCAGCGCCTGGTAGCCGCCGACCAGGTCGGTGGCCCGATGCAGTCCGAGTTGTTGCAGCGCCGCGGCGGCCAGGCTGGAGGTATAGCCCTCCGAGCAGACGACGATCCACTCCACGTCGTGGTCGGCGGCCAGCGCCAGCCGGGCAGAACTGGAGGGATCCAGCCGCCATTCCAGCACATTGCGCTCGATCACCAAGGCGCCGGGCAAGGTGCCCTCGCGCCCGCGCTGCGCCTGGGGCCGGATATCCACCAGAATGGCGCCCCGCTCGATCGCTTCCGGCAATTCGAAGGCGTAGATCCGGCTCAGCTGGGCCCGCGCGTTCTCGAGCATCTGATCGACGGTCAAACGGGTCATTACATATCACCTTCGGGCTGGTCGGTGAGAAGGGTTCGGGTGCGCCGCAAAGTGCCGTGGCCAGTCACCTCGTAATACGACATAGCGGTCAGCGGCGGGGAATAGGCGTGCACGCTCAGCGTGGGATCGAGCGGGCCCGCGGATTCGAGGGCACCCGCCACACCGGCGGGCGTGCGCATCACGTCGTGCACCCAGCCGATCGGGAACGACGCCTGGTCCCCCGCCGTGAGCGTGCGGGAGCGCAGTTCCCTTCCATTCCAACGATATTCGGACAGCGCGCCGCTGAGCACGGTCAGCGCGCCGAGCGATCCGGCGTGGTCGTGCAGCTCGGTGGATTTGTCCGGCGTCCAGCTGATCAGCCAGACGTCCACCTCGTCGTCGGCGAGCAACCTGGTCGCCCAGCGCTCGTCGGCCGGCCACTCGCCGCTCGCGGGAAGCAGATGGTCATAACGCCCGGCCAGCACGTCTTCGACACCTTCGTCGGTCAGCCGCAGCAGATCGGCCGGGCGCAGCCTGGTCGGCAGTGCGGGCGCAACCGAGCGATCCAACGGCGGGGTGGCCGACAACGCGGTACGCGCGGAGGAAAGGGAAAGTACAGAAGAACGCATGAGCGAATCTCCAGGAGGATGGTATCGGTCGAGGGCGGGTACGCAGCCTCGATCGGTCGAGGCAGGTCAGCCTCGACAACACTCCTGGGTGCTCACGCTAAAAGACACGAGTGCGAGTTTAACAGCACGGTGCGCGGTATCGGCAAGTCCCTGTCCTGCGACGAAGCCAACACCGCGCATATCAGACACTTCCCTTGCGCCGCTGGTTGCGTTCGTATACAAGCCGCAGGCCGGTCAGCGTGAGATGCGGGTCATGGTCCTCGATGGTCTCGGATTCCGGGACGATCAGCGGCGCGGTCGCGCCGGTCGCCACCACCGCCACGTCGTCGCCCGCGAAGGCGTCGAATTCATCGCGAATCCGATCGATCAGCCCGTCTACCAGGCCGGCGAATCCGAATACCGCGCCGGACTGCATGCACTCCATGCTGTTCTTGCCCAGCACCGACCGTGGCCTGGCCAACTCGGCCCGCCGCAGCGCGCTGCGTTCCACCAGCGCCTCGGTGGAGATCTCCACGCCGGGCGCGATGATGCCGCCGAGAAACTCCCCCTTCTTCGACACCAGATCCACGCAGATCGCCGTCCCGAAATCGACGACGATCGCGGCCGAGGAATACCGCTGGTAGGCGGCCAGGCAATTGACGATGCGGTCAGCCCCGACTTCCTTCGGATTGTCGACCAGCAGCGGAATGCCTGTGCGCACACCGGGTTCCACCAGCACGTGCGGCACGTGACCCCAGTACTCGCTCAGCATTCCGCGGAGTTCGCGCAGCACCGGCGGCACGGTGGACAGCGCGGCGACGCCGATCACCTCGTCCAGTTGCGCGCCGACCAGCCCGCGCACCTGCATGGCGAACTCGTCGGCGGTCAGCAGTGGGTTGGTGTGCATGCGCCAGTGCCGCACCAGTTTCGAATGCGCCCCGGTCCCCGAGAACAGACCGAGTTCGATACTGGTGTTGCGGACATCGATGGTCAGCAGCATGTCCCGGTCGCCGGCTCTCAGGCGAACGACAGGGAGCGCGGCGAGGTCAGTCCCGAGCCCTCCGGCGCGTGCGCCGGGTCCGAGCCCAACTCGACCGGGCGGTTGCGCTCATCGACGAACACGACCTTGGGGGCGTACTCCGTGAGCTCCTGCTCGTTCAGCTGACCGTAGGCGATCAGGATGACCAGGTCACCGGGGTGCACCAGGTGGGCGGCGGCTCCGTTGATCCCGATCACGCCGGAACCCCGCTCACCGGCGATGACGTAGGTTTCCAGCCGGGCGCCGTTGTCGATGTCCACGATGCAGACCTGCTCGCCTTCCAGCAGGTCGGCGGCGTCGAGCAGATCCTGATCCACCGTGACCGAGCCGACGTAGTGCAGGTCGGCGTGCGTCACGGTGGCGCGGTGGATCTTCGACTTCATCATGGTGCGCAGCATTGCGTCGCCCTTTCTAGTTCGCGGGAGGGAGCAGGGCGGGATCTGACGCCGCCGGGGCAGGCTGGGAGGAATCCGCGGCAGGCCGCGAACCGGAGACGGTGGGGTGCCCATCGATCGGAGCGCCGAGGGTGAGGGCGATGTTGTCGATGAGCCGGGTGGCGCCGACCTCGGCCGCGATCAGCAACCTGGCGTTGCCGGTGGCCGGGGCGGGACCCAGGTTGGCCGAGCGCAACTCCAGGTAGTCGAGGTCGACACCGGTCACGGCGTCGAGCACCTGGCGGGCGGCGGCCAAGACGGCCGCACCGCCGAGACCGCCCGCATGCTTGCCCGCCGACAGCGCGGCAGACAGCGCGAGCGCCGATTCGCGCTGCGCCGGATCGAGGTAGCGGTTGCGCGAGGACAGGGCCAAGCCGTCGGCCTCGCGAACGGTGACCACCGGGGTGATCTTCACATCGAAATTCAGGTCGCGAACCATCTGCCGGATCAGCGTGAGCTGCTGGTAATCCTTCTCACCGAAAAACGCCTCGGTGGGCCGCGCGATCTGCAGCAATTTGGCGACCACGGTGAGCATGCCCGCGAAATGGGTCGGGCGACTCGCCCCCTCGAGCTCGGCTCCGAGCGGGCCAGGGTGCACGGTGGTGCGCCGGCCGTCCGGGTACATATCGGACACGCTCGGCGCGAACACCAGCTCGACGCCCTCCGCGCGCAGCAGCTCCACGTCGGCGTCGAGCGTGCGGGGGTAGGTATCCAGATCCTCGTTCGCACCGAACTGCAACGGGTTGACGAAGATCGAGACGATGACCACCTGATTGGTCCGCTTGGCCAGGCGCACGATCTCCAAGTGGCCCTCGTGCAGGGCGCCCATGGTCGGCACCAACGCGACCGTGCGGCCGACGCCGCGCAGGGCGCCGGACACCGCGCTGAGCACCGCGGGATCGTGGTGCACGGTCAGTGCGCCGGGCCGGTAGGCGCCGCGCAATTTGGGGTCGAACATCAGCGTCCTTCCAGCAGTTCGATAACGGCGGGGGCGGTGCCGGCCCGCTCCGCGGTGCGCAGCGACAACGCGCGATACCCTTCGGCCAGCCGCGGATCGACCGCGGTCAACGCGGCCAGGTGGGCGGCGACCGCGTCCGCGTCGCCGCGGGCGACCGGGCCCGTCAGCGCGGATTGGCCGCGGCGCAAGGCGTTGTCCAACGCGGCCGAAGCCAGCGGGGCGAGCAGACGCTCGGCCAGGCCGCCCGGCTGATCGTCGACCACCTGCTGGCCGAGCAGGCCGGGACCGGCCAGCGCGACACGCAGCGCGGCCAGTGCGTCGACGACCACCGTGACCAGGTGATTGCTGCCGTGTGCGAGCGCGGCGTGATAGAGCTGCCGGTTCTCTTCCGGCACCCGCACCGGCTCGCCGCCCATCTCGATCACCAGCGACTGCGCGATGGCGTAGCCGACCTCGTCGGCAGCGGTGATGCCGAAGCAGGCGTTGCCGAGCCTGGTCAGGTCTTCGTCGTGGCCGGTGAAGGTCATGGCGGGGTGGATGGCCAGGGGAAGGGCGCCGAGCTCGGCCAGCGGGGCCAGCACGCCGATTCCGTTCGCGCCCGAGGTGTGCGCCACGATAGTGCTCGCCCGGACGACACCGGCTCCGGCCAGACCGCGAACCAGGCCGGCCAGCTCGGTGTCGGGCACGGCGAGCAGCAGCAGTTCGCTGCGGGCAGCCACCTCTTCGATCGGCAGGATCTCCGAGTCGGGTAGCCGGGTACGGGCACGGCGAATCGAGGCGTCGGAGATCGCGCAGACGCCGAACACCACATGTCCGGCGCGCTCGAGGGCGGCGCCCAATGCCGAACCAACGCGTCCCGCCGAGACGATTCCCACCGTCAGGCGTGCGGGCGCGGGGTCGTAGCCCGAAGCAGCGCTATCGGAATTCACGCTTCTCGAGGTCAACGTTGTCCTCTCGATGTCGTTCCAGTCCCGCCATGCGGGTACCGGACGGTACGACACGAGAATATCGGCACGCGATCGGCCGATGCCATGGGGTGCGCGCGTGATTTAGGCCGCAGTGCCGGGCCGCAGCAGCGGCCCGTTCAGCGCCCTTCGCGCTGTTCGGACTGCAAGTTCGCCATGATCTCCGCGACCGAGAGACGGCGCGACGGCGCGTCGCCGTCGTTCTCCGCCCTGCGCCGCCTGCGGGTGCTCGGCGTACCCACCGTCGGCGTGGACGGCGGCCGCGGAACCGGCTCGGGGCGGGGTTCGGGGCGCACCGCAGGCTGGGTCGGAGGTTCGTCGACGGCCTCGGTGAAGGCGTCGGCCCAACCGCGCGGCTCGGCGTACCGGTCGTACTCGTCGTCATCCTCGTCGAAGGAGACGACCGCGGTCTCGGCGGTGACCGGCTCGTCGAAGGGGCTGGCGAAGACCGGCGGCTCGGGGTGATCCGGCTCGAATATCGGCGTCATACTGCTATGCGGTTGCTGGTCGCCGAAGACCGACCACATCCCGGCATTCGCGGAGCTATTGTTCGCCGATTCAGCGCTGGAGCTGGTCAGCTCCTGAATCCGGGTCGCATCGGCGCGCAGCGCGGGGCGATCCATCGGCAGATCGCCGTCGAACAGCCGCTGCAGGCTCTGGCGCAGCACGGTGAGCTCGGCACGCAGCGCCGCAAGTTCGGCCGCGTCGGCGCCCACTTCCTCGCGCACGCGCGCCTCGACGCCGAGCTCGTACTCGCGGCGCGCGGTGATCTCCCGCTCCAGCTGCAATTCGTAGACCGTCTGCAGATCGCGGACCTTCGCCTTGTCGACCGTGGCCTCTTTGCGGTACCTCGTCGCGGCCAGCGCACCGATCGCGGCGGCCCACAGCGCCGCGACCAGACCTACCCGTACGAACTGCACATTGTTACTGAAGACCAGGAAAACGCTGGCAACCAGACCCAAAAGAATCAAGACGCCGGTGAACAGTTTTCCCGCATCGTCCCGCCGTCGACGGGAAGTGCTGCTACGGGAGGGTGAAGCCATGCCAGACAGGGTAGCCAAAAGGTGGACCGACGCCCAGATCACGGTTTCGTGAACGCGTTCATGAAACTAGCTATGTGGTTGCCGCATCGTCGGTGGGGTCCTCGGGGGCGCGGCAGCAGTACTCCAACCAGAGCGCCGCAGCAACCAAAGCCGCCCCCGCCAGCATCCCGACGATCGCGCCAGGACTGTCGGCCGCCGCGGCGCGCAGCGTGCCGCGTTGCGGGAAGACCCAGCACAGGAAGCCGAGCCAAATGCCGGCGGCGATCGAACCCACCTGCACCGATGCCTTGGCCAACGCGACGGCGCGGGCCGCGGTGATCGGATGCAGCTGGTGGCGGCCGTCGCCGATCTGCTGGTCGTTGACCCTGGCCCGGATCACGAAAGCGAGCACAGCCTCGATGGCGGCCACCGGATAAAGCGAGGCGCCCGCGAAGATCGAGATCGGGGGGAAGTTGTCGTAGGCCACCCTGGTGGCAATCCACGCGACGAGCGCGGCGATGAGCACGTTCGCCACGATGTCCAGGACGCGGGTCGGCTTCAGTTTCACGACGCGGTGCCCGTCAGCGAGAAGTCGGTGCGGCGCACACCGGCGCGCTCGGCCGGATCGAGCCGCTCCAGCAGGTCCGCGACGGCGTACGCCGTGCCGTCGACTTCGAGCACCGCATCCGGCACGACGTCCAGCCACGGCACCAGCACGAAGGCACGACGGTGCGCCTGCGGGTGCGGCAGGATCAGGTCCGGGTCGGTGCTGCGACACGCTACGGGCTCACCGTTGCGAAGTTCAGCGCACCACACCACGTCCACGTCGAGCGTGCGCGCGCCCCAGCGGACGTCGCGGACCCGTCCCGCGGCCTGCTCCAGCTCTTGGCCGCGGCGCAGCCAGTCCGCGCAGCCGAATGCCGGATCCTCTACCAGCACAGCGGCATTGAGATAGTCCCCCTGCGGGACATCGCCCCATGGCGCGGTCGAGTACACCGCGGACACCGATAGCACCCGGTGGCCGAACCCGTCCAGGACGCTGCGTAGGTGCGCGAGCCGGTCACCCAGATTCGAGCCGATGGACAGCACCGCACGAGTCATCGGCACGCCTCCGCGGCGCTCCGCTCGATTCGCGGATGGACCGCGGCGGGATTTCCGAACCTCATGCTGTGCCCACTATCCGCAGGAGCGGGGCCCTCCGTGGCCACACTGCGCTGCCGCCTCCGGGCCTGACCATTCATGCGGGATGCTCCCCTCGGTGGCGCGAGGTGACCACGCGGACGTCGGCGAAGGTGTGTGGGATCGGCGCGGACGGCTTGTGCAGCACCACCTCGACCGAGCTGATCCGGGGATCGGTCATCACGTCGTCGGCGATCTCCGACACCACCGACTCGATGAGATTGCGCGGCGGGCCCTGAACGATCCGCACCGCGCGCGCGGCCAGCGCACCGTAGTCCACCGTGGCCGCCAAGTCGTCGGATGCCGCGGCGACGGCGAAATCCACCCACACCGTCAGATCGACCAGGAATTCCTGGCCGTCGCGGCGTTCGTGGTCGAACACCCCGTGATGTCCGTAGGCGCGCAAGCCGCGCAACTCGATCCGGTCGGCGCCACGGCGGATCGGCGCGTTCCGCGCCGCGGCACCGGCTTCGGCATGGACCGGGGACTGGCTCATCGGTGAGCTCCTCGCGCACTCGGGCGGACGGTGTCGTGCTCTGCGGCGCGCTGCCGTGCGGAATTCTGCCACGCGTCGGCGACGGCAATGGCATCCAGTGATGCGCGCACGTCGTGCACACGCACCCCCCAGGCGCCGTGCAGCGCGGCAAGCGCGGAGATGGTCGCGGTTGCCGTCTCTCTACCGACCGGTGGACGCGGTCCGGCCTCGTCGGCGAGCAGCGCGCCGAGAAAACGCTTGCGTGAAGCGCCGATCAGGATGGGCAGTCCGTGCCCGACGAGTTCGGGCAGCGCGCCGAGCAGGGCCCAGTTGTGTTCGGCGTTCTTCGCGAAACCCAGCCCCGGGTCGAGGATCAACCGGGACGGATCGACCCCGGCGGCGACAGCCATGTCCACCTGCTCGCTCAACTCGGCAAGCACCTCGGCGACCACGTCGTCGTAGTGGTCGGCGGGGCCGGTGTGCCGGTAGTCGGCCCCGGCCCGCCAGTGCATGAGAATCCACGGGACCCCGGCGGACGCGACCACCCGCACCATATCCGGATCGGCGCGGCCACCGGAGACATCGTTCACCAGCGAGACCCCGGCTCCGATCGCCGCTTCGGCCACCGCGGCGCGCATGGTGTCCACGCTGGTCGGCACGCCTGCCGCGACCAGTCCACGGATCACGGGCGCAACCCGAGCCGCCTCGGTTGTCGCGTCGACGCGGATCGCGCCCGGCCTGGTGGACTCGCCGCCGACATCGATGACGTCCGCGCCGGCGGCATACAGCTGGACACCGTGGGCGATCGCCAGTTCGGGATCGAGATACTTGCCGCCATCGGAGAACGAATCACTGGTGACGTTCACTACGCCCATCACCACACAGGACCGACCGCCGCTCGCCCTGATTGCTCCCTGCCCGGTCATCTGGGCGTACGCGACCGTTCGTCCGTCGTCCCGGCCGGGAATCGTCGCGCTCGCACCGCTGCTCGCGGTGTCTTCCCTCGTCGCTCCCGTCGCTGCGCTATCGTCGCTCCCCAGTCCAGACACCGCAGGCCCGCTCACTTACGCAGAATCAGATCGAGCGCCTCGGCGCGCGAGGCGGCGTTGGACTGGAGCAGTCCGCGCACCGCGGAGGTGGTGGTGCTGGCGCCCGGCTTGCGAATGCCGCGCATCGCCATGCACAGGTGCTCGGCCTCGACCACAACGATGGCGCCGCGCGGGTCCAGCTTGCGCATCACCGCGTCGGCGATCTGGCTGGTCAGGCGTTCCTGCACCTGCGGGCGCTTGGCGTACAGGTCGACCAGCCTGGCCAGTTTGGACAGACCGGTGACCCGGCCGTGCAGGCCGGGGATGTAGCCGACGTGAGCGACGCCGTGGAAAGACACGAGGTGGTGCTCACAGGTCGAGTACATCGGGATGTCCCGGACCAGGACGAGTTCCTGGTGTCCCTCGTCGAATGTGGTGTTGAGCACCGCATCCGGCTCCACGTAGAGCCCGGCGAACGTCTCCCGGTACGCACGCGCGACCCGGGCGGGTGTCTCCCGCAGGCCGGGCCGATCCGGGTCCTCGCCGACAGCGATCAACAACTCCCGCACCGCGGCTTCGGCGCGGGCCTGGTCGAACGACTTGCCGGTTTCCAGTGCGACCAGGCCGGGCTCGATGATGCCGAGGTCGACACCGTCGTATTCAGCAGCATTCGACTCGGCGAGGACGTAGCCGCCGCCGTGATTGTTGGGCGACAATCGAGGACACCTCCAAAACTCTCGGGATGCCGGCAATTACTCGGCACCCCCGATAGTCGAGCCTAATCGTCACCGGCCGCGGCGAGCGACCGGCCCGCGGCCCCGCCGATCAGACCCTGCGACGCGAGCGACAGACCCCGGGACGGAAACCCGCCCCGGTTTCAGTGACGCCCGTTCGGTCCATCCCAATCGCCGTTCTCGCTGTCGCCGGCCGGGTTGGCGCGACGCGGCTCGTCATAACCACCACGGTCGCCGTACCCGTCCCGGCCATAGCCGTCGTCGGACCCACCGCCCCACGGCTGGTAGCCCTGCCGCGGCTGCTGCGGATCGCTCCACCCGCCGGACTGACCCTGCTGCTGCGGCTCGTCCCGCGGCGGCCAACCGGGAGCCGACCACCCCGCGGGAGCGCCGTAGTCCGGGCGCGACCCGTGCGTCCCCTGGCGCGGGTAGGCCGGAGTCTGCGGAATCGGGTAGCCGGGCGCGGCCGGGCGGCCGTACTGCGG
>NZ_BDBA01000168.1 GCF_001612745.1 Nocardia amamiensis NBRC 102102 | reverse complement strand
CCGATCTATACCGACGTGCTGCGCCGCGCAGCAGCGGCGGGACAGCCGGTGCGCGGCGCAGCACGTCGGTATCGAGCAGCAACGGGACGAGCACCGGATCACCGGCCCGCAGCGCGGCATCGAAACACGCCATCCCCTCCGGCACGGAGAATGCGCGGATGCCTGCGCGCGCAATGCGCCGGATATCGGCTTGCGCCATGTGGTCGTGCATATCGACCTCCCATGCGCCCCAAGCCAGCGACTGTGCCGGGAGACCGAGCGACCGGCGACGCAGTGCCAGCGCGTCGAGATAGGCGTTGGCAGCCGCGTAGTTGGCCTGGCCCGGTGTGCCGAACAGGCTCCCCGCCGCGGAGAAGAGTACGAAGATCGACAGCTCCCGATCCGCCGTCAGCTCGTGCAGGTGGTATGCCGCATCGACTTTCGGACGCAGCACGGCGTCGAGCTGCGCGGGTGTCAACGAGCCGAGTGTGCTGTCGTCGAGTACGCACGCCGCGTGGACCACACCGGCCAGCGGCATGCCGTCGAGCAGTTGCGCCAGAGCCGACCGGTCGGTGACATCGCAGCGCGCGAATCGCACACGCACGCCGCGGCTCTCCAATTCATCCCGCAAGTCGGTGCCGCCGGGGCCATCGATACCGCGGCGACTGACCAGCACCAAATCTCGGGCTCCGTACGCTTCGGCCAGGTGACGTGCCAGCGCCGACCCGAGCCGCCCCGGAGCCCCGGTGACCAGCACGGCGCCCTCCCCCAGTGGCACCCTGCCTTCCGACGCTCGTCCCGCGCTCTCCGTCAGTCGAGCCAGCCGCGGCACGAACGCCACACCGTCGCGCACCGCAATCTGCTGCTCCTTCGTGGCGAGAAGCGCGGCGATATCCACTTCGGCGTCGGCTGTGTCGACCAGCACGATCCGGCCGGGATTCTCTGACTGTGCGGAGCGCACCAGCCCCCACACCACCGCGCCCGCCGGATCCGGACTGTCCTCCCCGGGCAGTGCCACGGCGCGGCGGGTACGCACGACCAGCGTCGTCTGCTCGAATCGACTGTCGGCGAGAATCGTTTGCAGCGCCACCAAGGTCTGCTGGGCCGTATCGTGCACCTGACTCGGCGACTCGCCTTCGGACGCGGGCAGCACGATCACGTCAGCGGCGATCGGGACCATGGGGTCCCATTCGGCCAGCGTGAGCGTTCGGTCCGGCGCGGTCAGCGGAAGCTCCGACCAGTTCATCCGGAACAAGCGACGGTACGCGGGCGCGATCGAAGCGGCACTCCACTGCGCCGGGGCGACCGCACGTGACAGCACCGAACCCACCGACACCACCGGCCGTCCGCTCCGGTCGGTCGCGGACATGGTGACGGTGCCGGGCCCCGACCGGGTGAGCCGGACGCGCAGCGCGGTGGCGCCGGAGGCCCACAGTGCGACATCGGTCCACACGAACGGCAGCAGGGCATTCTCGCCATCGGCGGCGAACAGCGCGGTGGCGTGCAGCGCGGCATCCAGCAATGCCGGATGGATACCGAACTTCGCGGCGTCGCGGTGAGCGGATTCGGGCAGTTCGACCTCGGCGAAGATTTCGTCCTCACGTCGCCATGCCGCCCGCATCGCCTTGAACAGCGGACCATAGTGGTGCCCGCGCGTGAACAGCTCGGCGTAGAGGTCGTCGACGTCGACGCGCACCGCATCGGCCGGCGGCCACTCCGGCGAATCAGTCTGTGTGGGAAGAGGTTCGGGCTGCTCGGCCAATGTGCCGTCGGCATGGAGCGTCCACTGGGCATCCGGATCGTGTTCGTCGCGGGCGTAGATGCGTACCGCGCGGCGGTTGTCGGCGTCGGCGCCGCCGACCACCGCCTGGATCTGCAATGCTCCGCGATCGGGGACGAACATCGGGGCGCGCAACACCAGCTCCCGTACCACGGGGCTGTCCACCTCGTCACCGGCGCGGATGGCCAGTTCGACCATCGCCGCACCGGGTACCAGCACGGTGTCGCGGCCCGCATGATCGGCCACCCACGGCTGCTGTTGACGCGACAGCCGCCCCGCCAGTGTGACGCCGCCCGACTCCGGCTGCGGCACACCCGCGCCCAGAATAGGGTGCGCGACGTCCTGAAGCCCGAGTGAAGCGGTGTTGCGGTTGACGGGGTCGGTCCAGAACCGCCGCTCGTCGAAGGCATACGTGGGCAGGTCCACCCGCCCGTATTCGGCAACCAGCCGGGCCCAGTCGAGTTCGTGGCCCGCGACATACAGTTCGGCCTGCGATCTGGCCAGGCAGGTGGGTCCGTCCTGGTCCCGTACCAGCGAACCCACGGCCACCACCTCGCGCGCGAGTTCCTCCGCCACCGTCCGGACGGCCGCGGTGAGCGACGGGTGCACGCCGAGCTCGACGAAATACCGGAACCCGTCGGCGATCATGCGCTCGATCGTGGCCGCGAACCGCACGGTCTCGCGTGCGTTCCGATACCAGTAGCCGGGTTCGATCGGTTCGTTCGCCATCAGCTCGCCCGACACCGTCGAATACCATGGCGTCGCAGGCGAATCCGCCGACATACCGGCAAGCTCGGCCGTCAACGGATCGCGGATGGACTCGATCAACCGGCAGTGCCCGGCGAATCCGGGACCGGCGGCACCGAGCCGCGTGTAGATACCCGCGCGGTCCATCTCGGCCAGCAGCTCTTCCACCGCGGCCTGCTCGCCCGCCACGATCGTCGAGCGACGCACATTGACCGCCGCGATCGATACCCGGCCGTCGAACTCCACCAGCCGCCGGCTGACCTCGGCCTCGGGCAGGCCGATCATCGCCATCGCGCCCGGATCGGTGATGCCCTGCATCAGGCGGCTGCGCGCCATGACGATCCTTGCGGCATCGCTCAATTCGATGACACCCGCACAGTAGGCGGCGGCAATTTCGCCCTGACTATGGCCGATCACCGCATCCGGGATAACGCCCGCTGCCCGCCAGGCGGCCGCGAGTGCGGCCATGGTCGCGAACAGCAGCGGCTGCACGACGGGGAAGTCAGCGAGGTCAGCGGCGGTCATGGTGGTCAACCTGTCGCTCAGCGACCAGTCGAGGTGTGCGCTGAAAGCCTTGTCGCACTTGTCGAATTCGGTGCGGAACTCCTCGGAGCGGGTGAGCATATCGCGTGCCATGCCGACCCACTGTGTGCCCTGCCCAGGGAAGATGAATGCGGTCTTGGCATTGGTGAGCACCGGCCCGTCGCCGACGACGGCATTCGGCGACGATCGGCCGTCCACCAGATCACGCAGCGTACGGACCATCTCGTCCCGGTCTTCCGCCACCACGACCGCACGTCGCTCGAACTGGGTACGCTGCAACGCCAGTGCGCGCGAGACCGGCCCCGGTTCCAGTCCCGGATCGGTGGTCACCAGGTCGAGCAGCCGTTGGGCCTGACCGCGCAGCGACGCCGCACTGCGGGCCGAGATCGGCAGCAGCGCCACGCTCCGGTCGTCGGTCATCGTGCCGGGTACGACCGCGGGCTCGGACGGAGCCTCCTCGAGGATCAAGTGCGCGTTCGTGCCGCTGAGCCCGAAAGCACTCACACCGGCGCGCCGGAGCCGATCCCCCTTTCGCCACGGCATGGGCTCGGCCTGCACCGTCACACCGCTTCGCTCCCAGTCGACCTGCGGTGACGGCACACCCGCATTCAGGGTGGCGGGGATTCGTTCGTGTTGCAGTGCGAGCACCAGCTTGATGACGCTGGCCACGCCCGCCGCGGCCTGGGTGTGGCCCACATTGGACTTCAGCGACCCTATACCGAGCCGCCGCTGCGGGTCACGATCCGGCCCGAACACCCGCGCCAGTGCGCGCGCCTCGATCGGATCTCCGAGCGCCGTACCCGTGCCGTGCGCCTCGACATAGTCGATATCGTGCGGTGCCAGACCCGCGACACGCAGTGCCGAGCGCAGTACCTGCTCCTGCGCAGCACCGTTCGGCGCGCTCAGCCCCTGGCTGCGGCCGTCCTGGTTGACGGCGGAACCACGAACGACGGCGAGGACCCGGTCCCCGTCACGGCGGGCGTCGCCGAGACGCTTCAACAAAAGCACACCGGCGCCCTCAGCCCACACCGTCCCGTCGCCGTCGGCGGAGAACGGCGCACACCGACCCGTCGGCGACAGCACACCCAACCGGCACAATTCGATATGGGCGGTCGGTGACATCAGCAGCGTTGCCCCGCCGGCCAAGGCGAGATCGCACTCCCCCGCGCGCAGTGCCTGCATCGCCAGGTGCATCGCGACGATCGATGAGGAGCAAGCCGTGTCCAGGGTGACTGCCGGACCGTGCAGACCCAGCGTGTAGGCGATCCGGCCGGACGCGACACTCGGCGAAAGTCCGGTGCCCACTTGACCGTTGAGCTGTTCCGGTGCGGCGTCGGCCAGATAGCCGGTGCTGTACACGCCGAGATAGACGCCGGTCGCGCTGCCGTGCAGGGTGCGTGGATCGCGACCCGACCGCTCGATCGCCTCCCAGCTGAGCTGCAACATCATGCGCTGCTGCGGATCCATCACCGCGGCCTCGCGCGGGCCGATGCCGAAGAAAGCGGCATCGAAGCGATCGATCCCATCGACATATCCGCCGCGGAACGTGTACGCCTTGCCTGTCGCGGAGGTGTCGGGGTCGTAGAGCCCGTCGATATCCCAACGGCCCGGGGGTACCTCGGTGAGCGCGTTGCCGTTGCTGTCCAGCAGCCGCCACAGTGCCTCGGGTGAATCCGCGCCGCCGGGGAATCGGCAGGACATCGACAGGATGGCGATTGCGTCGTCGTCCGGGTCGTCAGCGGCCGCATTCGCCTCGAAACCTGCCGGGCCCGACTCATCCGGCGCGGTGTCCGCCTGACGCCCCCCGGGTGCCAGTGCCGTGGCCACTTCGTCGATCGTGGGATGGTCGAAGAACAGATTCGTGTCGATGAAGCGTCCGAGGAATTCCGACAGGTCGACTACCAGTTCCACCAGATCGGCCGAGCCCAAACCGAATTCGACCATGGGCCGATGCACATCGATGCGTTCCGGATCCAGCGCCGCCTGCCGCGCGATCGCGGTCACCAGCCAGGATCGGACGGACGCCGCGGACGGCTCCGCCGCGGACGCCGCGTTCTCCGTGCCGGTTTCGTAGTCGTCCAGTTCGTCCTCCGGTGACCGCACCGGCCCCGCCGACAGCGTGAGCAACTCGCCGGACAGATACGCCGCCCGGCACGCCGAACGCTGGATCTTCCCACTGCTGGTCTTGTAGATGGTGCCCGGCCGGATCAGCAGCACGGCAGCGAGTGTGAGCCCGTGGTCGGTCGCCACCGCCGCGCGCACGGCGCTCTCGATCTCGGCCAACTCGCCGGGATCCTCGCAGCGCACCTCGGCCACCACGACCGGCTGCTCGCCGCCCACTCCCATGTCGACGGCAAAGGCCGCGACGCAGCCGGCCCGGACATTGCCGTGCGCCGCCTCGACGGTCAGCTCGATGTCCTGCGGATAATGATTGCGGCCGTCGACGATCAGCAGATCCTTGCGTCTTCCGGTGACGAACAGCTCGCCACCCGAAAGAAATCCGAGATCCCCGGTACGGAGGAAGCGGCGATCGTCACCGGGCAGCGTCGCCCCGAACACTTCGGCGGTGGCCTGCTCGTCACGGAAATACCCCGCGGCCACGCTGTCCCCGGCGACCCAGATCTCACCTTCGTCCCCGTCGGCACGCTCGGTACCGCCCTCAGGGTCGACGACCGCTATCGAGAGCCCCTCGGGCGGCTGCCCGACACCGACCAGCTCCGCGCTGCTGGTGCGGTTCGAGGCACCGGATCGCCCGGGGACCTCGAACAGTGTCGGTGTCCCGGCGGTGGACGACGCGGTCACGATCAAGGTGGCTTCGGCCAGACCATAGACCGGCTGGAGGGATTCGGCACGGAAGCCGGCCCCGGCGAAGGTCTCGGTGAACCGCCGCACCGTCGCGGCGCGTACCGGCTCGGAGCCATTGAACGCCACCCGCCATCGGCTCAGGTCGAGCTGATCGATTCGTTCCGGCGAAATCCGGCGCAGGCACAGTTCGTAGGCGAAGTTGGGGCCGCCGCTGGTGTGGGCGCGGTAGGTCGAGATCGCCTGCAGCCACCGCTCGGGGCGCTGCAGGAAATGCAGCGGCGACATCAGCACCGAATTCCCACCGAGGTAGACCGTCTGCAGGATCGGCGCGATGAGCCCCATGTCGTGGTACATCGGCAGCCAGCTGGCGAACAGCGCACCGTCCCAGGACTCGATCACCGCGCGGCCGTGACCGAGCCCTGTGGCGATCGCACGCTGGTTGTGCAGCAGATTCCCATGGGTGAGCAGCACACCCCGCGGCGCGCTGGTCGAGCCGGAGGTGTACTGGATGAAGGCGACCGAGTCGGGTCGCAGATCCGGCTCCCGCCACTGCGGTGCTCGGTCGTCGGCTACCTCGTCGGTGGCCAGCCACGGCAACCCGGCCAGCTCGGGAATCTGCGCACGCAGCGCGGCGGAATCCGCGACGATTCGCCGCGACGCCAGCACCACATCGACATCCGCGTGCGCCACCATCCGCCGCAGCCGGTGCAGCGACCGGTTCTCCCATTCCGGCAGGGGCGCGGGAACGGCGACCACTCCGGCCGCCAGGCACCCGAAGAACGCCTCGATGAACTCCGGGCCTGCCGGATACAGCAGCAGCGCCCGCCGCGGCATCGAGTCCTGGAGTGCGGCGCCGATCGCCCGGGCACGGACACCGAGATCGGCGTACCGCATTTCGCGGACGACACCGTCGACGTCACCGCTGTCGAGGAACCGGTACACCAACTCGGTTGGCCGATTCCCGACTTGGGCGAAGAGTGTCTCGACGAAAGTGTTGTGCACGAACTACTTCCTCTACCGGTGAAACTCGGGATTCAGCCGGTCCTGGTCCCCTGGGGTACGGAGGGACGGCAGGCGGCGCGTTCTGACTGACAGCGGACACAATATAGCCGTCGTAACGCCTCTTACCGGTGCAGGCAATGTCGGCGCCGTCATCGCGTGTGCCCCGAATTCTGGGGGCAGCAACCGCTCGACACCCATTGCAGCTGTGGGAATTTCACATTTGCGAGTCGTCAAGCAGCCGGTGAGGATGGCTACGTGTCACACACCCCGGTATCGCTGCGCGCACTCCCCCGACTACGCACCCGTAACTTCGCGCAGATCGGTGGGTTGCTGCGTCCTGGCACCCACCGCTCCCCCTTGCTGGAATTCGGGGATCGGTTCGTCGTCTCCCCGCCGGGATTTCCGACCATGCTCGTCACCCACGACATGGACGATGTCCGTGAACTGTTCGCCAACCATGACGATTTCTCGATAGGGCAGGTGCTGAGCCGGCTCTCCAGCCATGACGTGATGTTCGGCAAGCAGACATTGATCTTCCTCGACGGTGACGAGCACCGCCGCGAACGCCGGCTGTTCGCTCCACCGTTCCAGCACAAGGCACTCCAGTCCTACGAGGATCTCATGGTGGACGTGGTCGAGCGCGAGCTTCCCAGCTGGCCGGTCGGTGCACCGTTCGAGTTCCTGAAGGTCGGTTACGACCTGGCCATCGGCGTGCTGCTCGGCGTCGTCTTCGGTGACGTGGCTCCGGCCCGACGGGACCGGCTGAAGCAGGCGGTGAGCCGGTGGTTCGGGGAGATCGAGAGTCGCGGTTTTCTCGCCGTCACCTTGCTCACCCCGCTGTTCGGCGGCTACACGCCGCCCTACCCGCCGCTGAGTCGGCGCCAGTCCGAGGTCGACGCCATCATCATCGAGGAGATCGCCGCACGCCGGGCTACACCCGGGGACCGGACCGACCGGAAAGACGTGCTGTCGAGGTATGTCGGCACCGAACTGGATCAGCACGACGACCCCGCGCTGGCCCGCAATATGCGCGGCATCCTGCTGGGCGCCTATGAGACCACCGCGATCACACTGGGCTGGATTGCCGCCATGCTGGCCGGCCATCCGCAGGCCATGGCCGAAGTGGACGCGGCGGCCGACGCGGGCGACCAAGCCCGGCTGGACGCATACCTCGACGCCGTGGTCGCCGAAACGATGCGGCTGCGCCCGGTGTCCCCGTTCACCGGACGGCGAGCGCTGCGCGACACCGTGATCAACGGTGTCCACATCCCCAAGGGCGCTATCGTCATAGTCCCGATCCTGCTCATTCACGAATCACCGAGGCACTACTCGGATCCGATGGTCTTCCGCCCCGAACGCTTCCTCGACGAGCGACCCAAGGGCCACACCTGGCTGACCTTCGGCGCCGGCCCGCATCGCTGCCTGGGTGCCAACTTCGCACTCCTGGAAGCCCGCATCCTCTTCCGCACCGTCTTGCAGCACCGCCGCATCGACTCCACGCCCGGATCCCTCGAACCACCACGCCGGTACCACACCGGCCTGAGTCCTGCTCATAACGCGCGGATCACACTCCATCGTCGCTGAGGTATTCGGTTGGGAATCTTGTCGGCCCACTCGACTACATTTCCCGCTCAGTGAAGGGCGCCTGACCGGGATTCGGTGGCGCCTACTCTTCGAGGAGTGGGAGTGCCGATGGGCGTGATTCTCTCGTTTATGAAGGTCACCGGCGAGCAACTGGACCGGTTCACCACGGCGGGGGTCGAGGAAGAAGAGCTCTGGGACCTGGAGTCCGCCGACGGTGATCCCAGCGGTTATCTGGACAAGTCGTGGGACGGACTGCGGTACTTGCTCGAGGCGGCCGAGGTGGAATTGGACCTGTTCTTCGAAGGAAACCTCCTCGACGACGAGCACTACGGTTGGCCGGTGGATCTGGTCCGCGCCACGGCCCAGAAGCTGAAGGCGACGCCGTTCGACCGGCTGGCCGCATACTACGACGGCACCGCGATGGACAACGCGGACGTCTACCCCCGCATCTGGTCCCGCGACGGCGACGAAGGCTTGAACTACCTGCGCTACCACTACGACGTCCTGGTCGCCTTCTTCGACAATGCCGCCCGTTCCGGTGCGGCGGCGGTCATGCACTTCGGGTAATCCGCGCTTCGAGTGCGCCATTCGACCGGAATTACACCCAGGGAGCCACGGGATACCACGGGATGATGTCGCGCATGGCCAGCAGGCGCACGTCCCAATAGAGGAACGTGAACACGCCCACGACGAGCAGTGCGCTGGCGCTGAGGACGCTGACGCGGCGGGGCTCGGCTTGGAACCAGCGTTGCAAGCGACCACCGACGAGCACGGTGAGGATCAGCAAGACGGCGAGGATCAGGATATTGCCGATCGACTGCAGGACGAAGGCGCCCGCGGCGTAGAGGGGATTGCCGTCTTCGGCGACGTCGCGGAACAGCTTGCGGAACAACGGGAACGGGCGTCCGATGAGGAAGGCGCCGATCAGGCCGCCGAAGAAGATCAGGGGTGCGTTGGGGAAGCGGGCGGCGATGCGGGCGAACGGGTCGCGCACCAGGCCGAGCACAGCGAGTCCGAGATAGATCATGATCACCCCGACCACGCCGAACACCACCATGGACTGAACGAGGCGCGCGGGCATCTGGCCCGGTTGGCTGGGCGCGGTGTCGAATTGCGGCATGGCGGTACCGAAGATGCCGACGACGACACCGTAGGCCGCGGACACGACCACCATCCCCGCCGCCATCCACAGCAGCGGCCCCAGCACCGCCCGCACGCGGTTCCACCAGCCGCCCGCGCTGCCCGCCAGAGGAGCCACCGCACCGAATACGGCGATATTGCACGCGGTGAACGTACCGGCCAGGCCGGAGACGAAGGCGAAGACGACACCCGCGCCGATGCCGGTGATCGCGGTCTCCTCGGCATCGTGACCGAGCAGCCCGTCGGCAACCGTGCCACCGATCGCGCGGTCGACGAACGGCGCTGACCACACCACGGTCAGCAGGAACCCGCCGAGCACACCGAGCAGCAGGACCACCCCGCGGCGCCGCGGATAGTGCCCGTTGACGAACACACTGGTCGCCTCGGAATGTTCGAGTACTGGGGAAGCGATTGCGGTAGAAGGGGATTCGAGATTGGTCATCGGGATCTCCTATCGGCAACGCACCGGCGACGAAACACCGGGCGTCCTCATTGTCGGATATCCGTGACCGCCAGTCCTACTGATTGACCGACAACCGCACCTATCGCACCGCGGTCCCGCTTCGCCCGGTACGTGCCGCTGAAGCCGTCTTACTGGTACAGCGTCTCGCCGCGGTGGGTGTCGAAGTACTCACGCACCTCGCAGATCCTGCCGTCCGTGACAACGAAGTTCGCGATGTAGGCGTTGTCGTACTCCTGGCCTGATATCGTGGTCGCCCTCGATCGCCACTCGACGACGGCGTTCGAGTCGCCGATGGTCAGGCTGAGCAGTTCAGTGGTGAACGACCCCGGCTGCATCCGAGCCATCGCGATCGGAAAGAACTCCTCAACGATGGCGTTCGGACCGTGCCAGATTCCGGAGTTGGGCAGACGGCCTGGTGCGAACCATCGCGCGTCATCGGTGAAGCACTCCTTCAGGAGCATCGGGGACCCAGCCTGGAGTGCATCGAAGTAGCGATGGATGGCGCGCTCGGTGGGGTTCTCGTTGGTCACTTGCAAAGCTTAACCCGGATGGGAACGTTTGTTCGATAGAGGGATCGTTCTAAACCATGCCGCCCCTATCCTGGCCGAACCGCCGGGACCCTCGCCTATCACGGCAGGTCGATGTCAGGCTTTGTCTGCCAGCACCTGGGTCTCCACAACCGGCTCACTCGGCTTTACGTGACACAGAACTCGTTGCCCTCGGGGTCGGCCATGGTCACCCAGGTGTACGGCCCCTGCCGTCCCTCATGCAGGACCTTCGCTCCGATGCCGACCAGACGCTCGACCTCAGCCGCCCGGTGCTCATCGCCCACCCGGATGTCGAGGTGCATGCGGTTCTTGACCGTTTTCGCCTCGGGGACCAACTGGAAGAGGACACGCGGCCGGTCCGGATGGCGGATCGCTGTTCCCACCTTCCACACCAGCTTGCCCCGATGCGTAGTGGTGTCGTCCTCCGACGCCCGCCCCTGAGCGACCATGCTGCGGATGAACTCCTCGTCCTGAGGCTCCACCTCCCAGCCCAGCGCCTCGGCCCACCAGTCGGCAAGCGTGTGTGGGTCGGCACAGTCCAGGACAACCTGAAACTCGAATCCCATACCGGGAACCCTAGACCCCACGTACGACAACTCCAGGCGGGCGCGCGGTCAACCGTCATTGCCGGGGTGATGCGCGGGGAATCAAGCACCCCCAGCCTGATACGACAGCCCAGTCCGGTATGCCGCTGTCAGTTCGAGGTGTGGGGCTTCACGTGTGCGCAGGGGCGATTGAACGCCCTGCCGCAACGCCAGCCGTGAAAGCGTGAACACCAGCGCCTGGCCGGTCGGGTTCTTGCTGTCGCGGACGCCTCAGGCCCCGTTGAGGAAACGCGGCTTCGACGCACTCCTGGCTAGCTCCGCTATAGCCCGCCTCGAACGGCAGCACTGCACTGGGTGCGACGCCGCCAACCACCAGCTCTCCGCAATCGGCATGGTCCAACTCGTGCGCGTGGAGAAGGACCGCACCTCGCGGGTCAGAGCATGCGGAAGTTCTCCGGGTTCGTTGTAGCGCAGGGGAAGAAGTTGGCACCTCCTACTGGGAGAAGGAGAAGTGGAAGCTGCGCTCGGCACTCGTCGCGCGCACGTGCCGCGCGTGAGCGGGGTGCGGGCGACCGGGCGGGAACCCAAGCCCTACCTCACGGTGATCGTGATCGTCTTCGTCTGCGTCTTGGCGGGCAGCTTGGTGGTGTCGACCATCAGTACCTCACCGGAGTCCTGCACGCCGTTGGCGAGAATCTTCGCCTTCAGTCCGAAGGGTGGCTGGTCGCCGGTGGCTGCCTCGATGCCGAAGTCGCTGTCGTTGGCGATGTAGAGGGTCTTGCCGCCGTCACGGGTGGCGACGCCCTCGATCTTGTCGTGGCCGAAGAACTTGCCGTCGGCGTTCAGGCCGTCCAGCAGGCCGCCGAGGTCCAGGTTGGACTTCTTGGTGACGGGGGTGATGCCTGCCTTCTGTAGCGTGGCGACGCCGTCGGCGGTCGGCACGGCGCCGACCAGCAGCTCCAGCGGCTTACCGTCGACCAGCAGGCCCTTCTCCGGATCGTATTGCGCACCTTGGATCTTCGCCTGCGGGCCGACATCGGTGGCGCCGGTGATGTCGATGGTCCACAGCTTCTTGTTGGCCTTGGGCGTCTTGTTGCCGTCGCGCTCGTCGACCAGGAAGGTGGTGTTGCTCAGCGCCGTGATCTCCGAGACCGCGAGCTTCTGCTTCGGATCATTGAGCGGGTACACGAATTCCTTGACATCGCGGGTCTTCAGATCCACGGTGACGATCCGGGTCATCGGCACCTCACGCGCCGACGCGACACCCGGCTGGTTCAGTGCGCTCTGCACGATGCCGACAAGCGTGTTGCCGTCGGGCGTGATGGTGAGCCCCTCCATGCCCTGGTTCGGGGTGCGCAGCGAAAGTTCCTTGGGCAGACCGCGTCCCGGTGCCAGCCGCTCCAGCTCGGTGCCATTGGCGTCGAAGTGCACGAGGAACGGCCCGTACTCGTCGGATACCCAGAAGGTGCCGTCGGGCATCGCGACCAGGCCTTCGCTGTCGATGCCGTGATCGGTGGGCGGCAGGACGTTTCCGTTGAGGTCGCGAATGGTCTCGCCGGTGCTGGCGGAGATGTCGACTTGGCCGTTGAACGGCTGTCCGGCCGGATTCTTCAGGGGGATGGTGGTTTCCAGCACCGCTGTGGTGCCGACGAGTTTGAACTTGGCGATGGCGGGCGTGAACGTCGGCACGGGCGCAAGCTTCTCGTTCTTGGCTTTGCCGTCCACATTCGGACCGCGGTCGGTGAGACCATAGAACTCGTCGGTCGATCCGGGCACCGGCGTGAACGCCGACCCGTACCCGCTGCCCTGCAGGCTCACCCCGCCGAAGTCGCCGAGCGGCGGAATCTCGGTGGTGAACAGCTTCACGGCGTCGGTGGTGGTCACGGTGATGCTGTCTGACCCGGTGTACCCGGCCGCCGGTGTGTACATCACCGCGCCGTCGGTGCGCCGGGAGATCGTGCCGTGCTGCGGATCTGTGATCGCGACCGCGGCGCTGCCGCCGGTCTCGGCCAGCAGATCATCCAGCGAGATCACCAGCGTCTGGTCCTTGGTGGCGGTGAAGTCTCCACCCGAGCTCGACGACGAGCAAGCGGACAGAACGGCGGTCGCGCACACGGCAACGGTGACGAGTGCGTTTCGAGTACTGCGGCGAATTCTCACCAGCGATGCTTACCATCCGATCTCGACCACCAGTTGACGTCGAGCTGAAAAGCGGCGGTCGATCCCCGCAGCCGTCCATCGGTGCCGGGTCGCCGCCGCTGCCGATCGCTGTCGTCGACAAGTGCGGCTCGTGCTCGGCTTAGAATCCCGACGGTGGGATTGCTGTTCGAGACGCGTGCGTCGGATTCGCCGTGGATCGCCTCTGTGTGGACGTGCCGGAGCGAGCAGGTCGCGGAGATGACTTCCGTCGCGACCGAGACCTGGGGTCTGGTCTTCTGGGAACAGGAGGGCACGGCGTACGCGGGCGTCACAGGTCCCGAGAGCCGCACCGGCACCGCCCCTGTGCCGGAAGGCGCGACCTTCGTCGGCATCCAGTTCGCGGTCGGCACGTCCCTTCGCGCGGTGGCCGCTCCCTCCCTGGTCGACAGTGGGATCGCTTTGCCCGATGTGACCCACCGGACTTTCTGGCTGGATGGTGCCCGCTGGGAGACGCCGCACCCGGACGACGCCGAGGCGCTCGTCGACCGATTCGTCCGAGACGGAGTCGTGGACCACGATCGCTTGGTCGCGGAGGTTCTGCGGGGCCACCGTCCAGCGGTCACCGATCGCACACTAGAGCGCCGCTTCCGGGCGGCGACGGGCCTCACCCAAGGCGCGGTGCGGCAGATCGGGCACGCCCGCTCCGCCGCGGCACTGCTGACCTCGGGTGAGGACGAGAGTGATGTCGTCAGCACGCTTGGGTACTACGACGAACCCCATCTCGCCCGGGCGCTGCGACGGTACGTCGGGCGTACGGCACGGCAGCTCCGCGAGGGCCTCGGCGGTGCGATCGCGCTCGATCCCGCTCAGCGCACGACGTCGTAGACGAGCTTGGCCACTCCGTTGGAGTAGGTCGCGGACTCCCTGAGGCGCAGCTTCTGCTTGTCCCGGTCCGCCCTGCCGAACAGGCTCTTGCCTGCCCCCAGCAGTACCGGGAACACGAGCAAGTTGTACCGGTCGATCAGATCGGCGTCCGACAGACGCCGGGCCAGCTCGGCGCTGCCGTGGATGAAGATCGCGCCACCATCGCTCTGCTTCAGTTCGGCGACGTCGTCGATCGACCGCAGGATCGTGATCGGGCCCCATCCGTCGACCACGGCATCGTCGGTGAGACTGGTCGAGACGACGTACTTGGGGAGCTCCTTGTACGCGACGTGGTCCTCCGAATCGCGCCAGGTCGGAGCGAACGCCTCGTAGCTGCGGCGGCCGAACATCAGCGCTGTCGTCTCAGCGAGTTCCTCCGCCTTGAGCGAGAAAGCCTCGGGCACGAACTCGGTGTCCAACACCCAGCCGCCGCTGCGGTGCCCTTCGACCTTGCCGCCCGGCGAGTCCACCACGCCGTCGAGCGACATGAAGCCCGTGTAGACCAGTTCACGTGTCAAAGAATCCTCCTGAGAATGGACGGCGGAAACTGGCGGTGGCCAGCTGATACAGGCGGCCCGGGCGTCAGCTCGACGCCCTGCCTCGGGCCTCCGCTCGCCAGCCTAAGGGCGGGCGGCGCTGCCGTCTTGGACGAAACCGACACCGACGCGGCTCCGCGCGGGCGCCGCCGATCTCAGCAGCCGGCAGATCGCGGAACGCCCGGAGGTATCACCGCGCACCGTCGACGGGTACCTGCAAGACATCCTCGGCAAATCGGCTTTTCTTCGCGCACATAGATCGCTGCCTGGAAGGCACTCTGCCATCACGCGCGGTAGCCGAGGTCGGCGTGAAATACGCGTGCTCAGCGGCGAAGGCAGTTACCACCGGTTAACCGACGGGCGCGGTGACATTGCCGAACAGCCGGACACGCAGCCTGGAGCGCGAATTGGAAAGCCGTGGCATCGGAGGGTTGCACGCGGCGGTGGCGACTCCGGACTGGAAACGCGGAATCCTGCGTACCACGAACGGTCTCTCCACCGCCACGTGCAACTCGGGTCAGCTGGTTACAGACACAAGCTGAGCTCGATTTGGCCGACCGGGATGGGCAGGCACACTTCCACCGAGCCCGAGACGGGGGTGGCCGTGGTGGCATCCGCGGAGGCGATGCCGCCGCTGAGAGCCGTGGCTGATAGTGCGAGCGCGGCGACAGCGAGCGGACGGATAATTCTGGAGGTCATGCAATCATCCTCGGTTGTATATGTGACGCGTCCCGGATTCGGAACGAGCCAATCACATCACGATAACGTGGACTGCAGCTCCCCCATTTGGAACATTCAGTGTTTTTCAGATCGTTATATGCAGACCGTTAAAAGTTCTTGGTGAATGTTCACAGTGAACGTCATGCATATGCACAACAATCCTGTCGATCAAGTGCTGTTCTTCGTCGCCCGGCATCAGAGTGTCAGGTGTTCTGGGGGAACCCGAGATTCACTCCGCCGTGGCTGGGGTCGAGCCAGCGGCTGGTGATCGCCTTGGCGCGGGTGAAGAACCGCACCCCTTCGCTTCCGTGGGCGTGGGTGTCGCCGAACAGGGAGTTCTTCCAGCCGCCGAAGCTGTAGTAGGCCATGGGAACCGGAATCGGGACGTTGATACCGACCATGCCGACCTCGACCTCGTTCTGGAAGCGGCGGGCTGCGCCGCCGTCGTTGGTGAAGATGGCGGTGCCGTTGCCGTACGGGTTGGCGTTGACGAGTTCCAATGCCTGGTCGTAGGTCTCGACCCGCACGACCGACAACACCGGGCCGAAGATCTCGTCGCGGTAGACACTCATGTCCGGGGTGACGTGGTCGACGAGGGTGGGGCCGAGCCAGAAGCCTTGGGAGACGTCGACGTCGGTGCCGCCGTCATCAGCGGCGACGGCGCGGCCATCGACGACGAGAGTAGCGCCGTCGGCCTCGGCGGACTCCACGTAGCCGCGGACCTTGTCGCGGTGGGCGGCGGTGACCAGGGGACCCATATCGGCTTCGGTGAGCCCGTCGCCGATACGCAGGCGGCGGGTGCGTGCGGCGATCTTGGCGACCAATTCGTCGGCGATATCGCCGACGGCCACAGCTACCGAGATCGCCATGCAGCGTTCACCCGCGGAGCCGAATCCGGCGTTGACCATGGCGTCCGCGGCCAGATCGAGGTCGGCGTCGGGCAGGATCACCGCGTGATTCTTCGCGCCGCCGAGGGCCTGGACTCGTTTGCCCGCGGCGGTCGCGGTCGAGTAGACGTACTGCGCGACCGGGGTGGAACCCACGAAGGACACCGCCTTGACGGCCGGGTTGGCCAGTAGTTCGTCCACAGCCGTCTTGTCGCCCTGCACGACATTGAAAACCCCGGGCGGCAAACCCGCTTCGGCCCACAGCTGCGCCAGCCACAGCGACGCCGACGGATCCTTCTCACTCGGTTTCAGCACCACGGTGTTCCCGGCGGCGATCGCGAGGGGGAAGAACCACATCGGCACCATGGCGGGGAAGTTGAACGGAGAGATGATCGCGACCGGGCCCAGTGGCGCGCGCACGGTGTAGGCGTCGACGCCGGTGGAGGCGTTCTCGCTGTATCCACCCTTGAGCAAATGCGGTATGCCGCACGCGAATTCGACGACTTCCTGGCCGCGGGTGACCTCGCCGAGTGCGTCGGGGAGAACCTTGCCGTGTTCGGCGGTGATGATCGCGGCCAGTTCCGGCTTGCGCGCGTTGAGCAGCTCGCGGAAGCGGAACAGGATGGCGGTTCGCTTGGCCAGCGAAGTGTCGCGCCAGCTCGGGAATGCTGCTGTGGCCGCGTCGATGGCGGTGCGGACGTCGGCGACGCCGGCCATCCGGACCTGTCCGGTGATCTGTCCGGTGGCCGGGTTCGTGACCGGCGCGGTCACCGACGCGGTTCCGGTGAAGGGCTTTCCGTCGACCCAGTGGGCGATCTCGCGGGTATCGGTCATGGTTCCTTCTCGAGGCGATCAGGCGCGGTGGCGCGCGTGTAGTCGGTCGTGTGCAAGGGAAGCCGCGGGTCGACGACCATGTCCGCCCAGGTGTCGCGCAACCACGCGTGGGCCGGGTCGTCACTGATCCGCCAGGCCCGCTCAGGTCCGGGACCGGCCATGATGTTCAGGTAGTACATGTGGTGGCCCGGGGCGGCGATCGACGGCCCGTGGTAGCCGTGCGGCACGAGCACCACGTCGCCGTCGCGGACTTCCTCGAGCACATCGATGGGGCGTTCGGGCGTGCCGTAGACCCGGTGGTAGCCGAACCCTTGCGAGTCGTCCGCGCCGCGGGCGAACTCGAAGTAGTAGATCTCTTCCAGCGCGGTCTCGGTCTCGGTGAGTTCGTCGTGCTTGTGGGGCGGATACGATGACCAGTTCCCGCCGGGGGTGATCACCTCGCAGGCGATGATCGACTCGGCTTCGAAGGTGCCGGCGGTGGCGAAGTTGTGCACCTGACGGCTGCAGTTCCCGGCGCCGCGCAGTTCCACCGCCACGTCCGACGCCGCCACGTACCGGAACGGCAATTGCCGGTGGGCGCGGGCACCGCCGAGCGCGAAACGCCCCCCTGCCGTGCTGGAAACTGTGTAGGAGCTGCCGCACCCGACATAGGCGAAATCGGTCGGCCCATCGAAAACTGTTGCGCGGCCGAATAATTCGTATGAATCATTGCCGCAGGCCACCGTGCACGAGCCGGCGAGTGGCACTACGACCACCTCGTCGTTGTCGGTGTCCGCCCGATACGACCCTCCGGCGCCGAGTTCGATGACGTGCAGGCTGGTGTGGTCCCAACCAGCGGATTCGGGCGTCACTGCGACGAGATACGGGTCGCTCACGGCACTGCGGGCCGGTAGGTAGTGCTTGCTGCGCATCGCGGTCACCGCACCAAGGACACAGCTGTGTCGACGGCCCCGGCTACGTCACCGTCGCGCGGATACAGTAGTGCGCGACCGACGATCAGCCCCCGAACACCGGGCAGGGCAAGGGCTTTCGCCCAGCGGGCGTAGGTCGTCTCGGGTGCCGCTCGAGGGTCGCCACCGAGCAGCAGCGTGGGCAAGGTGGTCGCGTCCATGACGCGGTCCATCTGCTCGACGACGGGCAGTTTCAACCACGTATAGGCCGAAGTGGAGCCGAGTCCCTGCGCCAGGTGCATGCTCTTGATCACCGCATCCGGCGACAGGTCGTTGACCACCTCCGTGCCCGGACCTGCGGGGCGGTGCGACATGAACGGCTCCAGCATCGCGACCAACCCGTGCGCGGCGAGTTCATCGATGGCGGCCGCGCTCGCGGTCATCATCGACAGGGTGCCGGGGTCGGTGAGATCGAACCGGTTGAGCATCTTGGCGCCGTTGAGGCCTGCCGCCGCGGTGGCGGCCGCCGTGTAGGCGGTCATCCGGTCATCGAGTTCGAAGTCCGCGCCCGCCAGGCCACCCCGGTTCATGGAGCTGAACACGACCTTGTCTTCCAGTGCTCCGAGTAGCAGCAGATCCTCGATGATGTCGGCGGTGCCGAGCACACCATCCACGCCTGGCCGGTGCAAGGCCATGACCAACCGGTCCAGCAATTCCTTGCGATCGTTCATGGCGTGCGGGTCGCCGGAGGCAGACAGTGCTCCGCGCGCGGGATGGTCGGCAGCGATGATCATCAACCGGCCGTCGCCGCGCACCAGTTCCCGGCTTTTGCGCGCTGTGAACGCCCGGGCAATCGCCCCGGGATCGGTGGCGCGCACCTCGGTCAGTTCGGCATACGACCGGATCGACGGTGTGATCGTGGGAGGCGCGGCCAGCGTGGCTTCGGTCATCGGATCAGGCCTCTCCGGTCAGCGACGGAGCGGGCGCCGGGTTCGGGTGCATGACGGGGCTCCACATGCTCCGACTGTGCGCCACGGTGTAGTCCCTTGTCAAGGATTTGTCATGACATACTGACTTAATGACAACCTGACTCCTTTGGCGGAAAAGGGCTACGATGAACGCTCCGGAGCCGACCGTTTCCCGAGGAGCCCCCGATGTCCGCGCCCTTGGATATCTCCATCGACCGGAACAGCCCGGTACCGATGTACTTTCAGCTCGAGCAAGCTATCGAGCGAGCGGTCACCGAAGGGCGGCTGACGCCGGGTGACCGGATCGAGAACGAGGTCGCGCTGGCCAAGCGCCTCAATGTGTCGCGCCCGACGGCTCGCCAGGCGATCCAGGCCTTGGTCGACAAGGGGCTGCTCGCGCGCAGGCGAGGGGTCGGCACCCAAGTGGTGCAGAACCAAGTTCGCCGCCCCGTGGAGTTGACCAGCCTCTACGACGACCTGCTCACCGCGGGCCAGGAGCCGACCACCGAATTGCTCGATTACCAGCTCGGTACGCCGGACGCCGACATCGCCAAGGAGCTGGGCGTGCCCACGGACGCACGCTTCGTGACCTTTCGCCGCCTGCGTCGTGCGGGCAGTGAACCACTGGCGATCATGACCAATCACGTGCCCGCGGAATACGCACCGGCGCCCGACCAGCTCGAAGCGCACGGGTTCTATGAATGCCTGCGCGCCAAGGGAATCCACATCGCACTCGCGCGGCAGAGAATCGGCGCACGCAGCGCGACCCGCGCGGAGGCACAGCTGCTGGACGAGCGCGCCAATGCGCCATTACTCACGATGCAGCGCGTCGCCTTCGACGACTCGGGGCGGCCCGTCGAGCTGGGTCGCCACGTCTATCGCGCCTCCCGGCACTTCTTCGACACCACGGTTCGGCACTGAGGTGCTCGCCGAATTTGTCCGGACAAAGCTCCGCGCCCGTGGTCACCTCCGAGGCAGCTCGGCGATCGGATCGCTCGGCGCGCCCTCGCGCTCGCGAACCGGCAGTAGTTCGGGTCGCTTGGCAGTACGGCCGTCCCCGGAGGACCGTCCGGTGAGGCGGCGTCCTATCCAGGGGCCGAGAAAGGTTGCTGCCCAGCGGAGTTCGTCGATCAACGAGCCGCGCACGGGTAGTGGCGACCCCAGGGGCCGGCTCCAGCTGTCATCGCTGCCGGGGAGTTGCAGGGCGTGGGCGAGCGCGTCGGCGATGCGCTGATGGCCCAGCGGGCTGGCGTGCAGCCGGTCGGGACTCCACAGCCGTGGATCGGTGACCACCGCATGGCGGGCGGTGTCGGCGACGATGACGTGGTGGCGTTCGGCGGATGCTCGAATGCGCTGGTTGAGTGCCCTGACCCGGCCGCTGATCGGGCGGGCGAGCCGGGTGATCCGCGCGACCTCCGGGAAGGTCACGGTGGCCACGACCGCACCGTGGGCGGTGAGTTCGGCGAACATCGCGTCCAGATGGCCCGCGACCTCGTCGGCATCGAACCCGGGGCGCAACAGGTCGTTGACGCCGGCGGCCACGGTGACCAGATCCGGGCGCAGCCGCAGTGCGGCTTCGAGCTGCTCGGAATGGACCTGTCCGGCGAGCTTGCCGCGCACGGCGAGGTTGGCATACCGCAGCTCGGGGTTGGACGCCGCGAGACGTTCCGCCAGGCGGTCGGCCAAGCCGCGCAACCCGGTTCGGTCGTCGCCGTCACCGACGCCTTCGGTTTGGCTGTCACCGAGAGCGACGTATCGCGAGTATGCGCCGTTGGTCATGTGGCAGGGGCCGTTAGGTGCTGATTGTCGGCTGACATGCAAGTAAAATAAGACATACTGGACTAATTGTCTAATATGGCTCGGTCGGCGCCGCTCGCGTCCGATGCCGGCGGCATGCGGTCGAATGCGTGCTGGAGGCGTTCCGCGAATCGTCGGCCGAAGACCTGTCGGCCGGGGCGGCCGGGGCGCCCTAGGTTGGTTCGCTACGGACTCGGCTGAGGCACATTGCAATCCGTGATCTTGGGATTCAGGCCCAGGTAGTTCAGTGGACCGGCGACTACCGTCAGCGCGATCGAGCCGAACCCCGCGCAGTTGATCGGGCCGCTGTCGAAATAGTCGCGCTGGCCCGCCGCGATTATCCCGGTGATCAACCAGGCCAGGATCAGCAGACTGCCGAGGCTAATGTTCTTCACGTGCATCGTTCCGGTCCTTCTTGCGTGGATGAGCCGAGTATCCGTCCCAACCGGCGACACGCCCGCAACGTCGCACACTGATTGCGTGCCGCTTCTACGCCGCGCCGATACGGTCTGCCGGTCGCGTCCATGGCGACCGCGGAACAGGACCAAAACCTCCGGTATGTCCCTCGAGGCGCTCGCCGGAGTGCGGCAATGGCCCTGAGATGACGTTTGCCGTGCGCTCATCGATGCGCTCATGCGGGCAGACGGATGTGTGGTGCGCTTTGGGGCGGGGACCGCCACGCAGGCTGCACGCCCGGTCCCGATAGGCCGAAAGGATGTGCCGACCTGAACTGGGTACCCGGCTATGGCGGTAGCGAGTGCTCGGCGGACGATTTCCGGACCAGTGCCGGTGAGGGAAGCTTTCCGACGAACAAGGAGGTGCATGCAGCAGTGAAGGACACAGATTTCACTTCCCGACTGCGGGCGTGGCCGGCATTGCGAGTCGACGACTGGACTCCGACACGCGAAACCTTGCATATGTGGACGCAGATTGTCGGAAAAATCAGGCTCTCCCACGCTCCCTTGGTCAACCACTGGTGGCAAGTCACGCTCTACGTCAGCCCGCGTGGACTGACCACCTCTGCTATTCCGCATGCGGCGGGTTCGTTCGACATCGAGTTCGACTTCGTCGACCATCAGCTTCACGTCCGGTCCAGCGATGGCCGCATCCGGCAGGTTACGCTCGAACCCAAACCGGTCGCCGTCTTCTACGCCGAAACCATCACTGCACTCGATGAACTCGGAATTGCCGCGCGGATCCAAGCCAGACCCAACGAGGTCGATCCGGCGATACCCTTTGCCGACGACTACGAGCATCGATCCTATGACGCGGTGGCCGCCACCACGTTCTGGCGGCAATTGGTCGCCGCCGACCGCGTCATGCACGAGTTCCGATCGCGTTTCATCGGCAAGGTTAGCCCGGTGCATTTCTTCTGGGGAGCAATGGATCTGGCGTGTACCAGGTTCTCCGGGCGGACCGCACCACGGCATCCGGGTGGTGCTCCCAACTGCGGCGACTGGGTGATGGTCGAGGGTTACTCGCATGAATTGAGCAGCTGCGGATTCTGGCCGGGCGGTGGTACGGAGGGCGCGTTCTATGCATACGCGTATCCGGAACCGGACGGATTCTCCGAGTATCGCGTCGGACCGGATGAAGCGTTCTACAGCAAAGACAACCGTCAGTTTCTGCTGCCATACGAGGCGGTGCGCACTGCCCCAGACCCGGAGCGGGCGTTGCTCGAATTCCTCGACACGACCTATGCGGCCGCCTCCGAACTCGGCCACTGGGATCGCGCGGCCCTCGAGGCCGACCCCGGCCGCTGGAACCACGAGCGCCGAACCAACACATCACAGCAGCGGCCGTGATTGTGCCCAGGCGTACCGGTACACCGATCCTTTTCCGTTGTGGCGTGATCCGTGCTGCTGGCACATCATTCCGCTCGACGCACCGGCAACGCTTCGTGCTGATGCTTGCTGGCTGAAACGTTCAGCTGGTC
>NZ_BDBA01000167.1 GCF_001612745.1 Nocardia amamiensis NBRC 102102 | reverse complement strand
TAACACTGGACGAAGCTGTTCGTGTATCGGGGACCATCCGATGTCTCCCGGCGCAGCCGTAACCATTGACGGGCCAGAATCGGAATCGCAACCAGCGTTACGACGACCAGTTCCGCCGCATAGAGGACTCCGCGGACCGTCGTGCTCCCCATTCCGAGGACGGTAGCCGGTAGCGGGAGGACGAACGTGCCCAGCGACGCGAGGATGCCGATCGCGACTGTGCGCCATACCAACTGGAGGCCGGAGAATTGCCGCCCCTGGTCGACATGGCGACCGACGAAGAACTGGACACAGAGCGCCAGCGACATCGGCCACAAAGCGGCGAACACGACCACGCTCGGCAACGGGACCGAATCGAACATGGGTTGGTTGAGCGGGTTCGCGGTCGACCATTCCCACCATCTCAGTTGTGGTCCGAGATGGTCGAAGATCTCGTAGAACGCGTGGTGAACGAAGCCTACGCAGACTGCACCTACGAGCACGCCGTGCTGTCGGAAAACGCCGAGCATTCTGACGATTTCGAAGGCCAGCGTGGCCATCAGCGGGTAGATCGCGACGATGTACAGCGGGAGCCGGCCCCACAGGAACTCCACGGTGAACACGTTGTGCGCGAACATCGTGTCCACGTGGTCTTCGATGCCGAACGCCGCGGGAAAGTACAGCGGTGGTTCGATGATGAACAGGTATGCGGTGGCGCCGAACCACAGCGCCAGGTTGGTGGGATCGCCGTTCCGGCGCAGGCGCACGATGGCGAACACGAGTGCGAGCACCGAACCCAGAACGATGGTGAACTCGAGGACCGGCAGGGTCCAGTTCTCCAACCCCAGCGGGTTGCGGACCTCGACGACTCCCCCCGCCTCCTGACAGGAGAAGCCGAGTGCCGTCGCGAGCTGCTCGAAGGTGGGTGCGCAATGATCGGACATCGACCCTCCTACGATGTGGCCGCGTGGGCGGTGTACCAGTGCGTGACGTCGTAGCCGGCGTCGTAGCGCTCGAACCACACGTCGGCGAGTGCGGGCAGCTTTTCGTGGGCGGGATTGTGTTTCGGCAACTGGCTGCGGACGATTCCGGCCAGTGCGGTCAGCTGCTCGCCGAGCGGTAGATGGTCGAACGCACGGTCCATCGGGCCGTGGTCCTCGGCACTGAGCAGCGGTAACCGCCTGCGCAGGCTCTGCTTACGCCGGTACGACGCGAACATCGACAGCGCATCGATCTTCCGATCTTCCAGTGGGACATGCTTGTTGAACCCTTCGCAGGCGATCCGGATGACCCTCATGACGTGCCGGAATATGGATGGGGCCACGCGCATCCGGTAGAGATCGCTGCCGACAACGGAATCGAAGATGATGAGCGCCGAACTCCGATGCTCCACTTCCTCGACGAAGTGCCAGATGAAAAGTGACGCGACCCGGTCGTCCCCGGGACGGAAGAGGGTCGAATCGTTGTCCAGCATCAGCTTGAACACCGGCGTGAAGGTCGCCTCCAGGTCAGCGGTGTAGGCGAGCCGGTAGTTCAGCGAGGTCTCTCTGGTGATCCGGTCGAACTCGCCGATTACCTCGTCGAGTGTCTCCTGCAACCCTGGGAAGCGCTTGATCAGGGCCTTGACATGCTGGCGGTGTGCGGCCGAGTGCTGTCCTTCCTGACGCATGAACGCATCCGCCTCCTCGGCGACCTCGGCGTCGGTGATCAGCGGCTTGGTTTGCAGAATCATCTTCACGATCATCTTCTCGAAGCCGATCGCCAGGAACGAGACCGCGTTGGCCATGCTCGAGAAGGCCGGATTCGCTGGGTTCCAGAGGAAGGGCACGTCGTAGTCGGCGAACGCGAAACTCATCTTTCGGACATGAAGATCGGTCACTTTTCGATACCTCGTCGTACGGAAGTGGGCCGGTCGGCGCGCCTTGTGAGGGAGGCGCCGAGGCCATGATGGCGCTGATCATACACATGAGCCAGCAAGTGTATGATCAGAATCGTCGTTTTCGCCCGGAAGAGCACGACAGGCGACGGGACGGCCCTGTGGTACCGTCAGGCCCCTGATCCGGGTAGTCGGCGGGCTTTCCCAGGCGGAGGGCCGCGTACGACCGTGATGGTTCGAGCCGAGGAAGCGGGCAGTGGCAGGAAGGCGCGGGTGGGGCGGGAGTCCGCCCGATAACGACGAGGAAGCGTCCCGTCGGATTGTCGCCGCCGCGGTCGAGCTGATCGCGCGAACCGGTGCGGAAATCAGCATCGCCGATGTCGCGGAGTCCCTCGGCGTCATTCGTCAGACGGTGTACCGCTACTTTCCCAGCGCGGACGCTCTGATGAAGGCCGCGGCGATCGCGTCGGTCGATGGGTTTCTCGATCGACTGACCGCCCATGTGCGCGGCATCGAAGACCCGGTCGAAGCGATGACGGAGGGTGTGGTTTACACGCTCACCGAGGTGCGCCGCACGCCGCATCTGGGCATTCTGCTCACCGGCACGTACTCGAACGCCCATACCGACGGGCTCACCTCTCGAGAGGCGCAAAGCTTCGGAATGACGATGATCCGGCGCTTCGACGTCGACTGGGAGCACTACGGATACGACGACGCGGCTCTACATGAGCTCGTCGAGTATGTTCTGCGCACAATGCAGTCGTTCTTCGTCTCTCCGGGTAACCCCCCACGAAGCGACGATGAGCTACGGCGATATCTGCGCCGCTGGATGGGAGCCGCGATCATCGCCCAAATGAAGCCGTCCGCAAGCGTTTAGGCGGTTCGCCAGCCGCCTCGCCCGATGAGGTCCAAGACGGGAGCGGCGATATTCCAGGCGTCGTCCCCGCCGGGATGGTGACGGCCCTCCGGGGCAGCCCGGCAATGCGGAGCGCGCTCGCCATATCCTGGCGGCGGTTCAATCCTTTGGCCCAGCGCCGATCGTGGCTCCTTCGCGGCCCCGGTCGGAGGTTGACGTCGGTTATCACGGATCCGGTTGTCTCGCAGCGGCATCGGCACACCGCTGCTAGAGTCGCGCCCGAGCCCGAGGGAGGTGAGGCTTGGTGATCGTGGGGCGCGGCGAGCTGCTGGAACTGATCGACACGTTGGTGCGGGTTCCGAGGGGGAATGCCGAGGACACCGGAAGACCCGTGCTGGTACTGGAAGGGTACGGCGGGGCTGGGCGGACCACCGTGCTCGAGCAGGTATTGGACCGATGGCAGCGAAAGACCCCGACCGTGCTCGTCCGGCCGTTGGTACGTCCATACGACCAATACAATCCGGCCCGCCCGGTGCTGGCCGCGGCGATGCTCGGTCTGAGCATGGATATGCCCGGCTTCCCCATGGCTTTTCCACGAATCCTGGTGGCCCAGATCGCGATCAACGCGAACTTCGCGGTGGTTCCGGCGACCGAGCATCGGGATCATCTGCGCACCGTCCTGAACCGGTACAGAGACCGCGCGATACTGGTCGGCTTCATCGGTGATCTGGTCGGGCTGGCGGGCACTCAGGCAGCCAACCTGACGTTGCCCGGCGCGAGTGCGATCGCCCCTGCGCTGGCGCAGAATCTGTCGAACCTCGTGGTCGGCCGGCTCACCCGCGGCAGGCTGATCACGAAGATCACCTGGGGTTCTGCCGTGTCCTGGTACGGCCACCAGGATCTGGGCCTGCGGGCCGACGCCGAGGCCGAGTTGATCGAACTCGCGATCAAATCGGCCAGCCGGGACGCCGCCATCCGGCGCGGCGTGGACGACCTGATGATCAGCGCCTTCCTCGCCGACTTGCGGCAGAGCGCGGCGCGAGTCGTGGGGCGACCGTCGAATGTCGTCGTGCTGCTGGACGACGGCGACGCCCCGGCGGCAGTCGCGTTCACCGGAGCGCTGTTGCGAGCGCGCAAGGCGATGGCCGCCGCCGGTTCGCCGCTGGGCGATCCGCTGACGCTCGTCACGGCCAGCTCCGGTGCGCTGGTCGAGGAACTCGCGGGTCAGGTGCCCGCTCCGCCGACCTGGATGCCTGGTCAGCGCTTCGACCCTGGCCCAGGCGCGGCATGGGCGCGGTTGGCGTTGAGCGATCTGTCCGAGTTCGAGGTGAAGACCTTGGCCAAGGACGTCACCTCGATCGAAGCGGACCGCATCGGCGCGGAGGTCTACCGGTTGACCGGCGGCCATGCCGCGGCAACCCGGTACGTGCTGGATCGGATCAAGCAAGAACGGATCAGGCAGGACCCCAGGACGGCCGACGACTTGGACCGGCTGCTGCGCATCGGACGGGCAGCACCGGAGACCTCCGTCCAGCGCCACCTGCTCGGGATGTTCGCTCGCGATCTCCATCCGCGCAAACAGCTCGAGGAGCGGCTGCTTGACGCACTCGTCACGGTGTCAGCGGCACGGACGAAGGGGGAAGCGGGTCACGTGCGGTCTCTGCTGCCGTCCGGGATCGGCGACCGTTCGCCGCTGTTCCAGTCACCGACGCTGTGGACCCGTCCGGACGAGCACGGCGAGCTGCCCGCTTTCGCGCGCCGACTGGGACTACGCGAACTCGCCGAGTCGACGGACACGCGACCCGGTTGGGACCTCGTATTCGAAACGCTGCTCCGCGCGGTCGATCCCGACGACCGCGCGGCGCGGCTGCACTACGCTCGCCTGCTGTACGGCAGCGCCGCCATCGTGGACGAACTGGCCGTCCTGTTGTCGACCTTGCCGGCACGGGACTGGTTGCGGTTGTTCGACCAGATCGTAGCGATCTCCGACCCGCGCAGGCCCGATGCCGTCCTCATCGACGGCGGCGACCACGCGAACAGCAGCAGCGAGCACATCTCGGTCCTGCTCGCGGTGGTGCCCGCGATCGAAACGGATCTGCGCATCACCACCGACGAGCGCAGGGAACTCCTCTGCTCTCGGGTGGCGCACAGCTACGACCGGCTCGCCGACCACGCCACCGACCGAAGTCCGTTTCTCTTGCGCGCCAATGATTATCACGACCGCGCGCGCCGCTTCCGCTGACCCGATCTCGATGAGGAGCCCGCTGTGGAGTCGCGTTACTGGGCAGGCATAGTTCCGAGACGACGCAGGCCCATGCCGCGACGATGGACGGACTGGGTGCGCTCGAGCCTGGTGGTGATCCTGGCCGTGAGTGCCGTGAGCGGTATCGTCGCCCGCGAACCGCTACAGCGGCTGGCCACCTGCAACGACGGATGGCCGAGCACCACGGCGTGGTCGGCCGGTGGTCAGTGCGTCGGATTGTCGGAGGGGCCTTATGCTTTCGGCCTGCCCGCCTTCGACCACGTCATGCGGGCGATCGCCGAGCAGAACCGCACCGCCGCCGACAAATGTCCTGGCACGCCGGTAACCGTGGGTGTGCTGCTGACCATGACCGACCCGTTGGCGGGCGGTCGCGCGGTGCACGAACTGGAAGGCATGGCCGTCGGTCAGCGTCGCGCCAACGACACCGGATGCGTTCATCCGATGCGGCTGGTCGTCGGTAATCTCGGGGACTACGAGCGCGACCGTGACGCGCTGGCGGTGGCGCGGAAACTGGCGGAGCGCGGTGACGTGGTCGCCGTCGCGGGTGTCGGGCTGAGCGACCAGACCACGGCGGAGGTCGCCGACCTGCTTGCCGCCGCGAAGATCCCGATGGTCTCGGATCTGGTCACCGCGGAGGGCTTCGACCAGAACGGCTCCGCGGCCGACGATCCCGATTTCACCCGGTGCGACGAGAACATCACCTACCAGCAAGGTGTCGGGAAGGACTACTTCTATCGGGTCGCCTTCCGGGTGGCCGTGCAGGTTCGCGCTCTCGGCGCCGTGGCGCCGACCCGGCCGGATTTCGTCATGGTCCCCACCGGCGGATCCGACCCGTACACGTGCACGACGCTGCCCTTCCTGCACCGCCAGTACGGTGGCGATCTGCTGGAGGTGAAGTTCGATGCCGAGGAGCCGACCACCGTGTCGCAGACCGCCAGACGTGTCTGCGCGGCGACCAGGCATGTGACGATCGCGTATCTCGCGCGCGGACGCGATCTGGGTCGCTTCCTCTACAGCTTGGATGAGGCGTTCACCAACGGACAGTGCGCGGCCACCTCGATCACTGTGCTGAGCACGTCCGACGGAAACCGGTTGCGCACCAGCGAATCCGATGCCGGTCTGGAGGACCTGCGCGGCAAGGCGCTGAACTCGCCCAGCTTCACCGGTGGACGTGTGCGGCTGCTGTTCACACGCGTCGCGGGCGCCGACGGACCCGAGCAGGGCAATCCGCAGTGGTCCGGTTTCGAAGAGGCTTACGCCGCAGCGGGTTTCGACCTCGCGCACATCGCCGACGGCTGGGCGGTCAATGCCTACGACGCGCTGAGCACCATCGCCACCGCGGTGCGAGCGCTTCCCGCCGGAATGACGGTGCAGCGCACTCAGGTCAATATCACCATCGGCGGCTTCACCGCACCGGTTCTCTCGGTTCCCGGCGCGGGCGGCCCCATCGTCTTCGACAACAGCGGCAACCGCGCGGGTCCCGGACCGGCGGTGGTCCGACTGTGCCCGGCGAGCACTTCCAGCGGCAAGCCGTACGTGCCGACCGTCGAGGTCGAGCCCGGTCAGCCCATCCCCGAGTGCGCGTGATCGAAACGCATCCCAGCGCGTCCCCGTTCCCGGGGTTCCGGTAGTAACCGCCGAAACAACGGATATCGCGTAGTCGCTGGTCAACGCCGCCGTTCGGCTCCTGGGCCCAGCAGCGCGGCCAGGTCGCGCATCGCCTGCGGGGACGGTTTGAAGTAGCGGCGCAGGTTCTCGGCCTTGCGATGCCGCGACTTGGACATCAGCTCGAGCAGGCTGGCCCCGGCCTCTCCGAGGTGGGTCAGGCCTGAATGCCGCAGTTCGTCCAGGTCCCAACCGGTTCCGGGCCCGTCGACGGCAGGGCCGGTCGAGGACTCAGCCGACCTCTCATCACTTGCGTGAGAATGCGCGGTATTGCCGACGTGCGGATGTTCGTCAGCACTCGCGCGAACCCGGCATCATGAACGAGTGGAATCGACGCAACCGACTGAGACGCACCAGCTTGCCGGTGAACGCGAGACGCTCACCAGCGTCCTGGAATTCCATCGAGAAACACTGGCCCGGAAGTGTTCCGGACTCACCGCCGACCAGCTTCGCCTGCGCCCCGTCCAGCCGTCGAGGTTGTCGCTGCTCGGACTCGTCCGCCATCTCACCGATGTCGAACTGGGCTGGTTCACCCGCATCCTGTCCGGCACGGATACCCCGTTCATGTACTGGCACGCCGACACCCCGGACGGCACTGACTTCGACGTCGACGACGCTGACTCGGACGAATCACTCCGGTTGTGGCACAGCGCATGTGCCCGATCCCGCGAGACCGCCGACGCCTGCGAGTCGCTCGACACTTTTGGTGTACATCGGCCAACGGGCGACCGCTACAGCCTGCGCTGGATTCTCACGCACATGATTCAGGAATACGCTCGTCACAACGGGCACGCCGACCTCATCCGGGAGCGGATCGACGGCCAGACCGGCGTATAGGGCCGCGCGCCAACCGCACGGTCCGCCAACATCCGCTCTTGCCGCAACCCGAGCGAATTTGGGTCGTGTTCTGGACATCGTGGAGCATGAGTACTTCATCAGGACTCGACGTCACCTTCGCCGGGGACGATCTCGTACTGCGGCTGGCCAGCGCGGCCTACCTGGCCCGGTTCACCGGCAGCTCTCCTCGCCGCCTACATAGCTTCGGGCGCATAACAACTCAACACGCGCACATGCCGATTACAGGCCATCTTTCGACGCTCACTCGGCGATGCCGACCTGTCACTTGCACGCGAAAAACCCGGCGACGTTGGTGGTCATTCCCGCGATAATGGCCGACGTGGGAGAAGTCGAGGTCGTCGTCGCCCATCACGAGCGCGCGACCCTGCGCGTCGGCGACGTGTTCCTGAAGATCGACGCTGATCAGACGCGCACCGACGTCGAGGTCGATGCGATGGCCATGGCGCCGATCCCGACTCCGGAGGTCCTGTGGCGGAAGCCGCCCGTGCTCGCGCTCGCTGCCCTCCCGGGGACGGCGCTCGGCCGCCTCGGCGAGCCGTCG
>NZ_BDBA01000166.1 GCF_001612745.1 Nocardia amamiensis NBRC 102102 | reverse complement strand
GGGCCGCGAACGGGCAATGCTCGGTCTCGCTCCGCTCGAAAATCAAGGTGGGGCCGGTGTGGTCGCGCTGGGAGCGAAACGTGGGTGTTGATCGGCTGCGCCGTCTCGCTTGCCGCGCGTGCGTTGAATGTCCGCAGCTCTCGTAGCCCGCACCGACGCAATAACGCCCGTAACCGTCGCGGCGGTTACGGGCGTTATTGCGCGCTATTCGGGTGCGGTCAGATCAGGGAGCCGTCATGGCACATGCCCGATGACCGCCAGGACGGCCGCGGCCCGGTGCCGGGATCGAACGCCCACTGGTGGATCGGTCCGGCGGCTTTCCAGTACAGCCCGCCGCGTCCGTCCGCGATCACCTGGTACACGTCCTCGGAGCCCTCGATGAGCTGGTTGCCGACGCAGTAATCGTTGTAGTCGGTGCCGAATTGGCGTGCGCCTGCACTGAACAGGCCGGCGGGGTTGGTGTACGCGCCCGGGTTGGGGACGGTGCTCGCCCGCCGCGCGTCCGCGCGGTGCCAGGAGGACGTGTGCCAGTACGGAGCGCCGCGACCGTCGGTGCCGCAGAGGAAGTTCCAGCCGCCTGCCACGACCGTCGTGCCCTGGCCGTAGGCGCCACCGGCCCACAGGCAGGCAGCGCCCTGAGCCTCGGCGGTGCCCGCGCCGAGGCTCAGGCCGCCCGCCGCCACCACTGCCGCCGCCAGCAGGGTGAGCGTCCGTGCCGTCGCGCTCCGCTTGTCAGTACACGCGGACGCCCGGCGTAGGCCTCTGATCTTGCTCATTGATGCTTCTCTTTCATGCGCTGTCCCGGCCGTCGACGGAATCGGGCCTGGGGAATGATGATGTTTCAAGTAATGTGCCGCTATGTAGCGGTAAGATCAGTCCGAGAATGTGGGTGATGCTGCGAGCGAGTGCGCCTGCTGGTCGCTCACTGGCACCAGCGGGCCTGCGGCTTGCACACGGTGTAGCCGC
>NZ_BDBA01000165.1 GCF_001612745.1 Nocardia amamiensis NBRC 102102 | reverse complement strand
GGCTTGCACACGGTGTAGCCGCTGCCGTCCGGGCGGGTCGTCCGCGACCAGGTCGAGCTGTTGTTATTGCCGGTGACCGTGTCGTTCGATCCGGGCTGGCTCTGGCGCCGGTGGTAGTCGCGGCGCGCCTGGTCGGCCGCGTTGGCGTCCAGCCGGTCGGTGTTGCGGTGGTGCTGACCCATCGGGTCGATGTGGTTCCAGCCGCTGGCGTCGCCGGTGCCGTTGCGTGGGTCGGAGGGGCCGTGCGACTCGTCGGCGACGCCGATGCCTGCGGCGCCCGCGGTGAGTGCGCCGATGATCGCGGCACAGGTGAGCAGTCGCCGGGCGTTATGCGTGATGGTGGCGTTCATCGTAAGTCTCCGTGTGGAATTCGACCTGTGCGCGGTGCGGTTCGGGATGCGGCGGTGCGGCGAACGGCGGGTGTCGGAATTTCCGCGCGAGGTGGGGGCGGGAAAGGAATCGCGGCGGCATCCGTCGCGGACATGTCGTCCGCGGGGCGGTGCCGGTCGGCGCGGTTCCGGTCGTCGGAGCGGGGAGAAGAGCCCGGCCTGTCGTCTCCGTGGCGGCCCGGGTATGCGGAGCGCGGGACCTCGACGGTGTCGGGCCCGGCCAGCGCTGAGGCCGGCGCCGGGGTTTCCGGCGTGGCCGCTATTGCGCTCACGATCAGCGGGCGGACGAGCCAGGTCTGCGTCCGTCGCTGGCGTGCCGTGATGCCGGTCATCGTTCGTGTCCGATTCATCTCGCCACCTTTGGGAGCGAGGATCGGCCCGGTGTGGTCCGATCAACGACTCCCTGTCTATCGTGCCGTTGGATAACGTCACATTAATCGACGGGCAGATGGGTTGTCGAGTGGATTTCTCCGTGTTGGGAAGCCTGCGTGTCGCTGGCTGGGGGCCGCCTCATGACCAGCGGCGATGCCTGCGGTGATCGGCGGGCCGAAAGAGCTGTCAGCGGCAATATTTCGCTCGTGTCAACTCGGCAACAGCCTACCGGCGAGGGCGGGTGTCATGGCTCGCCTGCCGAAAGGTGATGTGGCTCGCGGAATTCGCAGCGAGATGGCGTGGACGCGCTCTGGCCGGCCACTGACCCGAGTGATCGGTGGGCTCGGTGAATGAGCCACCGTGCCAAGGGGTCATGTCAATGGCATGGATTCCGGGGTCGCGGCCGATGGAAGGAGTTCGCGTCCACGTGCTCTCTGGTCGAGCGGATGTGGGCAGGATCGGCCCCGTCGTCGTGGGCGAATACGAGAAACCGCGCCTGCTGCAGGCGGCCTGCGGCAAGCGCGGTTTCGATCTCGGGGAATCAGGCTTCGACCGCGTAGGCCGGGGCCACCGGCTCCTTCGCCGCGGCCGGGACCCGGCGAGGCTCGGCTGCGGCGGCATGATCGCGGAACGGGGCTTCGATCACCGCCCGCTCACGCCACAAGTGGTACAGCGCGAGCGCGAAGATGGTCGTGCCGATCACGTTGGCGAGGAAGTGCCACCAGATGCGGTAGGTCGACGCGCCCGCACCGGGATCGAGCAGCCCGAAGATGGTCGACAGCCCGATCGCTTTGGTGCCGAACGCGACCGTGAGGGTGAGCGCGAGATGTTCGAGCCCGTGGATGCCCTGCATCAACACGCCCATCCGGCCCCACTTGCGCGCCTTGCTCTCCAGAGCGTGATGGGTGACCAGCGCGACGCCGACCAGCCCGGCGAGGAAGTGGAAGTTGCCGACCAGGTGCAGCAGCTCCATACCCAATGACGGCTTCATGTGGTCGACCTGGCCGAAGCCGTTGGCCAAGCCGGTGCCCCACGGGGTCATCCACGCCGGTGCGTTGGGATGCTGGATCCAGTACCCGACCTGCGCGACATGTTCTTGGAAGTGGCCGATCTGGGCGATCACGCCCAGTCCGATGACACCGAGCGCAGTGCGGAACATCCAGGGGCGCAATGGTTTACGCAAGGCGACGACCAGCACGCCGACGGCCGCCCACATCACCACCATCCACGCCACCATCCCTATCGCGCCCACGATCTCCAACGCGCTCGCTTCGGCCGTGTGGTTCATGGAACCCCCTTCTGTCCGCCCTCCGGCAACGGCGACGGATGGGAAATAGCAACGAAACGCGTGCAGACGCGTTATCCGCAAGATACAAGCCGACGCACCGTTTGTCCGAAGTATCCGAATGTCCGGGGCTGCCGCATCATTCGTGCACGTGTTATGCACAGGATGTATAGCGCGTGTTCAGGCAGGTTTCAGGAATCCCTCGATGATCCTGCGGGCGCGGTCGGCGGCTTCGGGGTCGCCGATCCGCAACGCCATGTTGGTCGCGCAGAGCACCGCGTCGATCTGGAACGCGGCCAGACCCGTGTCCAGCTCGGCGATCTCACCCGCGGACACCGCCGCGCGCAGCTCCCGTTCCAGCAGCCGCACCCATGCTCGCTGGTCGCGCAGCAGTGCGTCCCGGACCGGGCCCGGCTTGCTGTCGTGCTCGGCCATGGTGGCGACGCGAAAGCATCCGCCCGCGAACAACGGCGTCTCGGCGTAGACCATCCAGTGATCGACCAGTGCGCGCAGGCGGGCGACACCGTGCGGCGCGGATCGCGCCGGTTGCACAACCGCTTCGGTGAACCAATCCCGTGCGTAATCGATAGCGGCCAGTTGCAGCGCCTCTTTGGTGCGGAAGAGGGTTTGGATGCCCGCCTTGCTCAGTCCGGTGTCGGTCGCCAGCCTGCCGAAACTCAAACCCGAGAGCCCATCCAGCGAGGCGATGTCGACCGCCTGCCGCAGCACTGCCGCGCGGGTCTTCGCGCCGCGCAGCAGACGTTTGTCGGTGATGCCCGCGGTGTGCCGCACGGGCGGCGAAACGGAGTCGACCCCTTCCATACGGTCGATCGTACGTTCTCAAGTTCAGTAGGCGCACTCAGGCGCGCTGGTAGGGCCAGGCCCAGTCGGCGACTTCGGGGATGTCCGCGCCGTGCTCCCTGGTCCACGCGCGGGCGGTCCAGCGCGCGTCGACCATCTCCTGCCGCAGTCCCGCGGCCCGCTCGCGCAGCGTCGGGACGCGATCGATCACGTCCATCACCAGGTGGTAGCGGTCCAGGTCGTTGAGCATCACCATGTCGAACGGCGTGGTCGTGGTACCGCGCTCCTGGTAGCCGCGCACATGCAGGCCGTCGTGGTTGGCGCGCCGGTAGGTGAGCCGGTGGATCAGCCACGGGTAGCCGTGGAAGGCGAAGATCACCGGCCGGTCGCGGGTGAACAGCGTGTCGAACTCGCTGTCGGGCAGTCCGTGCGGATGCTGATCCCGCGGTTGCAGCCGCATCAGATCGACCACATTGACCAGCCGGACGCGCAACTCGGGCAGTCGTTCGCGCAGTATCGCCGCCGCGGCCAGTGTCTCCAGTGTGGGGACGTCACCCGCGCAGGCGAGTACCACGTCCGGCATGGTGCCGACCTGGTCCCGGTGGCAGGCCCAGGACCAGATGCCGATGCCGCGTGCGCAGTGCTCGGCCGCCTCCGCCACCGACAGCCAGTCCGCCTGCGGTTGTTTGCCCGCGACCACCACGTTCACGTAGTGCCGGGAGCGCAGACAGTGGTCGAAGGTGGACAGCAGCGTGTTGGCGTCCGGCGGCAGATACACCCGCACGATCGAGGGTTTCTTGTTCAGCACCACGTCCAGGAAGCCGGGGTCCTGGTGGGTGAAGCCGTTGTGGTCCTGCCGCCAGACATGCGACGACAGCAGGTAGTTGAGGCTGGCGATCGGCCGCCGCCACGGCACCGCCGCGCTGGCGTCGAGCCATTTGGCGTGCTGGTTGAACATCGCGTCCACGATGTGGATGAACGCCTCGTAGCAGGTGAACACGCCGTGCCTGCCGGTGAGCAGGTAGCCCTCCAGCAGGCCCTGGCACATGTGCTCGGACAGCACCTCGATCACCCGGCCGGTGCGGTCGAGTTTCTCGTCGCGGGCATCGATGTCGGCCTGCCAGTCGCGTCCGGTGACCTCCAGGATGTCTTGCAGCCGATTGCTGGCCAGCTCGTCGGGCGCGAAGGTGAGGAAGTTGTCCGGGTTGCTCTTGGTGACCTCGCGCAGCCATCCGCCGAGCACCCTGGTGGCCTCGTGCCGGGACGCGCCCGGCGCGCTCACCTCGACGCCGAACTCGCGCCAGTCCGGCAGGCGCAGGTCGCGGACCAGCGTGCCGCCGTTGGCGACCGGATTGGCGCTCATCCGCCGATCACCGTCGGGTACCTGGTCGCACAGCTCCGACACCGGCTTGCCGGTTTCGTCGAACAACTCCTCCGGGCGATAGGACCGCAGCCACTGTTCCAGGACCGCGCGGTGCTCCGGGTCGGTGCGCGCGGCGGGCAGCGGGACCTGATGTGCGCGGAAGGTGCCCTCTACCGGGTCGCCGTCCACCATCGGGGGGCAGGTCCAGCCCTTCGGTGTACGCAGCACGATCATCGGCCATGCGGGCCGTGTCCCGTCGGTGCCGCCGCGCGCGGCGCGCTGGATCTGGGCGATCCGCTCGAGACCGGCGTCCATCGCGCCTGCCATGGCCTGGTGGACGGTGGCCGGATCGTCGCCCGCGACGACGATCGGCTCGTAGCCGTATCCGTGCAGCAGCGCGAGCAACTCCGCTTCGGGGATACGCGCCAGGATGGTCGGATTGGCGATCTTGTATTCGTTCAGCGCCAGGATCGGCAGGACCGCGCCGTCGCGCGCCGGGTTGACGAACTTGTTCGCATGCCAGCTGGTGGCCAGCGGACCGGTCTCCGCCTCGCCGTCGCCGATCACGCAGAACACGGTGAGATCGGGGTTGTCCAGCGCGGCTCCGAACGCGTGCAGCAGCGAGTAGCCGAGCTCACCGCCCTCGTGGAAGGAGCCGGGCGTCTCCGGTGCGCAGTGACTCGGCACGCCGCCAGGGAAGGAGAACTGGTGGAACAGCGAGCCCATGCCGGTGGCGTCCTGCGGGATGTGGCTGTACAGCTCGGAGTACGTGCCCTCCAGCCAGGCGCACGCGTTCGGGCCGGGTCCGCCGTGGCCGGGCCCCGCGACGAACACCGCGTTCAGGCCGCGCTGCCGGATCGCGCGATTGGCATGGGTCCAGACCAGATTGAGGCCGGGCACGGTACCGAAGTGGCCGAGCAGGCGTGGCTTGATGTGCTCGGGTCGCAGCGGTTCGCTCAGCAGCGGGTTGGCCATCAGGTAGATCTGGCCGACCGACAGGTAGTTCGCGGCCCGCCACCACGCGTCCACGGACGTCAGCTCGTCGCGTTCCAGCGGGCCATGCGCATCCGCGAGCCGGTACGGAAGCGGAGCGACAGTTTCGCCCCTCGAGTCGCCGACATTGTCGGCCGAAGTATCGCCATCTGCACTGGCCATGTGGGTCATGCGCCGACTCTCCTCACGCTCGGGGCATCCGGGACGGCGGCGCGACCACACGCGCCGTCCCGGATCGTGCACGGCTGCCGATCGCAATCGGTAACGCGGAATGGAGAATTCATCGCCAGCTTAACGGGACCTGCGATTCCGGCGTGGCGAAAGCGTGTCGCGCGCGGACTGTTGCCCGGGCAGGTCCGGCTGCGTCCGTTAAGGTCCGCGGCATGCACATTCTCGGAAGGATCATCGGAATCGGCGCCATCGCCGCGACGACTGTCGCGCTGGCCGCCTGCGGGTCGGACGACGAGACCTCCACCGCAGTCACCACCACCAAGGCCACCGCCCAGGCGGGTCCTTCCGCCGCGCAGCGCCCGGCCACGCCCAGCAAGGGCCGCGAATGCACCGCCGAGGACATCCGCGTGACCGGCGACTTCGGCGCCGCGCCGACGATCACCATCCCGGACGACTGCGATCCGCCCGAGCAGCTGATCGTCAAGGACCTCAGCACGGGCAGCGGGCCCGGCGCGGTGGCCGGCCAGCAGCTGACCATGAACTACGCGCTGGTCACCTGGTCGGACAAGAAGACGCTGGACAGCTCGTTCGACCGCGGCAAGCCGTTCCAGCTCACCCTCGGCGGCGGCCAGGTCATCGATGGCTGGGACCAAGGGCTGGTCGGCGTCCAGGAAGGCTCGCGCAGACTGCTCATCGTGCCGCCGGAGCTCGGCTACGGCGCAGGCGGGCGCGGCATTGCGCCGTACGAGACGCTGGTGTTCGTCACCGACGCGGTCTCGGTGGGGAAGTAGCCGGGCCGGTCGCGGGCGCCGCCGAGTGCAGGCCCGCTCGCCCGGTCGACTAACCTGGTCGGGATGCGTCGCGCACACCGCATCCCTCGTCGTCTCGGCCGAGGCCGGGAGCCCGGCCCGGATCGGCGCCGGTGGGGAGTGCGGCCGCCCAGCGTAGCGCGGCTTCGCCTGCCATTCCGACCGCCGGGGTGCGGGGTGGAGCACGCACACCGAACGTCAACCAGTACGAACAACGAACAAGGAGCATGTCCGTGAAGAGCACCGTCGAGCAGCTGAGCCCGACCCGGGTCCGGATCAATGTCGAGGTGCCCTTCGAGGAGCTGAAGCCGGATTTCGACCGCGCGTACAGGGCACTGGCCAAGCAGGTCCGCATCCCCGGCTTCCGTCCCGGTAAGGCGCCCGCGAAGCTGCTCGAGGCCCGCCTCGGCCGTGGCGCGATCCTGGAGCAGGTGGTCAACGACGCGTTGCCCGGCCGCTACAGCGAGGCCGTCACCACCTCCGAGGTGAAGGTCATCGGGCAGCCCGAGATCGAGATCACCAAGATCGAAGACGGCCAGGAGCTCGCCTTCACCGCCGAGGTCGACGTGCGTCCGGAGATCGCCCTGCCGGATTACTCCGGCATCGCGGTCACCGTCGACGCGATCAGCGTCGGCGACGAGGACATCGAGGAGCAGCTGCAGTCGCTGCGTCAGCGCTTCGGCACGCTGACCGGCGTCGAGCGCCCGGTGCGCGACGGCGACTTCGTCTCGATCGACCTGTCCGCGACCGTGGACGGCGAAGAGGTGCCCGAGGCCGCCACCACCGGCCTGTCCCACGAGGTCGGCTCCGGCCAGCTCATCGAGGGCCTGGACGAGGCGCTGGCCGGACTGTCGGCGGGCGAGTCGAAGGAGTTCACCTCTACGCTGGTCGCCGGCGAGCACGCGGGCAAGGACGCGGTCATCACAGTGACGGTGCAGTCGGTCAAGGAGCGCGAGCTGCCCGAGGCCGACGACGAGTTCGCCCAGCTGGCCAGCGAATTCGACACCCTGGACGAGCTGAAGGCCGACCTGCGCAGCCGCGTCGAGCGGGTCAAGAAGGTGCAGCAGGCGGGCGATATCCGCGACAAGGTGCTGGAGACCCTGCTGGAGCAGGTCGAGGTGCCGCTGCCGGAGGCCGTGGTCAAGGCCGAGATCGACGCCGTGACCCACGACGCGGTGCACGGCTTCGACCACGACGAGGACAAGTTCGCCGAGGCGCTCGAGGCGCAGGGCAGCACCCGCGAGGAGTTCGACGCCGACACCAAGGAGTCCGCCGAGAAGTCGGTGAAGACCCAGCTGCTGCTGGACGCGATCGCCGAGACGGAGGGCACCCAGGTCGGGCAGGAGGAGCTCACCGAGCGCATCCTGTTCCAGGCGCAGCGCTACGGCATGTCGCCGGAGCAGTTCATCCAGCAGGTGCAGCAGGCGGGCCAGCTCGGCGCGGTGTTCGCCGACGTGCGCCGCGGCAAGGCGCTGGCCGGTGTGGTCGGCAAGGTGACCGTCACCGACTCCGCGGGCAACCCGGTGGACACCGCCGAAATGTTCGGCGCTCCGGCGGATTCCGCGGACGAGGGCAAGGCCGAGGAGACGTCCGCGGCCGACGCCGAATAATTTCATGGAAGACCCGCGCTATCGGCGCCCGAGGGGTGCACTGATTGCGCTGTGAGCGAAGAAAGGGCGGTACCGGGAGTTCGGTGCCGCCCTGCTTCGTTAATGTTTGTGACGGCAAGTTGGATAGGCCCTGTCCAATAGGGTGCGGCATATCCGACCAGTGATGGCTATGTGGCAATCCGCAACGAGCCGGTGAGAGAAGGCAGGTATCCGTGACAATCAACCAGGCAGGGGTCATGACAACCGCGACTGCTGGTCTCAACCTCAGTGATTCGGTGTACGAGCGCCTGCTGCGTGAGCGCATCATCTTCCTCGGCACCCAGGTCGACGACGACATCGCGAACAAGCTCTGCGCGCAGCTGCTGTTGCTGTCGGCCGAGGACCCCACCAAGGACATCGCGCTTTACATCAACTCGCCGGGCGGTTCGGTGACCGCCGGTATGGCCATCTACGACACGATGCAGCTGGTGGAGTGTGACATCGCCACCTACGGCATGGGCCTGGCCGCGTCGATGGGGCAGTTCCTGCTCACCGCGGGCAGCAAGGGCAAGCGCTTCGCTCTGCCGCACGCGCGGATCATGATGCACCAGCCGTCGGCGGGCATCGGCGGCTCGGCGGCCGACATCGCGATCATGGCCGAGCAGTTCGCGCACACGAAGCGGGAGCTGAACGAGCTGCAGGCGCTGCACACCGGCAAATCTGTGGAGCAGGTCACCGCCGACGCCGACCGGGACCGCTGGTTCACCGCGTCCGAAGCCCTGGAGTACGGCTTCATCGACCACGTGATCAGCCACGCGACCCAGGCCAACGGCGCCAAGAAGTAACGCACCGGATCACCCACAGGCCCCCGGACGCCTCGAACGTCCGGCCGCCGCACCGACTTTGGAGACGAAGATGGCCAATCTGATCGACCCGCGCGCCGGCCTGTCCGGCATCGCACCGCAGAGCCCGCAGGCGCGCTATATCCTGCCGTCGTTCATCGAGCACTCGAGCTTCGGCGTCAAGGAATCCAACCCGTACAACAAGCTGTTCGAGGAGCGCATCATCTTCCTCGGCGTGCAGGTGGACGACGCCTCGGCGAACGACATCATGGCGCAGCTGCTGGTGCTCGAGTCGCTGGACCCCGACCGCGACATCACCATGTACATCAACTCGCCGGGTGGCTCGTTCACCTCGCTGATGGCCATCTACGACACGATGCAGTACGTGCGCGCCGACGTCGCCACCGTCTGCCTGGGCCAGGCCGCCTCCGCCGCGGCCGTGCTGCTGGCCGCGGGCACCCCTGGCAAGCGCGCCTGCCTGCCCAACGCCCGCGTGCTGATCCACCAGCCGTCGCTGGAGGGCGGTATCCAGGGTCAGGTGTCGGACCTGGAGATCCAGGCCGCCGAGATCGAGCGGATGCGCCGCCTGATGGAGACCACGCTGGCGCGGCACACCGGCAAGGACGCCGACACCATCCGCAAGGACACCGATCGCGACAAGATCCTGACGGCCGAGGAGGCCAAGGAGTACGGGATCATCGATACCGTGTTCGATTACCGTAAGCTCAGCGCGCAGAAGTGACGCACATGCGGGTAGTTTTCGGGTAAACCCCCGAAGGGCGAATCGCCGATCCCGGCGGTGGCTCGCTCGAAAAACGCTCTGACAACAGGGAATTCCGGCCGGGAGGTATGTCAGGGGCATGCTGCCCGGCCGGACCGCTTCCGCCTCGCGGGCGATTCGGACGATTTCGATCGAACTCCGGTGTCGCGTGGCGGTCGGTCGGAGGTCACGGTGGCCACCGTGTGCGCAACCCGCGCGAGGAAACATGCGCGAGTTGTCGACCTCCATCCCGCACACCGGGTACGGTCAACCTAGGGACCTTTGCTCCCGGTTGCGGGCACTGTCCACCAGCTCCGAAACAGTCGACGCGTTTGCGGCTGCGAAAGCGGTGGACAGCTGGCAACCTGGACGGACGGTTGCACGCGGACAAGGAAGTAGGGACCCACGAGATGGCGCGCATCGGAGATGGCGGCGATCTGCTGAAGTGCTCGTTCTGCGGAAAGAGCCAGAAGCAGGTCAAGAAGCTCATTGCGGGACCAGGGGTGTACATCTGCGACGAGTGCATCGATCTCTGCAACGAGATCATCGAGGAGGAGCTCGCCGAATCCAGCGAGGTCAAGCTCGATGAGTTGCCCAAGCCCGCCGAGATCCGGGACTTCCTGCAGAACTACGTCATCGGGCAGGACACCGCCAAGCGCACCCTCGCGGTGGCCGTCTACAACCATTACAAGCGCATCCAGGCCGGTGACAAGAGCCGCGACAGCCGCGGCGAGACCGTCGAGCTGGCCAAGTCGAACATCCTCATGCTCGGCCCCACCGGCTGCGGCAAGACCTACCTGGCTCAAACGCTGGCGAAGATGCTGAACGTGCCGTTCGCCATCGCCGACGCCACCGCGCTCACCGAGGCCGGATACGTCGGCGAGGACGTGGAGAACATCCTGCTGAAGCTGATCCAGGCGGCGGATTACGACGTCAAACGCGCCGAGACCGGCATCATCTACATCGACGAGGTCGACAAGATCGCGCGCAAGAGCGAGAACCCGTCGATCACCCGCGACGTGTCCGGCGAGGGCGTGCAGCAGGCGCTGCTGAAGATCCTGGAGGGCACCCAGGCCAGCGTGCCCCCGCAGGGCGGGCGCAAGCACCCGCACCAGGAGTTCATCCAGATCGACACCACCAACGTGCTGTTCATCGTGGCGGGCGCGTTCGCGGGCCTGGAGAAGATCATCTCCGACCGCACCGGCCACCGGGGCATCGGCTTCGGCGCCGAGGTCAGGTCCAAGGCCGAGATCGACACCACCGACCACTTCGCCGAGGTGATGCCGGAGGACCTGATCAAGTTCGGTCTGATCCCCGAGTTCATCGGCCGCCTGCCCGTGGTCGCCTCGGTGACCAACCTGGACAAGGAATCGCTGGTCAAGATCCTTTCTGAGCCGAAGAACGCGCTGGTCAAGCAGTACGTCCGGTTATTCGAGATGGACGGGGTCGACCTCGAGTTCACCGATGACGCGCTGGAGGCCGTCGCCGACCAGGCCATCCTGCGCGGTACCGGTGCGCGTGGTCTGCGGGCGATCATGGAGGAAGTCCTGCAGCCCGCGATGTACGACATTCCCAGCCGCGACGACGTCGCCAAGGTGGTCGTCAACGCGGGCACCGTCAACGACAACGTGCTGCCCACCATCGTCCCGCGCAAGGCGCAGCGGCAGGAGCGCCGGGAGAAGTCGGCCTGATCCGGGTGTAGCGGCTGGGCCGACGGGGTACTCCGGTAGGAGGGTTGAGCAAACAGCCTAGTTCCGGCGGGTGAGTCGTCCGGAGCGAATTGTTACCGCGGGCGTCGCTCTCGAGATCGCCGCGGATGACTGGACCGAGGTCCTCCATGTCGACAGCTTTCGCTACCCCTCCGTTTCTGCTTACCGACGCCCGCAAAGCCGACCATCCGGCCGAGCGGCTGCACATTTCCGTCACTGCTCCGAGCGACCAGGTCACGCTGTGCGCCGTCGCGGGCGAGGTCGACCACTACACCGTCGATGTGTTCCGCCGCCAACTGATCGAAGCGCTGAGCGCGACGGCGCCGCTGGTGGTCGTCGATCTGTCCAAAGTCACGTTCTTCGGCGTCGCTGGCCTACGGGTGCTGATCGAGGTACGGTCCCGGCTCGGAACCGACCAGCGCCTACGCTTGGTCACCGGCCCGCGGTGCGTAGACCGGCTGCTCGAGGTCGCCGCCGACGTCGCGTCCTTCGAGACCATGGCGAGTCTCGCTCATGCCGTGCTGGACGCCGCCTGAGGTCCGTTGCCGGTCACTACGATCGAGGCATGTTTGCCCATCGGCGTTTGGAGCGCAAGGTCGACGCGTTGCACTACAAGCTCGACCTGATCATGAACCATCTCGGCATTCAGCAGGCCGACACCCCGCACGGCCCGTCACCGCTCATGCCGAGCGGTGACGGAATGGCCGAAATCGACGCACTTCTGATGCAGGGCAAGAAGATTCACGCAATCAAGCGGTACCGCGAACTCACCGGGTGCGGGCTCAAAGAGGCCAAAGACGCGGTCGAACGGCGTTATCCGTACTGAGTTCGACGTCGCGCCCGTGTCTATGGAGATGGGCACGCGGCGCCGCGCCGGATGTGAACGGCTCACTGCGGCTGCGGCCGGAGCAATTGCATGGTTGCCGCCGTCCCGGCGTCCGTAGACGCGCGGTGCCGTTATGCAGCGGGATCTGCTACCGGTGCCCGCTGGGGACCAAACGGTCGTCGTTCTGCACGGCGCCCACGGCCACCAGCCGGTCGGAGTCCGAGCCGACGAGGACGTCCGTCGCGGATTCCGGCAGCGGTTCGGGCCCGGCGGGATCGGGGAGGTTTCGGACCTCTTCGGTGGCGATTGCGATCGCACGGCCATACCGTGCGCTGGCGGCATCGTGGATGAGCAGCGCGACGCCGATCATGACCGGCGCGACCCCGTGCACCGCCGCGTCGAACCACCGGCCCGCACTCACGTACGGGTAGGTGTTCAAGCCGACGGTGAGGGCAAGCAACGAGATCTCGGCTGCCGCGACCTGGGTGCGATTGTCCAGCACGCCCCACTCGGTGACCTTGTTCGTGCCGATCATGATGATGATCAGCGACACGCTGATCATGGCCTCCAGCAGATAGCTGAACCAGTACAGCGGATCGGTCGGCCCGCCGGGCGCGATGTTGTGCTGGACGTTCACAGCCGACCACAGCATCCCCGCGGCGACCACACCCGCCAGCGCGCCGAGCGACCACGAGCGGTGCCGGTACAGCGACGCCAGCCTGGCGTGCGGGCTGGACGCGCGCCGCTGCGCGGCAATGGCCTTGCGCGCCAAGAGAAGATCCCTGATCTCGGCCTTCTCGATGGCCTCTGTGGTGTGCCGCGCCCGGTCGGATGCCGCTGACGACGCCTCGGCGTGCTTCCAGCGCTGCTCCCGGTCCTGCGTCCGGATCCGTTCGGCCAGTTCGCGTTCGGCGTGCAGTTCCTCCTCCGACAGCGCGCCGGTCAGCGCCGGGTCGAACTGGTAGGCGAGGCGGCCCCTGGCCTTCTCGACCCGCCTCGCGAGCCGCGCGACGTCGTCGTCCAGGGGATGTTCGTCGAGCATGCGGCTCCAAACGGTTGAGCGGAGTGGAACTCGAGAAACCGAAGACGCCGACTCGCGCTACCCGGTCGCCGAATGCGACACGATAGCTCGACGACCGGCGTCAACACCTCCTATTCATAGTCCATTCCAGGCCGCAGCGACAGTCCGGAGCGGCCGCAACGTCGAAACGCCTGGTCGGACAGTGGTTTCCGGTAACGTCGGACCGTCACGCCCAGGGCACTCGGCACGAATCGGTGCTGAAGCCCTGTGCCGTGATGCCGAGCGCTGAATTGGACCGGGCGCGCGAGTTTTCCAGCGCGATGTGATAGGTGAGTTCCACAACCCCGGCGCGCCCGAAGCGCCGCTCCAGATCGGCGACCTGCTCGTCGGTGGCCGAGGTCGGTGTCGCGGTCATCGCGTCGGCGTAGGCGATGGCCGCGCGCTCGTCGTCGGAATACAGCGGCGAGGTCGCGTAGTCGGCGATGTGCTCGAGCCGTTCGGTGTCCAGATTGCCGAGGCGCATGAGCATGGCGCCGAAGTCGACGCACCACGAGCAGCCGATCGTCCACGCCGTGCGGTAGACCGCGATCTCGCGGATGACGGCGGGCAGCGCGTTGCTGGCCTTGTCGACCATCGTCTCGTGGACGGCGTTCGCGACGAGGAGTTTGGGGTGGTTGGCTTCGACGGCGAACGGCTCCGGCACTTCCTTGAACCGGCGCTTGGCGAACCGATACAGCAGCTTGGTCACGGGTCCGGCCTGCTGCGGGGTGACGGCGGCGATGCGGGTGGTGCCCATCTCGATCTCCTTCGATCAGCGGATTGGTTCCTACTTCTCGGACGAGAGACCGTGGCGGAATGTGATGCGGCCACCATGTGACCCCGGCCACGGGGGACTACTCGGGCTCGACTCGCATGTCCTGCTGACTCCAGTAGGCGCGCATCCCGGTGATCCGGCCTTCGTCGTCGAATTCCATCACGTCGATCGGCGAGATGGTGAAGCGCTTCCCGCCGACTCTCGTGACGAGGGTGAACGGGAACGCGGCCTGATTGCCCGCGATCCTGATCTCCTCGGGCCGCAGTTCGGTCTGCCGATCCAACGCGGCGATCACCTCGTAGAACTCGCGGATAGCGGCGTGGCCCTGCCGGGCAGGGGTGCCCACCGGGTCCTCCACGATCGCGTCGGGTGCGTAGAGGTCGACGATGTCCTCGGTCGGGCCCGAGCCGACCAGCTTCACGTACTGCTCGACCACGTCACGGATCTGCTTGGGCACCGGAACCTCCTACGAAGTGAAACGTGTTCTAATTTCCAGCCTAGCAAGACCGAGACTTCGATTCGATCCCTCCGGCGTCATCCAGGACGACGATCCGGACACCCGTGGCGAGTAGAGCGGAGGCCGATAACCCGAACAGGTTGTGGAAGGCGTCGCTGAAATGGGAGGGGCTGGCGAACCCGGCGTCGATCGACGCGACGGTGAGGTTCTCGCCTTTGGCGATCGCCCGGCCGACGCCGAGCATCCTCGCCCAGAGGCGGTAGCGCCGGAACGAGGTTCCCGCCTGCGCCGCGAACAGGTGCAGGAATCGGGACTCCGACAGGTGCGCCGCGGCAGCGAACCGTTCGGCGGTGAACTCATGAGCGAGCGAAGCGAGCGAATCATCGACGCAGCGCGCCTCGCGCATGACGGAGCCGAGCGCCAGCGAGGCGCAGTCATGGGCGGGATGCGCCAGCAGGGTCGCCATGGCGGCCGCGATGCGGTCGTCCAGGGGCGGATGAGGTGCCGAGCCGACAAGATCCGCCAGCGATCGCGCGTCGGGCCGGTCGCGGGCGGCTGCCGCCGCCAAGGCGGCCTCTTCCCGGTGATTCAGTCCGAAAGCGTTGTCCCACAGGGTCATCCGGTCGCGGCATGCGCGCGCTCCAGGTGATCCGGGATCGAGATAGCAGAACATCATGTGGTCGCCGCCCGCGATCACCCGGTGCGCGCGGCGCGGTGGGATCAGTGCGCTGCGCACAGTGCGCGCGACGCCCTCGGCCTCCAGGGTGAACGGAGCGTCCACGCCGACGGCCAGGCAATCCACGGCGGTCGAATGGGCATCCAGATGCAGGGACGGTCCGCGATAGATCGCCTGCCCGGCCCATAGCCACAGCGCCGCGGGCGAGCCCGCTTCGAGTGGAATGCTCGGCGTCATCCGGCCATGCTGGCACGGACGTGCGGAGAGCGGCAGTTGTTCGGTTGTCGCGTTCCCGCCAGGCGATCGGCGGGGCCCACCGAGCCGGGTTTCGGGGGATCGCCGTTGATCCCCCTCTGGTTCGCCGTTGAACCGTGACCCGCGCTGGATGCATGTTGCTGCTGAGTGTGTCGGGGAGGAGGTCGCGGGTGTTACTCGGCGGCCGCGACCACGTCGTCGGTGTAGTCGCCGTACTCCGGCGCTCCTGCGTTGCGATAGGTGCTGATCACCACGCCGCTGCCGGTTACCCGGGAGTCGGTGAGCCGGAGTCCGGTGGGCTGGACATCGCTGGTGAACAGCCTTTTGCCGGTGCCGAGCAGCACCGGGAAGGTGAGCAGATACAGGGTGTCGACCAGGCCGTTCGCCAGCAGGGTGTGGGCGAGGTTGCCGCTGCCGTGCACCTGGAGTTCGCGGCCGGGCTGCTGCTTCAAGGCGGTCACCTCGGCGACCAGGTCGCCGCGCAGCAGTTGCGTGCCCGCCCACTCCGCGTGCTCCAGGGTGGAGGACGCGACGTATTTCGGCAGCGCGTTGAGCTTCGCGGCGACCGGGTTGTCCGGGTCGGTGACCTTCGGCCAGTAGCCGGCGAAGATCTCGTAGGTGCGGCGTCCGAGCAGGAACGCGTCGACCCGCTCGAACACCTCGTCGACGAACGCGCCGAAATCCGCGTCGCCGAACGGCACCGACCACCCGCCGTGGGTGAATCCGCCGCTGGTGTCCTCCTGCGTCCCACCCGGCGCCTGGTATACGCCGTCGACGGTGACGAACTGGGTGAGGGACAGCTCCATGACGTGGTGTTCCTTTCGTCCGTTTCGCCCGCTGTGCGCGGGCCGGTTACCCGTTCCGACGGCGTGGACCGGGGAAATTCATCGCTATTTCCGCTGCTCGTGCCCCGGTGTGTCGAGCTTGTGCGCCCGGTGCCGTGATGTTTACTCGGTCCGGTCAACCAGAGGTTCGAGTGACGAGTGGAAGCGGAGGAGACATGGCACTGCCTACCATGACCGCAGAGCAGCGCACCGAGGCGTTGGCCAAGGCGGCTGCGGTCCGCAAGGCACGCTCCGAACTGATCGGCAAGGTGAAGGCGGGCAAGGTTTCCGTCGCCGACCTGCTCAAGAAGGCCGACACCGACGAGCTGGTCAAGAAGACCAAGGTGGCCGCCGTGATCAAGGCCCTGCCCGGCGTCGGCCCGGTGAAAGCCGCGAAGCTGATGGACCAGGCGGAGATCCCGGAAGATCGCCGCATCGGCGGCCTGGGCGCACGTCAGCGTGCGGCGCTGCTCGATGCGCTGAAGGACTGACGGGCGGGAGACGCGCGGCGACCCGGCGTCCGCGGACGCACCGGATCACGCCCGTGGTGATCACCCACGGGCGTCCCGGATTCGTGCGAGCGCCGGTCGAAAGCGAGGGCTCGGCGCGCCCTCGCACTCGTGAGCGAGCTGTGTGGCGCTCAGCGGGACCCGCGCGGACGGCGGCGTGGGAAGCGCAGGGTGATCGGTTGCGGGTCCGACAGCGGGAGATCGCCGCGCGGCGGAACGAAGACGCAGACCAGCCCGCCGACCACGAGCAGGAACGCGGCGATCAGACTGGCCGTGAAGCTGCCCGCGCCCATTTCGGCGGGCTTGTGCATGGCGTGGTAGAGGAAATGCGGGAGGGCGAAGGTCAGCCAGCCGACGCCCGCGATCCGGGCTGCCGTGGTGCCGTTGACGACGAGCGCGGCGATCGTGACGGCGGTCAGCGCCAGGAAGAAGGCCCCGACGTCGCCGGTCAGATGGTGGTTGAAGGGGCCGTCGGCAGCCACCCACTGGACACCGAAGCCCGGAAAGCTGGTGTACCAGGAGTGCGGCGCGAGGGTGGCCCACAGGCCGACGATCGCACCCTGCACGGCCAAGATCGCCAGGACGATCCGTGTGGCCAGCAGGCGGCGGCGGTACTGCTCGAACCGCATCCGCACGCGCAGGCCCTCGGAGTTCCCCTCGAGCGAGATCCGCATCGGCCGCTCCGTTCTCGCCGAACCTGTTCCGACTGTGTGCAGCCACGGTAAGTCGGACGATCGGTTACAGGCAAGAGGGAATCAGGCCAAGAGTGCGGACCTGCCGGGTTCGGCGTGGATTCGTTCCGGGGCGCTGTAGACGTTCATCGTGTCGCCGCGCAGGAAGCCGACCAGGGTGAGCCCGGCGTCCGCGGCGAGGTCGACCGCGAGCGAACTCGGCGCCGAGACCGCGCCGAGCATCGGGATACCGGCCATGACGGCCTTCTGGACCAGTTCGAACGAGGCGCGCCCGCTCACGATCAGCACCAGATCGTGGGCGGGAACGCGGTTTTCGCGCAGCGCCCAGCCGATCACCTTGTCCACGGCGTTGTGCCTGCCGATGTCCTCGCGTACCGCGAGCGCGGTGCCGTCGGCGGTGAACAGTCCCGCGGCGTGCAAGCCGCCGGTGGCGTCGAACACCGATTGGCGGTCCCGAAGGCTGTCGGGCATGGCGGCCAGCACGCGAGTGTCCACCGCTGGGCCGTCATTCGGCAGGGGGAACCGTGTGCGGGTGCGCACATCGTCCAACGCGGTCTTGCCACACAGGCCGCACGCGCCGGTGGTCGGGAAGGCGCGGGTCGGCACCGGAACCGGCGTGCGCAGGGTGACGTCGAGGACGTTGTAGGTGTTGTGTCCCTGGTCGTCGGTACCCGCGCAGTAGCGGGCGGCGACGATGTCTGCTGCGGAACCGATCATGGCTTCGCTCAGCAGGAATCCGTGCACCAGGTCGATGTCGTTGCCGGGCGTGCGCATGGTGACGGTCAGCGAGTGCCCGTCGATGCGGATTTCCAGGGGTTCCTCGACCGCGAGGGTGTCCGGACGCTGGATTTCGCCGGTGGGTGAGATCCGGCGCATCCGGCGGCGGGCGGTGACGCGGCTCATGAGGAACTCGGCTCGAAGCGGACGGTGACCGCTTTGGCGACCGGCGTATTCGACCGCGCGGCGACGTGGTCCAGCGGCACCAAGGGGTTGGTCTCGGGGTAGTAGGCGGCGGCGTTGCCGCGCGGGGTGGGATAGGAGACCAGGCGGAAGCCTTTCACGCGGCGTTCGGTGCCGTCGGTCCACTCGGACACCACGTCGACCAGGTCGCCGTCGGCGAAGCCGGAGGCGGTGATGTCGTCGGGGTGCACGAGCACCACTTTGCGTCCGCCGTGCACGCCGCGGTAGCGGTCGTCGAGGCCGTAGATGGTGGTGTTGTACTGGTCGTGGCTGCGCAGCGTCTGCAGGATCAGCTTGCCCTCCGGCACCGGCAGCCAAGTGAGCGTATTGGTGGCGAAGTTGGCCTTGCCGGTGGCGGTGCGGAACTCGCGGGCATCGCGCGGCGGGTGTGGGAGCTGGAATCCATTGCGCTGCCGGACTTTCGTGTTGTAGTCCGCGCAGCCGGGCACCACACGGGCAATGGCGTCGCGAATGGCGTCGTAGTCGCGGGCGAACCGTGCCCACGGCACACGGTGGTCCGCGCCGAACAACGCTTGCGCGAGTTCGCAGACGATCGTGACTTCGCTGCGGAGTTGGTCGCTGACCGGCTCGAGTCGTCCCATGGACAGGTGCACCATCGACATCGAATCCTCCACCGACACTTGCTGTTTGGTGCCGTTCGGGGACAGGTCGAGGTCGGTGCGGCCGAGGGTGGGCAGGATCAGCGCGGTGCGGCCGTGCACGACGTGGCTGCGGTTGAGTTTGGTGGAGATCTGCACGGTGAGCGCGCAGCCACGCAGCGCGGCCTCGGTCACCGCGGTGTCCGGGGTGGCGGCCACGAAGTTGCCGCCCATGCCGAGGAAGACTTTCGCGCGACTGTCGCGCATGGCGCGGATGGCCGCGACCGTGTCGAAGCCGTGCGCACGCGGGCTGGTGATGCCGAACTCGGCGTCGAGGGCGTCGAGGAAGGTGGCGGGCATCTTCTCCCAGATGCCCATGGTGCGGTCGCCCTGGACGTTCGAGTGGCCGCGCACCGGGCAGACGCCCGCGCCCGGCTTGCCGATCATGCCCCGTAGCAGCAGCAGGTTCGTGGCTTCCTCGATCGTGGCCACGGCATGGGTCTGCTGGGTGAGGCCCATCGCCCAGCAGACGATGATGTTCTTCGAGCGCGCGAACAGGTCGGCGGTGTGCTCGAGTTCCGTCATGCTCAGGCCGGTCGCCGCCAAGACGGTGTCGAAATCGACCGAGCGAACGTGCTTTTCGTATTCGGCGTAGCCGGCGCACCGGGTGTCGACGAAGTCCCGGTCGACCACGGTTCCCGGCGCCCGGTCCTCGGCTTCCAGCAGCAGGCGGCCGAGCGCTTGGAACAGCGCCATATCGCCGCCGAGCCGGATCTGCAAGAAGTCGTCGGCGATCGGCACGCCGGTGGTGAGGCCCTTGACCGTCTGCGGATCGCGGAAGCCGAGCAGCCCCGTCTCCGGCAGCGGATTCACCGCGACGATCCGGGCGCCCTCGGCCTTCGCGCCCGCCAGTGCGCTGAGCATGCGCGGATGGTTGGTGCCCGGGTTCTGGCCCGCGACGATGATCAGGTCCGCCTTCGCGAAGTCATCGATGGTGACCGAGCCTTTGCCGATCCCGATCGAACTCGACAGCGCGGCGCCGGAGGACTCGTGGCACATGTTCGAGCAGTCCGGCAGGTTGTTGGTGCCGTAGCTGCGCACCAGCAGCTGGTAGAGGAACGCGGCCTCGTTGCTGGTGCGGCCGGAGGTGTAGAAGACGGCCTCGTCGGGCGAATCGAGGCCGCGCAGCGTGTCCGCGATCAACCGGTAGGCGTCGTCCCAGGCGATCGGCGCATAGTGGGTGTCCCCGGGACGCAGCACCATCGGGTGGGTCAACCGGCCCTGCTGTCCCAGCCAATACCCCGACTTGTCGCTCAGTTCCGCGATCGAGTGCGTCGCGAAGAACTCCGGAGTCACCGTGCGCAGCGTGGCCTCTTCTGCGACGGCCTTCGCGCCGTTCTCGCAGAACTCCGCAGGTCTCCGATGACCGCTGGGCTCCGGCCACGCGCAGCCGGGGCAATCGAAGCCGTGCACCTGATTGACCCTGGCCAGAGTCCGGGCGGTCCGGATGACCCCCATCTCCTCGACCGAGCGCTTCAACGCCACCGCCACGGCGGTCACGCCGGCGGCCTCCTCCTTGGGCGGGGTCACGGTCAGCTCGGACTCGTCGATATCCCGGCTCGGTCCGTTTCGATGCATGCCGCCATTGTCCTCCCCGCCGTCCGGGCCCGGGACGGGGGCGGAGCACTATTACGCACGTCGGAATGTGCGTATTGGGCATCACAGCATTGGATATCACATCTGTGTGATACTGTTAGTGGGTGCTGTACGAGATCCTCGCGGAGCCCGAGGTTGTCGAGTTTCTGTACCGCCTGGACCCCGCCAGCCGTGCGGCGGCAGACCATCGCGCTGGGCTTCTCGCCGAACTCGGGCCGCGCCTCGGGGAACCGTACAGTCGCTTCCTGGGCGATGGAGTGCGAGAACTCAGGTTCGTTCTCTCCACCAGCCAACAAGCGCGCATTACCTACTGGTTCCCAGGAGGGCAAGTGATCATCATGCTCACCGCGTTCACAAAGCAGCGGCAGCGGGAATCCGCCGAGGTGGAGCGGGCGAAGCATGCGCGGAAGGTCTGCGAAACGGAGCATGACCGGACTTACCAGCACATCATCACACTGTAGAAAGGAGACCTGGTCCCGATGATTACGCAAGAGGAATTCGACCGCCGCACCGCTGAACAGCGAGCAACCCCCGAATACCAGCAGGCGTACCGGAATGCCGAGATTGCCTACCGGGTGGGGAAGATGGTGCGAGAAGCGCGAGAAGCGCGGGGCTGGACCCAAATCGAGCTAGCCGCACGTTCTGGGCTGAAGCAGCACGCGATCTCGCGCCTCGAGGCTGGGGACGTGGTACCTACACTCACCACTCTGGAAAAGATCGCGCAAGCGTTCGGTGGTCATGTGCACGTGAACATCGCGGCATAGCAACCTACTGATGGCCGCCAAGTACATTCGCTGACGCAGTGCCGACCGCGGACCAACAGCTCGAGGCCCGAGTCCGGCGCTATAGGGACCCAGACCCTCGCCGCCTGAACTTCTACCCCGCCGGTCCAGCTCCAGGGAGCTGGTTCGACGACACAGCGGCTATTCGATGAGGTAGGCATCTGACGGAAGGGTGACGCTCCCGAATTCCGGGCCCATGATCATCGGCTGCTCAACAGTGCTGGTCTTCCGCGCGTCCTCGGCGAATTCTTGCCAGGTCGTCGGCACGTCGTCCTCGATGACCGGATCCTCCAGGCTGACGTCGTAGTCGTCCTCGTCGTCGTAGTCATCATCAACCGACTGCCCGGGCGGTGTCGATCGATCGTCCGTCAACTGGGCCAACTCCTTCTCGTTCCTGACATCGTCCGACGAAGGCAGGCCCGACTGCGTGAACAGCAGACTCGTGGCGATGGCCAAGGCAGCCATCACGGCACCTTTGAACAGGTTTTTCATGCCGCCTCCCGAGGATCGATGCCTTCGAAACCCACTGTGGTTGCAGGTGATCGAACCGCTACTGCGAATACCGACCGATCAGCATACGCGAGCCGGAACGGCGTGCATCAGCCTTCCAGACGAGTTCGCCGATCATGAAACGCTTACTCAGCTCCAACTTGCGAGTGACGAGGCGGCTGTCGAGGTACCGAGGTGCGAAAGGACGTTCTACGGTGCAGCTAATAGCTGAGGACGGGTTCAGCGACCTACTACAGTCATGCGAGCGCGAGGCATTCCACCTCGAGGTGCTCGACTCCTACGCTGAACCGCATGAGTATGAACCGCTTCGGCGGTTCCTTGATGGCGAGCTCGACGATTACACATGGTTCCAACCATGGGCGGACCTCATCCGGCAGACCAGAGGCCGGGGAGTGGCCGTAACGCGTACCCGTATCGTCTCGGTTCCACACACCGACTACACGCGGTTTTGTATGGCCGTGGCCGAATTCAACACCCAGGCCGGTGAGGACATCCGTTACTTGCCAAGACATCTGGCTGGGGATGTCCCTCCAGACGACTTCTGGCTGTTCGATGACCAGTTGGTCATCTTCTCGGCGTTCGGTGCGTCCGGTGCGTGGTCTGGTGCAGTGACAACCGATCCGAATATCGCCGCTTACTGCCGAGGGATCAAAGAAAAATTCTGGCCATTGGCGACGCCGTATTCGGAGTACGTCACGACGTGACTGATTCCGTCCATCAACAACGGGCGTAGTTCAGCAGCGGTGCGCTTTCGCGATATCGCCCGTGCCCGTGTATTACTCGTCGCCGCGATAGGTGAGGATTCGTTCGCTGATGCGGACGCGCCAGCCGGGTTGGAGTTCGGTGGGGGAGGTGGTTATGCGGGTCCATTGGTCGGTGTCGGGGGCGGCGATGAAAGTGCCTGAGGTGGCGGCGGCGTCGCGGACGTAGACCTTGCCGCTGTCGACGGATACGTAGGCGTGGACGCGGGAGACGTGGCGGTCGCGCTGGATGACGAGGGGAGTGGCGGTCGCGGAGCGCACGGATTCGTCTACCTGCGGGCCGCGTCCGATGACGTAGGGGCGGTCCAGCCGGTATGCCGTGCCGTCTTCGGTGATCAATGCGCCGAGGGCGGATTCGGTCGCGAGGGCGGTCGGACGCAAGATGCGGGTTCCGCCGTTCTCGGCTGTCTTGCGCAGGGCGACGGGTTCGGGCGGGAGTTGCGTCGCGGGGTGCACCTGTGACCAGGCCAGCGGGCGCTCTGTGGCAGGCCGGGGTGGGCGCGGCTTGGGAAGAGGGCGAGCGGATTCGGTCGGCCGGGCCGCTGAGGGAGCCGGTGCGACAGCGTCGGATGGGCCGGTCGGTTCGGGTGCCGCCGCGAATCCGGCCGCGGCCGTTGGCTCGGGCTCGGCTTGCGCGGGGCGTCCGGCGTTCGTGGACCGCTCGGCGGACTCGGATGGGAGCGACCGGGTGGCCTTTCCGGCGCGGCGCACCGCGGCGTTCCAGATGAAGCCGCCGCCGGGGACCACGCCCGTACGCAGATCGGTGCGCGGCAGCGCCGCCAGCGGCTCGCCGGTGCTCGAGCCGATTGTGATGCGGCGCACCGGTTCGCGGACGATCTCGTCCACCCAGGTGAACGCGCGACCGCCATCCAAGCGGCGGACGCCTTCCGCGCCGTGGATCTCGGCGGCGACCCCTCCGCGCAACAGGATCAGGATTCCGTCATCGGTCGGCGCGACCACACCGAACGGCGGCGTGTGCGCCGTGCCGCCGAAGATCACCGCCGCGAGGCGTTTGGCCAGCGCCGCGCCGGGATACTCCACATCCGCCACGGCCTCGATGGTGCCGAGTATTCGGTCGGTGGAAGCGGTCTCGTCGCCCAAGTAGGCGACGACCGCACCGAAGCGGGCGACCAGTCCGTCGCCCGGTGCGATACCTACGGTGGACGGTTTACTGCGCACCCGCGCCCTCCTTCCCGGCGCACTACCGGCATACCTGAGCCAGCATAGAACGTTCGCGCCAGCCCAACCGTGGCCTCCACGTGTCAACCGGCGAGTCTCCCGCAGGTCTGTCAGTGCCATCCGGTGCTCGAATTCCGCGCCGCCAGACGGCTTCTCGCCACCGGACTCAACTGGTGCCGGAACTGCTCTGAACTGGGCATTGTGGTTTGAGCCGCACCTGTCGGCGGTCGTGCGTGTCTGCTGGCTGATGTGCCGTGCGCCACTTGACTTGCGAATCGGCATGGCCCGGCGGAGGTTGGGCCGACCTCGGTGCGCAAGGAAGCTGTCTACACCGTGACGGCGCCGACTGACATCGTCGCGCGGCCCCTGAGCGTCTGGCTCAGGGATGCCATCCGCACTGGCCCGGCAAAACTCTGGTGAGCGCTGTTCGGCGCTGGCGCTGCTCGCGCCCGGCGCAGCCCGGGGTGGGCTGACCGAACTGCTGCCGCTACCCCAGTGACGGCGGAAAGCAGCGGCGATCCGCAATAAACCGATATTACGGGTCGGTTCGGCTGTCTTTTCCTTGGATGCGGAAATAAGCTATCGATCGTGTCGAATCTACGGATCAGTGAAGTGGCCACGTTGCTGGGTGTCAGTGATGACACGGTGCGCCGATGGATCGATCAGGGCCGTCTGACCGCGATTCAGCTCGACAGTGGCCGCAAGGGTGTCAGCGGCCGTGAGCTCGCCCAGTTCCTGCGGGCCAATGCCGAGGCCCCCGCACCTGGCGCGACGGTCGCGGCATCGGCCCGCAATCGGATGCGCGGGATCGTGACCCGGGTGGTGAAGGACACCGTGATGGCGCAGGTGGAGATGCAGGCCGGGCCGTTCCGGTTGGTGTCGCTGCTGAGCCGGGAATCGGTGGACGAGCTCGGTCTGGAAGTCGGCAGCGTCGCTGTCGCGTCGGTGAAGTCCACTCACGTCGTGGTGGAGATACCGGAAAGTTGATGAGGATGAGAATGATTCGCAAGGTGGGGGTCGTGACCGCGACCGCGCTGGCCGTCGTCACCGTGGCGGGCTGCGGTTCGGACGACACGACCGAACACACCGGCACACAGCATGTGTCGGGCACCGTGACCGTGTTCGCCGCGGCCTCGCTGACCGAGACATTCACCGAGCTCGGCAAACAATTCGAGGCCCTGCACCCCGGTGTCAAGGTGGTCTACAGCTTCGGCGCGAGCTCGGCGCTGGCAGAGCAGATCAACCAGGGCGCCCCGGCCGACGTGTTCGCCTCGGCCGCGCCGAAGAACATGCAGCAGGTCCGCGACAAGGGTGAGGTCACCGCCGCTCCGGTCACGTTCGTGCGCAACCGGCTCGAGATCGCGGTGCCGAAGGGCAATCCGGGGAACATCACCGGGCTGGCCGATTTCGGCAAGACCGAGCCCAAGCTCGCGCTGTGTGCCGAGCAGGTGCCCTGCGGTGCGGCGGCCAAGACGGTGTTCGAGACCGCGGGCATCACCCCGCAACCGGATACTCGCGAGCAGGACGTGAAAGCGGTGTTGACCAAGGTCACCCTCGGTGAGGTCGACGCCGCGCTGGTGTACCGCACCGACGTCAAGGCCGCTGGGGACAAGGTCGAGGGAATCGACTTCCCCGAGTCGGGCAAGGCTGTCAATGACTATTCGGTCGCACCGCTGGCGCACGCACCGAACACGGCGGCCGCGGCGGCGTTCGTCGACTTCGTGACCTCCGATCGGGCGAAGGCGGTCTTCACCGCGGCAGGGTTCGACACACCGTGATCGCGCCCGCACGGCGGCGGGCGGTGCTCGGGCGGCGACCTGTCGCGCTGATGCTGCCTGCCGTCTGCGGGCTGGCGTTCCTGCTCGTTCCGCTGGTCGGTCTGCTGATCCGAGTGCCGTGGGCGACCATGCCGGGTCGGCTTTTCAGCGCCGAAGTCGGTCAGGCGCTGCGGCTTTCGCTACTGTGCGCGACCGCGGCCACGCTGATCTGCCTGGTGCTGGGCATTCCCCTGGCCTGGGTACTGGCGCGCGCCGAACTGCCTGGGCGCGGGCTGATCCGCGCATTGGTCACCGTGCCACTGGTGTTGCCGCCCGTGGTCGGCGGCGTCGCGCTGCTGCTGGTGCTCGGCCGCCGCGGGCTGATCGGCCGTCATCTCTACGAATGGTTCGGTGTCTCGTTGCCGTTCACCACCGCCGGGGTGATCGTGGCGGAGGCGTTCGTGGCGATGCCCTTCTTAGTGATTTCCGTCGAGGGCGCGCTACGGGCGGCCGATCCGCGCTTCGAGGAGGCAGCGGCCACACTCGGTGCCAGCCGCTGGTATGCATTTCGCCGGGTGACGTTGCCGTCGGTGCTGCCCGGCGTGGTAGCGGGCGGAGTGTTGTGCTGGGCGCGTGCGCTCGGCGAGTTCGGCGCCACCATCACTTTTGCGGGTAACTTTCCCGGCCGGACGACGACCATGCCGTTGGCGGTCTACCTCGCGCTGGAGACCGATCCGGACGCCGCGATCGTCCTCAGCCTGGTTTTGCTGGCGGTGTCGGTTGCCGTGCTCGTCGCGTTGCGAGAGCGCTGGATTCGGGGTGCGGTATGACCTTGAGGGCCGAATTACGGGTCAGTAGGGGGTCTTTCGCTCTCGATCTGCCGCTGACCGTCGAACCGGGCGAAGTGGTCGCGTTGCTGGGGCCCAACGGGGCGGGCAAGACCACAGCGCTACGGGCGCTGTCGGGATTGATCGCGCTGACCGATGGGCGCATCGAGCTCGATGCGCACCTCTGGGACGTACCGCCTTCGGTGTTCGTGCCCGCCGACCGCCGCGAGGTCGGGGTGGTATTCCAGGATTACCTGCTTTTCGGGCATCTCTCGGCGCTGGACAATATCGCCTTCGGGCTGCGCTCTCGCGGAGTTCGGCGCACTCCCGCCCGGGAGCGAGCCGCGCAGTGGCTCGCTCGTGTCGGTCTGCCGGATTGCGCGCAGCGCAGGCCCCGAGCGCTCTCGGGTGGGCAGGCCCAGCGCGTCGCGCTGGCCCGCGCGCTCGTCACCGATCCGCGGCTGCTGCTGCTCGACGAGCCACTCGCCGCGCTGGACGCAGGCACCAAACTCCAGGTGCGCTCGGATCTCGCGCATCACCTGCGCGACTATCCGGGTCGTACCGTGCTGGTCACGCACGACCCGCTCGACGCCATGGTCCTCGCCGATCGGCTGATCATCCTGGAGAATGGCGCGGTTGTGCAGCAGGGACCGCCCGCGGAGGTCGCGGCGAGGCCGCGATCGGACTACGTGGCCGATCTCATGGGTCTCAACCTCTATCGCGGCACCGCCAATGGCACCCAGGTGAGTCTGGACGGCGGCGGCACCTTCACAATCGCCGAACCAGCCCAGGGCCGCGTGTATCTGGCCTTCGCTCCCAACGCAGTCGGTCTGCACCCGGAACAACCTGCCGGTAGCCCCCGTAACAGCTGGCCGGTCACCATCGCTGGGATAGAACAACACGCTCACACGACCCGGGTCCGCCTCGACGGCGCCCCGCCCGTGCTCGCCGACATCACCCCGGCCACGGTCGCGCAGTTGCGCCTGCGCCCGGGCCTGCGGCTGTGGGCCGCGGTCAAGGCCACTGAAACACGGTCGTATCCGGAGTAATCGAGTGCCGCTGACCGGTCGCCCCTGTCGCTGTGCTTCCGCATGACGACGGTATCCAGCGAATCGTGGCGAGTGCGTCCGCCAGTGCGCGCACCAGGGGAAGTATGGCAAGCGGCGCAGTCCTTGGTGTGCAGCCCGGGAGAGCTCCCGTCCCTGCCAGACATGTGCTTGGTTGCGGAGCAGCGCCGCCGCGGGGCGCAAACGCTGTTCGTGTCAAACGGCGTTCGTCCGCGGTTATGCTCAGGCGCAATGAGTGAGCGGAGTGAGCGAGTCATGGAGGCAACCGCCGACGCGGTTGGGCCGGAGCCGAGCGTGAACGGGGCGAAGGTATGAGCCCGGCAGCCGTCAGCCGCCGGGCTCGTCCGGCCAAATCTCCGCTCAGCCGCGAGGTGATCGTCGAGACCGGCCTGCGCATCCTCGACCGGGACGGTGCGGCGGCGCTCACCATGCGGCGGGTCGCTCAGGACCTGGATACCGGCGCGGCCTCGCTCTATGTCTATGTCGCCAACCGCGACGATCTGATGGCCGCCATGCTCGACCATGTTCTCGGCACGGTTCCGGAGCCGGCCGGGGTGAGCTGGCGTGAGCGGATCACCGAGTTGGTCGACGCCGCGGTGGCGGCGATGAGCAGGCACGAAGGGTTGGCGCTCGTCGCGCTCGGCACGATTCCGACCAGCCCGAACGCACTGCGCCTGATGGAACTGCTGCTCCGGTCGCTCACCCAGGCGGGACTGGACGACCGCACCGCGTCCTGGGCGGTGGACCTGCTCTACCTGCACATCACCGCGTCGGCCGCCGAGCAGAGCGTGCACAACACCAGCGGCGGCACCGAGCGCGACTACCTCGCCGACGTCGAGCGGCGCTTCGCCGAGCTGCCCGCCGACCGGTACCCGACCGTCGTGTCCATGCGCGACACCATGCTGTCCGGCGACGGCGACGCCCGCGCGGCGTGGGCGCTCCGGGTGCTGCTCAACGGCATCCTCGCTACCCGGGCCGACTAATTCGCTGGCTTCCTTCGTGGCCGCCGGTACACACTGACCTGGTGATTCGGCCTACGACGCCCCGCGACCTCCCTGCGCTGCAGGACATCGAACGCGCGGCGGGCAAGCCGTTCGCGGAGATCGGCATGACGGCGGTCGCCGACGATGAACCTCCCTCGCTGGAAACACTGCGCGGATTCCAGGAGGCGGGACGCGCCTGGGTCTGGGCGGAGAACGATGCGCCGATCGGCTACCTGATCGTCGGCGTGATCGACGGAAACGCACACATAGACCAGGTCTCGGTGCACCCCGACTACGCCGGGCGTCGCATCGGCAAGTGCCTGATCGACCAAGCCGCACGCTGGGCTGCCGCCGAGGGCTTCGGTGCGATGACGCTGACCACGTTCACCGAAGTCGTCTGGAACGGGCCATATTACGAGCGGCTCGGTTTCCGGTACCTGTCCGCGAACGAGGAGACTCCCGGCCTGCGCGCGCTACGCGCCGCCGAACGCGCCCACGGCCTCGACCACTGGCCGCGCGCGTGCATGCGAGTGGAGCTGTCCGCGTGGGTGATCGACTGACCCCGGCCGCGGAGCGAGAACCCGTCCCCTGCCGCGAACCCGACTGGGTCACCGCCCGCGAGAGCGTCGCCGGTGAGTGGCACATCACGGAGACCCGCTCTCGCGTTTTGCCGCATTCAGGTGCCACTCGCGGGGTGGACGTTGAGTTGGGACCGCGGCGTGTTCACCGTCGTGATCGCGCGCCTGCTGGCGCGGCGAGTGGCGTCCTCAGCTGATGGCGGTGAGTGCGGCAGCGGCGGCAGGGGCTGCGGCGGCCCGGTCCTCGGCGACCAGGCCGACGCGGGTGCGCCGGTCCAGGAGATCGTCGGCGTCGAGTGCGCCCTCGTGTGCCACCGCGAACGCGAATTCTGCTGCGAGCACGTCGATTCCGGGCGCCACCGGTTCGGCGAGCGCTGGATCATGGCGGGCCGCCGCGAGCACGGTGGTCGCCTCGCTGCCGTAGCGGTCGATCATCACCGGTGGGGCGTCGATGCGGTCGCGGGCTGCTCCGGAGACCGCGCCGACCAGGGGAAGTTCTCGGGTGCGGCATGGTCCGGCGATGAGTCCGCCGTGTGCGACGGCCGCGTCGACGGCGTCTTCGGCCATCTTCCGGTAGGTGGTGAGTTTGCCGCCGACGATCGTGACGACGCCGGTGGGGGAGCGTAGGACCGCGTGCTTGCGTGAGATGTCGGCCGTGTTGTCGTCGGCGGTCTGCAACAGCGGACGCAGGCCTGCGTAGGAGCCGCGAATGTCGCTGCGCGTCAAGGGCTCCCGCAGGGCGGGGTTGATGGTGTCGAGTAGGAAGTCGATTTCGGGCTCGGTCGGCTTCGGCTCGTCGGGCACCGGGCCTGGCGCGTCCTCGTCGGTCAGGCCGAGGTAGACCCGGTCGTGGGCGGCGGGGAACGCGAAGACGAAACGACTGGTGCTGCCGGGCACCGGTACGGTCAGCGCGGCGGTGAGTCCGCCGAAGGACGCCGCGGAGAACACCAGATGGGTGCCCCGGCTCGGGCGCAGCTGGATGCTCGGATCGACCTGGTCGGCCCAGACACCGGTGGCGTTCACCACGGTACGTGGCCGCACGGTGAGGGTCTCGCCGGTCCTGGTGTCGCGCAGGGTGGCTGAATCACCGGTCACGTCAAGGGCTTCCGTATACGTGATGACCCGCGCGCCGTGCGCCGCCGCGGTGCGCGCCAGGGCCACGACCAAGCGGGCGTCGTCG
>NZ_BDBA01000164.1 GCF_001612745.1 Nocardia amamiensis NBRC 102102 | reverse complement strand
GGCTGCCGAGCGCACGCGGCGACGATCCCGGCGCGGCACTGCGAGCAGCTGTCGCAGCCCACGGACGCGGGCACCAGCACGCGGTCCCCGACCGAGAAACCGCGGATCTGCGGCCCGACTTCGACGATCTCGCCGACCGCCTCGTGCCCGACGCAGTAACCGGTGGTGGACACGAAACCGTGTCCCCCGTAGATGTGCAGGTCGCTGCCACAGATCCCGGTGGCGGTGACCCGGATGATCGCGCCGTCGGGTCCCGGCAGCGCGGGGTCGGGACGATCGGAGTAGGAAATCTGTTCAGGGCCTTCGTAGGTCAGTGCTTTCATCGCCGGCCTCCGTCTGAGCCACGACTGCCCCCGGTGACGAGGGCGACCTTGTCGGTGAGTGGCACGTGAACTCCTGCCGTGTCGGTAAATGTTCCGATCAGTACATTAAATCGGCCGCGCGATACGATCAAGAGGCTGTGCGGCCGACCGCCGACGGCCACAAGACCCGCCGGGTGACGAACCTGTGCACCACGGCGTGGCGGAATGGATGGGCAGAGGGCCGGATGACCCGACGCGCGGTGGCACCACTACCCGCGGGTAACATGACCCTGTTTTCCCACTTGGCTTTCTCGGAAGTGAGGCAGTAGATGACAGAGCGGATTCAGGTCGGCGGGCTCCAGGTGGCCAGCGTTCTCCACGAGTTCGTCGAGAACGAGGCGCTTCCCGGTACCGGCGTCGATTCCGCCGCGTTCTGGGCGGGCGCCGAACAGGTCATCAACGATCTCGCTCCGCGCAACCGAGCCCTGCTGGCCGAACGCGACGAGATCCAGGGCAAGGTCGACGCCTGGCACGCCGAGCATCCCGGCGCGAACTACGACAAGGCCGCCTACAAGAACTTCCTGACCGAGATCGGGTACCTGCGCCCGGAGCCGGCCGATTTCCAGATCACCACGCAGAATGTCGACGACGAGATCGCCGTGACCGCGGGCCCGCAGCTGGTGGTGCCGGTGATGAACGCCCGCTTCGCGATCAACGCGGCGAACGCGCGCTGGGGCTCGCTCTACGACGCGCTCTACGGCACCGACGCCATCTCCGAGGCCAATGGCGCCGAGAAGGGCACCGGCTACAACAAGGTGCGCGGCGACAAGGTGATCGAGTGGGCGCGCAACTTCCTCGACGACGCAGTCACCCTGATCACCGGTTCGCACATCGGTTCGACGTCCTACAAGATCGTCGACGGTGAGCTGGAGGTCGGCTTGGAGGACGGCACCAGCATCGGTCTGGCCGACGCGTCCCAGCTGGTCGGCTACCTGGGTGACCCCGAGTCGCCGAGCTCGGTGCTGCTGAAGCACAACGGCCTGCACATCGAGATCCAGATCGACCCGCAATCGCCGATCGGCAGCACCGACACCGCGGGCGTCAAGGACGTCGTGCTGGAGTCCGCGGTGACCACCATCATGGACTTCGAGGACTCGGTCGCCGCCGTGGACGCCGAGGACAAGGTGGTGTGCTACCACAACTGGCTCGGCCTGATGAAGGGTGACCTCGCCGAGAAGGTCACCAAGGGTGAGAAGACCTTCACCCGCACCATGAACCCCGACCGCGTCTACACCGCGCTGGACGGCGGTGAGCTGGTGCTGCACGGTCGTTCGTTGCTGTTCGTGCGCAACGTCGGTCACCTGATGACCTCGGACGCGATCCTCGACGCCGAGGGCAACGAGGTGCCCGAGGGCATCATGGACGGGCTGATCACCTCGCTGATCGCCAAGCACAGCCTGGCCGGCGACGTGCAGCTGAAGAACAGCCGCACCGGCTCGGTCTACATCGTGAAGCCGAAGATGCACGGCCCCGACGAGGTCGCGTTCACCAATGAGCTGTTCGGCCGGATCGAGGACGTCCTCGGCCTGGAGCGCAACACCCTCAAGGTCGGCATCATGGACGAGGAGCGCCGCACCACGGTGAACCTGAAGGCGTGCATCCAGGCTGCCGTCGAGCGCGTCGTGTTCATCAACACCGGCTTCCTCGACCGCACCGGCGACGAGATCCACACCTCGATGGAGGCCGGGCCGATGGTCCGCAAGGCCGACATGAAGGCCCAGCAGTGGATCCTGTCCTATGAGGACTGGAACGTCGATACCGGGCTGACCGCGGGCCTGCCCGGCAAGGCGCAGATCGGCAAGGGCATGTGGGCCATGCCGGATCTGATGGCCGACATGCTCACGCAGAAGATCGGTCACCCGCGCGCGGGCGCCAACACCGCCTGGGTGCCCTCGCCGACCGCCGCCACCCTGCACGCGACCCACTACCACCTGGTCGACGTGTTCAAGCGGCAGCAGGAGATCGCCAAGGGCGGCCGCCGCGCCACCGTCGAGGAGATCCTGCAGATCCCGCTGGCCGCTGCGCCGAACTGGACCGACGAGGAGAAGCGCCAGGAGCTGGACAACAACTCGCAGTCCATCCTCGGCTACGTGGTGCGCTGGATCGACCAGGGTGTCGGCTGCTCCAAGGTGCCCGACATCAAGGACGTCGCGCTCATGGAAGACCGTGCGACCCTGCGCATCTCCAGCCAGCTGATGGCAAACTGGCTGCGCCACGGCGTCGTCACCGCCGACGAGGTGGTGGCCAGCCTGGAGCGGATGGCCCCGGTCGTGGACCGGCAGAACGCCGGTGACCCGAACTACCGGCCGATGGCCCCGGATTTCGCGGGCAGCATCGCCTTCCAGGCGGCGAAGGAACTGATCCTGGAGGGCACCAAGCAGCCCAACGGGTACACCGAGCCGATCCTGCACCGCCGTCGTCGCGAGGCGAAGGCGCTGGCCTGCGTGTAATACCCTGGGTGCCGCACGAGATCGTTCGAATTGTGAGGAAGATTCATGGGAAGCGTTGTGCTCGACATCGTGGCATTGGTCGTCAACCGAGCGGCGATGTTCTGGAATTGGATGGCCACCGGATCGGCGGGCTTCCCGCCGCTGTGAGCGTGTGACGCACGAGTGACCTCGAGCATTGAATCCCCTGGTCAGGAGCCCTGGCCGGGGGATTTTCCTTTCTCGGCCGGATCCGAAACGTTCCGGAATGTTTGTTTACACTGTCCGATCGTGCGCAGACCTGCCTGGTGCCACTTCCGTGATCACCGACGGACCGGGCGATTTCGGCGTCGGTACCCACCCGTGAAATCGTTGCCGCTCGTATCTTGAACACGTGAACTCTGCAGGTCCCGTGCGCAAGCGCACTCCCCGTTGGTTCGTGCTGTGGATGGGGCTGCTGACCGCGTGTGTCGCGGTCTGCTGCGCAGCGCTGTTCTGGCAGCTGGCTGCCCAGGGAACGTTCCCGACACTGGTCGTGCTGTGGGTGGTGCTCGGTGTACTCGGCGGGATCGCCGCCCTGTTCGGACTGCTCGGATTGCTCCGCTACCGAGCCTACTTCTACAGCCTCGTGTCACCGGTCCTCATCGCGGTCCTGGCCGGTTCGACGTGGTACGGCATCCCGCAGGGCACCGGCTGGAAACTTTCCCGCGCCATCCTCGAGGACCAAGCCGCCGACTGCGTCAACCCAGGTCAACGCACTCGCCTCGGCCTCTACACGATCACCTTCATCACACCCCGCGACGGCGGTTGCCTGTTCTACACCCAAGCGGGCGAAACGAATTCGGAAGGATTCGCCTACTTCCGCGACCCGGCGACCCCGCCCCACCTCGGCCCGCCCGCCATCGACGGCATCGAGTACGCCGCGTTCGACCGGCAGTGGTACAGGTTCGTGGACGATCACTGATCCTGGTCGCCGAAGCCCTCGTCGAGAACGGCGCGTGGGCGCCACATCCTGTCGGTACGGGAATCTGCCGATGCCGGAACAATTCGCCACGCCGTCGCCAACGACGCTCGGTCATTGCACTTCTGGCCGCACGCCGACCGCACCGATGTGGGCCATCACGTGATGCAGGCTAGGCGATGATGTCGGTCAGCTGTGGAATCGCTTCGATCGGATGCTGGGCCCGGATCGGTGAACCAACCGCTTCGAAGCGCCATTCGCTTTGTGCGCGTGCGAGTTTGCCCATGACCAGTCCGGTGTGCGAGCCTCCGCCGCTGAGGTCATATCGGGCGATTTCGTGTCCTGCTTTGTCGACCAAGCGGCAAAACGCGTTGTCGATCTGATCGAAGGTCTGTCCGGAATAGGAGGTGACGAGGAAGATCAGCGTGGTGACCTGTGGTGGTATCCGGGTGAGGTCGACGGTGATCACCTCGTTGTCTCCCTTGCCTTCGCCGGTCATGCTGTCGCCGTGATGGCGCACCGCGCCGTCGTTCGAGCTGAGCTGCTCGTGGTAGACGACATCGACGAGGCGATCGGCGGCGAACAACAGTGCCGCCGCGTTCAGATCGATCTCCGCGGGCCGGGCAGCGAACCAGCGGCGGCGGGGCCGAACCGGATCCCACCCGAGTGCCATGCGGACGTAGTCGAGCGCGACCCCACTCTCGTCGTGCAGCGTAATCGACACGAACACCCCTTTCTGTCACGGCGACTGCGACGCATGGACCGCATCGCAGAATGCGCAAGAGTTCCGACTCGAGTCGTGTTATTTCGAGTCGATGACTGCTTTCAGCTTGTCGTGTTGTTCTTCGCTGGCGAGCGCGGTGAGCGTGGTCTCGATGTGCGGTGGCAGTTGTTCGATACTGAGTTCGACGCCGGATCGTTCCGAATGGTCGATGAATGCCAGTAACGCCTTCGCGCCGGACACGTCGATGTAGCTCACGTGCTTCAGGCTCAGTGCGAGTGTCGATTCGACCTTGCGCAGTGAGGTGAAGACATGATCGACAGACAAGAAGGACAGCGGGCCGTGGATATGGTGGGTCTCGGCGTCGTCTCGGACGATCGATGCTGTGCGCTGCCGGGCCCGAACAGCGTGGATCATCACCGCGAGGACCACACCGACGGCGACCGCGACCGTCAGGTCGACGAGCACCGTGATGATCATCGTCGACAACATCACGGCGACATCGCCTTTCGGCGAGACGTGCGCCTTCTTGATGCTCTCCCAATCGAACATGCCGACCGCGGTCACGATCAGGATGCCCGACAGCACCGCGAGCGGAATGTACTGCACGATGCCACCGAGACCCGCGACGAGGATCAGCAGGATGACACTGTGTGTGGCGGCCGACAGGGCGGTGCGGCCGCCGTTTCGGACGTTCACCACGGACCTGACGGTGGCGCCCGCGCTGGCCATGCCACCGAACAGCCCGCTGGCGATGTTGCCGAGTCCTTGACCGACCAGTTCCTTGTTGCTCTGGTGCCGCGTACCGGTGATGTTGTCCATCACGACGGAGGTCAACAGGGAATCGATGGATCCGAGCAACGCGATGCTGAGCGCGGGCAGCAGCAGGGTCAGCATCAGCGACCCGCCGAGCTCCGGGGTGTTGAGACTCGGGATAGCCTCCGGAATCGCACCGATGTAGTCGACCGCCTTGTTGATCGAGAACGGTCCGATCTCGAGGTCCCGCAGGGAGGATTCGACGAGCGGCAAGGCGGCGGTGATGATCACCAGCACGATCAGACTTGCCGGGATCGACGTGATCAGCCGCGCCGACGCGAGCATGAGCGCGATGGTCACCGCCACTACGAGAAGACTCTTCTGCACCTGATCCAGTTCACCGAGAATGATGATCAGTGCGATTCCGCCCATGAAACCGGAGATCACCGGGTGCGGGATGTAACGGATAAGAGATCCGAGCCTGCACAGCCCGAACAGAATCTGGAACGCGCCCGCCATGATAAAAGCGACGAACGCGGCCTCGAGCCCGTGCGCCGCGATGACACCCGTCGCGACGACGGTGATCGGGCCGGTCGGACCGGTCACCTGACCCGGTGTGCCACCGAACACCGCGGCGAAGAATCCGGCGAAGATAGCACCGTACAGCCCGACGAGCGCGCCCTCGGAGGTTCCGGTCGCGGTGATGCCGAACGCGATCGCCAGCGGTAACGCAACGATCGCCACAGTCAATCCGGACAAGGACTCTCTAGCGACACGTTGCAACACCGACCAAGCACCTCGTCTCACGGGCAGACCCCTGAACCCAACCCGCTTCGGGCAGGGCTGCCGACCAGACTTCCCGGCGCTCCTACCCGTAAAGATGCCGTAAAGATTCCGCTGAGACAAGCTCAACCAAGATCGGGCTTCGCCGCTGGGGCGCGGCCGTATCCTTCGTTGACCCGCACTGTGCGATCGCATATGGGGAGCATCGGGAGCGATCTCCCCTGCTTCTGGCGGACCGTCGAAGTCGCCGGATCATCGCCTCTGTTGTGGCAGAAATGATTCCAACCCCGGTCGGCAGGCGTCGTGTGGACGTCTCCTCGAGTGTCGGTTCGGACTCATAATGGGTGTGAGCGCACCTGCTAGTGCGGGAGGATTCGGATGCGCGCTCGGGAGTTGGCCAGCCCCTGTGTGGGGGTTGAGGTCGATGCGTCGGCGGTCGAGGCGGCTCGCCTGCTGATTTCGGAGGGCCATTCCGGGTTGGTCGTCTGGGATCGGTCGGGGCAACCGTGCGCGATTCTCACCGCCGATCAGCTGCTCAGGATCGCGGTTCCCGCCTATGTGCGGGAGGATCGTGGGCTCGCCGGAGTGATCGATGAACCGCATGCGGACCTGGTGGCGGTGAGCTGGCGCAGCGGCGGCTCGCCGACTGTCTTTCTGTGTGCGTTCCGCTGCTTCCGATGGTTGCTCCGGATACGACGGTTGTGGAGGTGGCCGAGGTGATGACACGGCTGCACGCCCCCGTAGTCGGGGTGATCGAGGAACACCCGGGCAGGCGCGAACTGCACGGCGTGATTACCGCACGGCAGTTGCTGCAGCGGTTGATCGCGGCGACGGAATCGGCGTAACGCGCGGCGACTGGGCCGTCTGGGTCACTCTCCGGTCTCGCGGTCGTCACCGTCGGTGCCGGGGCGGTTGTCGTCTCGGGTATCGCAATTGCCACGGTCGCGTTGCTCGGCTTCGTAGAGACGCCGGTAGATCCCGTTGCGCCGTTTGATCAGCAGGGTGGACAGCGTGGCGGCGATGAACGAGCCGGTGAGTACGGCAGCTGCGATGTGTTCACTGGCGGCGGGGTCAGGGAAGGCGTAGCCGCCGATGAGCAGAGCGACGGTGAACCCGATTCCGGAGAGCGCGGCGAGGGCGAAGACATCGGCCCACTCCAGATCGGGGTTGAGCTGAGCGCGGGTGAACCGGGCCGCCGCATATGTTCCAGCGAAGATCCCGATGGTCTTGCCGACCACGAGCCCCAGCACGACGCCGAGGGACTCGGGCCGGGTGAACACCTCGGTCACAACCGCGACCGACACGCCCACACCTGCGGAGAACAGCGCGAACAGAGGTGCGGCGACACCGGCGGAGATCGGGCGCAGTAGGTACCCGGCGCGTTCGCCGGGTGCGTGCTCCTCACCCGGGTCGCTGGTCACACGCAGCAGCATGCCCATGCACACACCAGCCACGGTGGCGTGCACGCCACCGTGATAAGTCAGCACCCAAATGGTGACCCCGAGCGGCACATACCACCACCAGCCGCGCAGCCGAAAGTGCTGGAGCACCGAGAACAAGACCAATCCGGCCGACGCCCCGCCGAGGGCGGCAAGGTTCAGGTCGGCGGTGAAGAGGATCGCGATGATCGTGATCGCACCCAGATCGTCGACGACGGCCAAGGTGAGCAGGAAGGCCCGCAGCGCCGACGGCAGGTGCGTGTTGAGAACCGCCAGCACCGCCAGCGCGAAGGCGATATCCGTCGCCATCGGGACCGCCCAACCGTCGACACTGCCTCCGCCGACCCAGACAGTGGCGATGTACGCCATCGCAGGCAGCGCCATGCCGCTGACCGCGGCGATCACCGGCAAGGCGGCGGTGGCTCTGGTACGCAACTCGCCGACCACCAGTTCACGTTTCAGTTCGATCCCTGCAACCAGGAAGAACACCGTCAACAACCCGTCGGCTGTCCACTGCTGCACGGACAAGTCCAAGCCGAGCATCGGGATAGCCAGGTGGAGTTCGCGAACCCGCTCGTACCACGCGTTCCAGGGAGAATTCGCCCACGCCAGCGCCACCACGGCCGCGGCCAACAGCATCAGGCCGCCGACGGTCTCGGTCCGCAGCGCCCGGGCGACTGCCGTGCGCTCCGGCCGCGGCAGCAGCCCGAACAGAATCGTTCGCTCGTGCTGGGCAGCGGCCATGGAGACCTCCAGGCATCGACGCACTTGAACAAATCCCTGCCGCCGACCAGGCTTCCCGGCACACCCCGCACCTAGCGATGCGTTGTATACACCCTAATCGGAATAGATCAGCAAGCCCATGACCAGGCCGCTTCGGCGTTCATAACACCGCTGTGACCGGTCGGTAACAGCTGGCCACACCGAACATGCGAGCATCTCTGCCGATGTCGGTACCTCGATGGGAGCATGTGTTTTGACTGAGCTTCTGGACACGGTCAATGGCTATATCTGGAGCAATGGGCTGATCTACCTGTGCCTGGCGGCTGGCGTGTATTTCTCCGTCCGTTCCAGATTCGTCCAGGTCCGTCAGATTCCGGAGATGATCCGGCTGATGTTCTCCGGCGAGAAGTCTCCGTCGGGTGTGTCGTCGTTCCAGGCGTTGGCCATGTCATTGTCCGGCCGAGTCGGCACCGGCAACATCGCCGGTGTCGCCACCGCCATCGCCTTCGGCGGGCCAGGGGCGCTGTTCTGGATGTGGGCCGTGGCATTCCTCGGGGCCTCGACGTCCTTCGTCGAGTGCACCCTCGGCCAGATCTATAAGACGCGCGACCGTCGCACCGGTGAGTACCGCGGCGGGCCGGCGTACTACTTCAGCAAGGCGATGGCCCACACTCGTGCGGCTTCGCTGTTCAAGGCGTACGGATTCGTGTTCGCGGCGGTGACCGTGCTCGCCTGCGGCGTGCTGCTGCCCAGCGTGCAATCCAATTCGATGGCCTCGGCCATGCATCAGGCGTGGGGCGTCTCGCACTGGGTGGTGGCCGTCGGCACGGTCATCGTGCTGGCGTTCGTGATCATCGGCGGTGTCAAACGCATCGCGGCGTTCGCCGCGGTCGTGGTGCCGTTCATGGCGATCGTCTACATCGCGCTGGCGCTGGTCATCGTGGCGGTCAATGCCAGCGAGATCCCCGGCATCATGCGCATGATCGTCGCCAGCGCGTTCGGCGCGGACTCGGTGTTCGGTGCGATCATCGGATCGGCAGTCATGTGGGGTGTCAAGCGCGGGGTCTATTCGAACGAGGCAGGGCAGGGGACCGGGCCACACTCCGCGGCGGCCGCCGAGGTCTCTCATCCGGCCAAGCAGGGACTGGTGCAAGCCTTCGCGGTCTACGTCGACACCCTGTTCATCTGCACCGCGACCGGGTTCCTGATCTTGTCGACCGGCGCCTACCGGGTATTCGATGGCGAGACCGCCAGCGGCGCGGTGCTCGCCGACGGGGGCGCGCTGCCCGGGGATGCCACGGTCGGGCCGAGCTTCGCTCAGGTCGGCGTGGACACGTTGTGGAGTGGCTTCGGATCGACCTTCGTCGCTGTTTCGCTCGCGTTCTTCTGCCTGACCACGATCATCGCCTACTACTACATGGCCGAGACCAACCTGCAGTTCCTGCTCGGCAGGTACTCGCCGCTCCCGGTACCGATCGTCCGCGGCTCGATCGGCTCCAACTCCACCCTCGTGCTGCAGGCGCTGATCCTGATCTCCGTCGTGATGGGCGCGGTGTCGACCGCGACCGAGGCATGGACGCTCGGTGACATCGGCGTGGGATTGATGGCCTGGCTCAACATCATCGGCATCATCATTCTCCAGCAGCCCGCGTACAAGGCGCTGCGCGACTACGAACGCCAGAAGAGGGCGGGTGTGGACCCGGTGTTCGATCCGCTGGCGTTGCGCATTTTTGGAGCCACATTCTGGGAGACCTACGAGCCGACGACCGGCAAGGATCGCGTGCGGACCACGGTGTAGGGGGCCGGAGGTCATGCGGAGAAGCGCGGGTGCAAATGCGCTGCCGCCGATTGCAGAACCGCTCCCTACCTACTTCGTTGTGCGGCAATGGTATTCGTGCGGTGCACGGTGGAGAAGACGGATCAGGGCAGCTGTGCGGGGCGGCTGACGGTCGGGCGAAGGCCTGTGGCCCGGAGTTTCCGGGCCACAGGCTTTTGGGGTGTTGTCTCAGCCGAGGTCGCGGTGGTTGAACCGGTAGGTGCCGACTGCGATCAGGATGATCGAGGCGAGGACGGGCACGGTGATGCCGGTTGCGCCGAAGCCGTTCCGCAGTGGTTCGCTGTCGATGTAGTAGTGGAACGGCGACAGGTAGGCGGCCCAGTCGACGCCGATCTGGGCGGCGAAGGCGTGGGCGGCGTAGGCGCCGACGCCGACGACGGCGGTGATGGCGAACACGACGCCACGGTGGCCGAAGGCGGCGCCGATGGCGGTGGCCAGGGCGCCGAAGGTCACGGTCAGCAGGATCATGTTCAGGCACTGCGCGGCGAACTGGCCTGGCGTGACCATTGTCAGGTCGGCTCCGCCACGAATGGCGAGCATGGCCAGCCAGACGATCACGCCGATCCCCGCGGCGGCGAGGACGAATGCGGCGAAGCGCTGCAGGATCAGCGATGTCCGGGTGAGGGGGTGTGCCAGGAGCAGATCGAGGGTCCCGGATTCCTCGTCGGCGGCGGTGGCGCGGGCGCCGAACGCGGCTCCGAAGAACATGGCCAGTAGCGGCACGATCAGTCCGAAGACCGGACCACCGAGGTAGCCGGCGGCGGAGGTGAGGTCGGTCATGTTCAGGGCTTCGCGCAGACCCTCGGGCATGCTCTCGGTCTGGGCGGCACCGTTTTTCGCCATCTGGGGGTAGAAGCTGGCGTACAGGACCGCGGCCAGTGTGGTACCGGCGGTCCAGCCCAGGAGGCTGCGGCGGTTGTCGCGCAGGGTCTTGGTGAGCACGACGGCGCGGGCGGTGGTCACTGCGGATTCGATCTGCGGGGCGAGCGCGGTGGCGGTGGTCATGTCGGTGTCCTTGTCTGTGCAGCGTGGAATCGAACGGGGGAGTCAGGCGGCTGGCTGGGGTGCGGCCTCGGCGTCCGCGTAGTGGCTGTGGAAGATCTCGTCCAGGTGCGGTTCGGTGGTGTGCAGCGCAGTGACCGTGTGCCGGGCGGCGGCCTTGACGATCGCGTCGGGTGTGCCGGTCAGCCCGCCGCGCAAAGTGGTGCCTGCGGCGTCGAGCGTCGGATCCACCAGGCCTGGCAGGCCACGGAACTCGTCGATCGAGACCGGGGCGGCGAACCCGATTTCGATGCGGCGCGTGGCTCCGGCGCGGAGGTCGGCGACGGTGTCGAGGGCGACAAGGCGGCCGTCGCGCAGGATGCCGATGCGGTCGGCGACGGCTTCGACCTCGTCCATGATGTGGCTGGACATGAACACCGTCTGCCCGCCTGCGGCCGCTTCGGTGACCAGTTCCAGGAAGGTCTGCTGAACCAGCGGATCCAGCCCGGAGGTCGGCTCGTCGAGGATCAGGAGTTCGGGGCTGTGCATGAATGCCTGCACCAGCCCGACCTTCTGCCGGTTGCCTTTCGACAGACTCTTGATCGTCGCGGACTGGTCCAGGCCGAGCCGGGTGGCAAGATCGTCGATGCGGTGCTGCGGGACACCGCCGCGCAGATCACCCAGGAAACGCAGGCATTCGCACACCTTCTGCCGACCGTCGACGACGAAATCGCCTGCCAGGTAACCGATCCGGCGGCGCATCTGGACTCCGTCGCCGCGCGGGTCGAGCCCGAGCACGGTCGCGGTGCCGGAGGTGGGACGGATCAGGTCCAGCAGCAGCCGGATGGTGGTCGACTTGCCGGCACCGTTAGGTCCCAGGTACCCGAACACCTCGCCCGCGTGGACGTCGAGGGTCAAACCGGTCAGGCCGCGGCGGGCGCCGTAGGTCTTGGTGAGGTCGCGGATCTCGATGGCGTTGTTGCTCATGACTCACACACTAGCGAAGTTTCAGAGATTTGTGAAGAGTGTGAGATGTATGAGTTATTGGAGTTGTCTGTACTATTTGGTGCATGGACTCCAAGCAGCGACTTCGTGACGCGGCCGAGCGGCTCGCCCTGACTCTGGCGCAGGGCGGCATGCAGAAGACGACAGCGCGGGTGATGACCGCGTTGCTCTACACCGAGCAGGAGGCGATGACGGCGGCTGATCTGTGCGAGCAGTTGTCGATCAGCACCGGCGCGGTATCGACAGCGATCAAACAGTTGAGTCAGTCGGGGATGGTGGAGCGCGTACCGGCCCCGGGCAGCCGCCGCGAGCACTACCGGTTCCCGAAAGGGGTATGGGCCAACCTGTTCTCGCAGCAGAACGCCATGCTGAAGATCATGAAAGACGCCGCACAAGACGGCCTCGACGCCGTCGCCGACGACACCCCGACCGCCGCGCGGCTACACGAGATGCAGGACTTCTACGGCTACATGGAACAACAGATGCCCGCACTCATCGAACGCTGGCGCGAACAAACCCGGTACGACCCGGCACGGAGGTGACATTCCGTCGTCTGGGCAAGCGAAACCGGACCGCGCGAAGTCGCCGCAGGACGAACGACAACTGTCGTGCTATGGCGTGATCGGCAGCCGAATGACGAATCGTGCTCCGCCGCCTGGATGGTCGATGCACGTGACGGTGCCGTGGTGCGCGGCGACGGTCTCGGCGACCAAGGCGAGTCCGATGCCGGTGCCCGTCCCCGCGCGACGACCGGTCCGAGCGGTCACGAAGCGCTCGAAAATACGGGACCGGTCGGCTTCGGGAACGCCGGGCCCGGAATCGTCGACAGTGATCACCGCGTGGTCGTCGTCACGGTCGATGGCGACCGCTGTGACTCCGCCGCCGTGCCGGTCGGCGTTGTCGAGCAGATTCGCGATGGCGCGCTCGAGTTCGAGCTTGTGTCCTTGGACTGTCGCGTCCGCGAGCACGGTCAGCAGCTCGGGTGCGTACTTGCGTCCGGACAGCGTGTTGGTCAGAAGATCGCGCAACGACAGCGGCTCTTGTTCGGAACGGTGAATTCCAGCCTCCGCGCGGGCGAGGGCCAGCAGGTCGTCGAGCAGTCGGCGCAGATGCTCGAGTTCCTCGCTGACCAATCCCAATGCTCGACGCGGACGGTCCGGCAGTTCCTCGCGATGCCGTGCCATGACTCCGACGCTGGTGGTCAGGGTGGTCAGTGGTGTGCGCAACTCGTGTCCGATGTCGGCGACCAAACGTCTCTCCCGTTCGATGCGCTGCTGTAGCGAGTCGACCATGGCATTGAACGCCTCGACGGTTGTCGACAGGTCGCGATCACGGGTGTGTGGCAACCGCGAGTCCAGCTCGCCGGAAGCGATCCGCGCCGCGGTGCCCGCGACTTGGTGCAGCGGCTCGAGTGCGCGGCGACTGGCCCAAACCCCGAGTACGGCGCCGATGCTGGTTGCGATGACAGCACAGACGATCAAAAGTGTTTGCAGTGCCTGCAGCGTCGATCGCAGTTCGGTGAGTGGGGCGAATTCGTAAAGGGCGCCGTCCGCGCGGCGGGTAATCGGCAGTCCGGGAAGAATCAAAGGAGTCGGTGGCTTGCCGGTGGATCCTGTGAGCACAATCGAAAGATCTCCGTCAAGAAATCGAAATACTCCGGACACGTCGACGTCATAGCGCATTCATGACCTCGATCTGCGGCAGTTCATCGTTTCGACGCAAATGCGAACGAAACTCAGCTTCGCCCGCAAACGGGCTTCCCACCTCGAAAGCCGAGGTTGGTCGCTGGAACCTGATGAGGAAAACAATGAGCATGAACCGCACCGACGGTGCGCGTCGCGCGACCCGGTCGCTGGGCATGAGCGCGGCTGCCGCTGTCGCCATGGGCCTGTTCTCGACCGGTGCCGCCAACGCCGACACCTTCGTGCCGTTGCCGGACGGCCAGAAGGTGGGGCCTGGCGTGACGATCACCCGGAACGGAGAGCGGGCCCTGATTTCGCCGTCGTTGGCCGCCAACGGCGCCGGGCGCGTCGTCTGGGTTTCGGGCAACGCGATTGCCGATGTGGCTGTGACGCCCGAGGGCGAGGTCGGCCCGAACAACGGCCCGACCGGAAACCCGGGGACCAACAACTCTTCGACCCATGGTGCTTCGCAGTTGAGCACCGGTTACATCGTGGGTTGCCAGATCAGCATTGCCGATGACGCGATCTCCGCGGGTGTGTCGGGCAGTGTGAACCTCAATGGGGCGAGTGCTGGTGGTTCGATCGGTATCAACCTCGGTCCGGGCGAGGTGAAGTTCGTTCAGATCGATTACAAGGACATCCTGAAGCCGGGTGTGTACTCGGTGGAGTACCAGGATGCCGAGATTCAGATCCAGGGCTGCGCGGGTTACGCGCAGGCGCGTTCGTACACGGTTGTCGAGATCATCGGCGATCACTACTCGAAGACCACCCTCTACGGGATGCCGTTCAGCATCGGCTGACGCTGGTCGGACCTGTCAAATCTCTTTTCGCTGAAGCGAACTCGATCCTCTAGGGGTATTACCATCATGTTCGATCGCAAAATGCTGGCGCGCGCAGCAGGGCTGTGCGCGTCCGCGGCTATCACCGTAGGTCTGCTCTCGACAGGTGCGGCCAACGCCGACACCTTCGTCCCGCTGCCGGGCGGGGAACTCGTCAAGACTCTCTCCGACGGCACGGTCGTGACGGTCCGTCTGGTCGGGGAGTCGGCCACCATCAGCCCGTCCATGGGTTCGACGCCGCTGCACCGCAATGCGTGGGTGTCCGGTAGTGCGCAGGTCGAGCTGTCCGGCGCAAACGCCAAGGGCGGCAAGATCTATCCCGGCTACGTGGTCGGCTGCCAGGTCAACATCGCCGGTGGTGGTGTCGAGGGCGGTGTCGACGGCGAGGTCGACTGGAGCGACGAGAGCGGCAATGTGGGCGCCAACAGCGGTGGCGAGCTGTCGCTCGGCCCGGGTCAGGCCAGGTCGTTCTACGTGCTCGACATCGAGGAAGCCGACGACTACGGCAACGAAACGCATGAGAAGCGCAACAAGTTCAAGGGCTCCAGCGGCAGCGTCACCTGGGCCGACGAAACGATCGGCCTCGGCGGCTGCGCCGGCTACGCGCAAGCGCGCGCATTCGTCAAGGTAAAGGTCGAAACCTCCAACGTTCTGTCGACAGTGACCTTGTGGGGCCAGCCGTTCAGCATCGGCTGATCCAGTAAGGGGACAAGATGGGTCCGGCGCCGCTGCGCCGGACCCATCGACCATTTCCGAGCAGCATTGTTCTACTACCGCCCGCGCCTCCTCTGCGTCGCATCGACGCCTGGCCCATAGTTGCCGATGCGCGAAGAGCGAGCTCGAACGGCGCTTTCGCACCTGCTGGGTGCTGGCGAAAGCCCCGATCGCCGGGTTCGCCAAGACCAGGCTGACCCCACCGCTCGCACCACAGGACGGCGCTCGTAGAGGCCGGTGATGCGGTCGTTCTCGACCTGGAAGAGCCATGACACCTCGGCCGCTACATGCGTGTTGAAGCCCCCGGCTCGGCACTCGCCGGGCGCGGATCACCACAGGAAGGCCAATGCCTGGCGGGGTTCGATCCAGAGGGCTTCGGCAAGGGCGCAGAGGGTTCCGTCGGTGCGGGTCAGCGCCACGCCCACCGTATATTTCCGGCCGTCTCGGGAAATCGGCCAGCCATAGGAGAGGTAGGACTCACCGGCGCGGACGGGCTCGAGTTGGGTGGCGGTGAGGGCCGCGGTGACCGCGCCGGGACGCAGGTCGCGCAGCACCATCGCGGACCAGCCGCCTGGGCAATCCAAAGCGGCCCAGACGTTTTCGGTGGCGAGCAGGCCATCGGGTCCACCGAGGGATGGGTCGGGCGTCCAGGCGCAGACGACCATGTCGTGCGCGGGAACGGCCCAAGGTGACAGCCGCAGCCCGCGGCCGGGCGGGCAGGCGGCGCCGCAGCCGTAGCAGTGGCTCATCTTGCGCAGGACCTGCGCAGTGGCCGTCGCCGCACGCACTTGCGCCCAGGTGGGCGTGGGCGGTGGGCTGATCGTGACGACCGAAGGCGACGCTTCGGCGAGCACGGCACCGTCCTGATCGGTCAGCGTCGCACCGCCAGAGGTGTCGGAGGACAGCATGATCGGGGTGTCCACGGTGACCGCGCGCCGGAAGTCCACGCGCACTTCCGCCGCGCTGCTCGTGGAGGCGAGCAGTCCAGCCACGTACCCGCCGAACGCCACGCCCGGATAACCGCGCACATGCCCCGGCACGGTGAACGCATCGGTGCGAATCATCAGTAGCTCGACCTCTCCCGACCGGCGATCATGATCCGGTCACGTCAGACGATACCGCCGCACGCGTCCGTGCAGGTCAACGGCTCGGTGGAATTCCGCAATGCCGAGCGCTGTTGCGCCGAGCATGACGAAAGCCGGCATGAAGGTATTGATCGTGTACGCCCACCCGAGGCCGGACTCACTCACCGGTGCGCTGAAAGACGTTGCCGTGCAGCAGTTGCGGGCGGACGGGCACGAGGTGCGGATCACAGATCTCTACGCGATGGGCTGGAAGGCCGCAGCGAACACCGACGATTTCGGCGCTGTCGAGGAAAGCAATTTCATGCTCGCCTCCGGCGAGGCATATCACAACGGGACACTCAGCCCCGACATCCGCGCCGAGCAGGAGAAACTGCTCTGGGCAGACACTGTCGTGCTGCACTTCCCGCTGTGGTGGTTCGGTCTGCCCGCCATCCTGAAAGGCTGGGTAGATCGGGTCCTCACGTGCGGTTTCGCCTACGGGGCCGGAGGCAAGGCGATGCCGAGATATGGAGCGGGCGTGCTCGCGGGACGGCGGGCGATGCTCGTGGTCGGTATCGGAGGCAAGCGGCCATCGTATTCCGATCGCGGTATCAATGGGCCGGTCGAAGATCTGCTGTTCCCCATCCATCACGGCGTCCTGTACTACACCGGTATGGATGTGCTGCCGCCGTTCCTGGTGCACGACACGATCCGGCTCGCCTCCGAGCGTTTCGAGGAAGTCGCGGACGACCTGCGGCGCCGGATGTCGGAACTGCGGGCACTGGAGCCGATCCGATACCGCCCGCAGGGCGGAGGCGACTACGACCGCGGACTGCGCTTGGCGGCAGGCCGCGAGGCCGACGGCGCGACCGGGTTCGCGTTGCACGTGGCTTCCTGACCACGCGACGCGATCAGGGCAGCGGGATGGCCCCGCGCTGGGCCAGCAGCATCCCCATCATCCCGGCTTCCCGACCCTGCTCGTGGATCATCGCGCGGGCGAGCTCCTTGACCGGACCGGAGCGCAGCAGGCTGTCGGCGGCCTCGGCCATCGCGATACCGCCTTGATGGTGGCGGAACATCAACTGCAGGAAGAGGATTTCGGCTTGGCGGCCGCGCGCCGCCGCCAAGGTGTCGAGCTCAGCCGTGTTCGCCATCCCCGGCATAGCTCCCGGGCTCCCGGGCGATGCGGCGGGAACGGTGCCCGAATGATGATGTGCGGTGGGCGTCCACGCCATCGGACGCGAGGAGGTCGGCGCCGCGCCGGCCAGGCGTAACCAGCCGAGCATGGTGCCGATCTCCAGGCACTGCGTGCGGTCGAGTTGGTCGGCCAATCGGACGACCGCCGGATCGACGGCACGGTCGAGCCGCTGCACCATGACCAGCGCTTGCTGATGGTGGGCGGTCATGTCCTGGACGAAGCCGATCTCCACCGCGGTGAGAACCGGTGTCGCCGACGGTGTTTCCGGAAAAACGAGCGGTCGTAGCGCGGCGCCGAGCACGAGCAGCGCGAAGGCCACGGAAACCGCGGCCGCGGTTCGGGTCCACGGTGACATCGTCACGACCCCACGATCGACTGCTGGTCCGGCGGCGGCGAATACACGTCGTTGTCCAGCTGCAGCACCATGAATCCGTTGTCCGAGCAGGCGACGTAGAGTTGCGAGCCGCGCCATTCCGGCGGTGAGAAACACCAGTCCGTGGACACGTCGCCGAAGGCGAGACGGCCGGTGCGTGGCGTGCCGGCGTCGAGCGGGTTGAACTGTCCTTCCAGCACGGCGCGCACCGCGGGCGGCGTGCTCATCAAGGGCACGCCGATGATCGAGGCCAGCGCGTGCGGCGAGTTCCACAGGCTCAGGTTCTGTCCGGTGCGGGCGGGCGGGTTGTAGTAGGCGATCTCGCGGATGGCGAATGGATCGCGGATATCGAAGACCCGGATGCCGGAGGAGATCCATCCGCAGGCCAGGGCGGTCGGGTCGTCCTGCCGGTCGGCGGCGCAGTAGTGCGATTCGTACGCGAACGCGGAGCCGCCCATGGACGAGCCGATATTGCTGTCGACGTGCTGCGGCAGGTTGATCTCCAGCTTGATCTTGCCTGCCACCTCGGGCGCGGTCTCGTCGGAGATGTCGATGAGTTTGACCCCGCCGGAACCGCCCTCGTCGACGGTGTAGAGGTAGGGCTTGCCGTCGTAGCTGACCGGGACGCTGTGCTGGGTCGCCCAGCCGTCCGTCCAGAACACCCGACCGATGTGGTGCACCTGCGGATTCGGGTCGCGGCGCTGCACCGCGCTGATGTCGAGGACGGTGAATCCGCCGAGGGCGGAGATGTACATCCGGTTGCCGTCGGGGCTGATGCCGAACCCGTGCGCCTGGATGCCGGTCAATCCCTGCCAGATCACGCGCGGGTTGGCCGGATCGGCGAGATCGATCGCGCTGACGAAGCCGGGTACGACTCCCGACGCCCAATAGGTGTTGCCGTCCGGGGAGAAGCCGCCCTCGTGCGTGGTAATCGGCAGGGGCATCAGCATGTTCGTGCCCGGGCCCGGGTTGAGCAGCCGCGGGTGGGCGCAATCGGACACGTCGTACACCGACAGGTAACCCACACCCTCACCGACCGGGACGCCGGTGCCCACCAGGAGTTTGCGCGCGGTGTTGACCTTCAGGCTCTCCCAGGTGCCCGCGAGCATGGCGGGCTCGGTCAGCGTGACCGTGGGGCGCGGATGCGCGGGATCGGACACGTCCAGCACCTGGACGCCGCGTCCCTCGCTGATCAGGTTGCCGGGAAAGAACGAGCCGAGATAGGCGCAGTGCTCGAAACTGGTCGAGGTGATGCCTGCGCCGCGGCCCGCGTATCCACCGACGAACGACATATTGCACCGGTAGCCCTGGGTACTGCGCCCGCTGTCCCGGTCGGCCGCAGTGACGTCGCCCTGCAGGCCGTTCTCCGGTGCGGAGCCGGGTCCGCAGTCCGCGCGGGGGACCGAAGTCCGCCCGACGTCGAAGAATTCCTGGATGGCGCTCTGGATGTCGGATTGCGGATCAGCCGAGGCCATAACGGGCAACAGCATGGCCGTTACCATGCCGATAGTGAGCAGAGCCAGCGTTTTCGCGCGGCGGAGTCTGGCCATTGAGCGCATCGTCGCGTCCCCCCAACTTCGTCTTCGGAACTGGGCTGTCCGGTCTGACTGGGACAGTCACCGAACTGACTGAATGGTATTAATACTCGTTAACTTGAAGGAGGGTTTCGGCGAATCCCGCGCACGATTCGCGAAGATTTTCGCCGAAGTGGCGCCCGGGACGGCGTCAGTCCCGGTGGCCGGTGCCGCTTCGCTTGTCCAATGCCAGCAGTTCGTCGCAGGCGCCGAGGAAGGTCCGGCGCAGCTCGGCCGCGCGCTCGGCCAGTGCGGCCTGTGCGCGGACGTACTCCGCGCGGCCCGTGGGCGTCTCGATACGGACCGGCTCGTAGCCGAACTCGGACAGGTCGTAGGGGCTGGCGCGCATGTCGAGTTCGCGGGCGGCGCAGGCCATCTCGAAGCAGTCCAGCAGCAGCTCGGAGGAGATCAGCGGGACCAGCTTGCAGCCCCACTTGTACAAGTCCATGTTCGCGTGCAAGCAGCCGGGCTGTTCCCGGAGGAGCTGGTCGGCGCGCGTCAGCGGCTCGGCGTTGTGGCCGACGGCTTCCGGGGTGAAGAAGCGGTAGGCGTCGAAATGCGTGCAGCGCAAGGACATGGACTCGACCACCGCGTCGGTGCCAGCCCACCCCAGTCGCAACGGCACCTGCTGGTGACGGATGTCGTCGGTGCGGTACACCATCGCCCACTCGTGCAGCCCGAAGCAGGACAGCTGTGCGGGCCGGGACGCGGTGGCGCGCAACAGATTCGCGACGAACGCGAGGGTGTCGTGGCGTTTGGCCAGATACGCGGGGTCGGCGGCGAAGACATTGCCGGGCGCCGCATCGTCCGCCTGGCTGTCCATGATGACGCGGTGATATCCGCGAGCACCGTCGTACTCGGCCGCGCCCGCGAGCGCGATGCCGTACCCCGGGTGCCAGCGGCGCAGCTGTGCGGGTTTGTGACCGTAGTAGGTGAACAAGAAGTCGATCACCGGATGTGGTGAGCCTTGCGCGCGCCGTTCGAGATACGGCCCGACCAGACCATCGAGCCGGGCCCGGTGCGCCGCGGCGGCCGCCCGCCACCGCGCACCGGGCAATACCCGGACGGTCACGCCCGCACTCCGGAGCATCCATCGCCCGAACGCCGGGTCGTCATTCGATCACCCGGTGCGTGACGTCTCGGACGGTGCCGACGAACTCCTCCACCAAGTCCTCCAGAGCGACGATGCCGGTGGTGTTGCCCCGCTCGTCGACTACCCGGCCGAGGTGGCTGTTGGTGCGGCGCAGGCGGGCCAGCGCCTCGTAGAGCGCCGTGCCCATGCTCACGGTCGGCAACGGGCGGATATCGGTGCGCGGGATCGGCGTCGCGGGACCGGCGCTCTCGTCGGCGACCTTGTCGAGGACGTCTTTGACATGCAGGTAGCCGACCAGCGAGCCATCGCTCGCCCGCACCGGGTAGCGGGAGAACCCGGTTTCCGCGACGGCGGACTCGACGTCGCCGAGTGTCGTCCCGTTGCCGCGCAACGGAACCGACCGTGTCGCCTGCAGCGGCACCATCACGTCGGCGACTACGCGTTCGCTGGTGCCGAGCGCCTGGGTGAGCCGCCGGTGCTCTTCTTCGTCCAGTAGCCCCTCCGAGCGCGACTCGCCGATCATCTCGGCCAGCTCGACCATGGACACGGTCGCCTCGAGCTCGTCTTTCGGCTCGATCCGCAACAGCCGAAGCGACAGGTTGGCGGACAGGTTGTAGAGGGCGATGAGCGGCCGGGCCAGCCGCAGCCACACCAAGTGCACCGGAACCAGCAGCAGCGCACTGCGTTCCGGACCGGCCAGCGCGATGTTCTTCGGGATCATCTCGCCGAACAGGATGTGCAGGATCACCACGATGGTCAGCGCGACGGCGAACGCCACCGGGTGCAGCACCTGCTCGGGCAGGCCCACCAAGTCGAACGGGCCTTCCAGCAGATGCGCGACGGCGGGCTCGCCGACCCGCCCGAGCAGGATCGAGCAGATGGTGATGCCCAGCTGCGCGGCCGCGAGCATCATCGAGAGATTCTCGCCCGCCCGGATCACCGTGTTCGCATTGCGTTTGCCCTGCGCGGCCAGCGCTTCCAGTCGGTCGCGCCGGGCGGAGATGAGCGCGAACTCGGCGGCGACGAAGAAGGCGTTGCCGCCGAGCAGCACGATGGTGAGCAGCACGCCCAAGATGTCACCCATGGCTGTGCTCCCTCGTGGCGAGGGTGCCCGCGGCGACCGGGATCAGGCGCACCCGGTCGATGCGCCGTCCGTCCATCCGTTCCACCCGGGCGATCCAGCCGCCCGCGTCGGGATCGTCGATCGCGGACCACTGCTGCGAACGGGGATTCGGCAGCACGACTTCGTCGCCCGCCATCGGGATGCGGCCCAGCCTGGTCAGGACCAGGCCGCCCAGGGTCTCGTACTCGCCCTCGGGGGCGTCGTATCCGGTGGCCCGGGAAACCTCGTCGATGCGCAGCAGGCCCGAACAGTCCCAGCCGTCCGAGACGCGCCGCACGTCGCGCTCCTCCTCGTCGTGCTCGTCGCGGACGTCGCCGAGGATCTCCTCGATGATGTCCTCCATGGTGACCAGACCCGCGGTGCCGCCGTACTCGTCGACGACGAGGGCGACCTGCATGCCGTGGGAGCGGATGCGTTCGAGCAGCTCGTCGCCGTCCAGGCTGGCGGGCACGATCGGGACCGGACGGGCGAGCATGTGCAGGGGGAGCGTCCTGCGCACCGCGGCCGGATGCGTAAACGCCTGCTTGATGTGCACGAAGCCGAGCGTGTTGTCGAGGTCGCCATCGATCACCGGGAACCGGGAGTAGCCGGTGCGGCCGGCCGCGTCGATGAGATCGGCGATGGTGTCGTCCTTGTCCAGCGATTCGATCGTCACCCGTGGCGTCATCAGTTCCTCGGCGCTGCGCTCGCCGAACTGCAGCGAGCGATCCATCACCTGGGCGGTGCGCTGATCGAGGGCGCCGCGCAGGGCCGAGGTGCGGACCAGGGAGCCCAGTTCCTGCGGCGAGCGAGCCGAGCGCAACTCCTCGGCGGGTTCCACGCCCAGCCTGCGGACCACCCAGTTGGCGGTGCCGTTGAGGAAATGGATCATCCACTTGAACACCACCGAGAACGTGACCATCGGACCGGCCGTGGCGCGGGCGGTGGCCAGCGGCTTGGCGATGGCGATGTTCTTGGGCACCAGCTCGCCGTAGATCATCGACAGCGAAGTGGCCAGGATCAATGCCAGCGTGAGGGCGATGCCGTGCCCGGCCGCGTCGCCGAGTCCGATCCCGGTGAAAACCGGCTTCAGCAGCTTGGCCAGCACCGGTTCGGCGATGTAACCGGTGACCAGCGTGGTGATGGTGATGCCGAGCTGGGCGCCGGACAACTGGAACGACAGCGTGCGGTGCGCCTTGCGGACCATCCTGGCGCGGACGTCACCGGTGCGGGCGTGCGCCTCGACGGTGCTGCGTTCCAGCGCGGTGAGGGAGAACTCGGCGGCGACGAACAGGGCGGTGCCGACCGTCAGAGCGATGAATCCGATCAGGCTGAGCGCGGTGAGCGCGACGGACATCGTCAGCACCACCTGATCGGTGCCGGGAAGCGGCCTGTGCGGAATGGGACTACTGCGGGGTGGAGGACGCCGGGTTTGTCACCCGGCTCGGTAGAGGAGCCCTCCTGTGCGGCGCCCTCGGACGCGGGTGACAACTGGATCCTTTCGCGAAGTTGTGGTGCCGGTATCCGGCAACCACTATGCTACCGGCCCACGCATCGGGTCGCGTGGGCCGGTGTCGCTCGGATACGCGTGTCGGGAAAGCAGCACACCGCGACGTTCCCTGGGTGGCGCTGCCGCCGTCGACGGTGCGCTGGCTCCGCGCTCACCAACCGCTCGGCAGCGGGCGTCCTTCGGCGAATCCGGCGGCCGACTGCACGCCGAGCACGGCTCGGTCGTGGAACTCGGTGAGCGTACGCGCGCCGGCGTAGGTGCAGGCGCTGCGGACGCCGGAGCAGATGTGGTCGATGAGGTCTTCGACGCCGGGCCGCTCGGGATCCAGCCGCATCCGGGAACTGGAGATGCCCTCCTCGAACAATGCCTTACGCGCGCGGTCGAATTCGCTGTCGGAGGCGGTGCGCGCGGCGACGGCCCGCTTGGACGCCATGCCGAAGCTCTCCTTATAGGCGTTGCCGTCGCGGTCGACACGCAGGTCGCCCGGGGATTCGTAGGTGCCGGCGAACCAGGAGCCGATCATCACGTTGGACGCCCCCGCGGCCAAGGCGAGCGCGACGTCGCGGGGATGGCGCACGCCGCCGTCGGCCCAGATGTGCACGCCGAGTTCCTCGGCGGCGGCGGCGCATTCGGCCACCGCGGAGAACTGCGGACGGCCGACGCCGGTCATCATGCGCGTGGTGCACATGGCGCCGGGGCCGACACCGACCTTGACGATGTCCGCGCCCGCCTCGGCCAGATCCCTGGTGCCCTGGGCGGAGACCACATTGCCCGCCACCAGCGGGACGCCGAGACCGAGATCGCGCACCGCGGCGAGGGTTTCGAGCATCTTGGCCTGGTGGCCGTGCGCGGTGTCGATGACCAGCAGGTCGGCGCCGGAATCGACCAGGGACTTGGCCTTGGCGGCCACGTCGCCGTTGATGCCGACCGCGGCCGCGACGCGCAGCTTGCCCGCGGCATCGACGGCGGGCTGGTAGATACCTGCGCGCAGCGCGCCGGTGCGGGTCAGCACCCCGGCGAGGGTGCCGTCCTCGGCGGTGAGCACGGCGAAGTCGGCGTGCTCGGCGTGCATCAGGTCGAACAGGTCGCGCGGGGTGGTGCTGGCCGGTGCCCGCACGAAATCGGTGACCGCGACCTCGCGCAACCGCGCGAAACGGTCGACATCGGCGCAGGCCGCCTCGGTGACCACGCCGACGGGACGCCCGCCGTCGACCACGACGACGGCGCCGTGCGCGCGCTTGTGCATGAGCGCGACGGCCTCGGAGACCGAGCGGTCGGGGTCGAGGGTGACCGGGGTGTCGGCGGTGAGTGAGCGGCTCTTGACGAACGCGATGGTGTCGGCGGCCGCGGTGATCGGCAGGTCCTGCGGGAGTACGACGAGGCCGCCGCGGCGGGCCACGGTCTCGGCCATTCTGCGCCCGGCGACGGCGGTCATGTTGGCGACGACGATCGGGATGGTGGTGCCGGACCCGTCGGCCGTCGAAAGATCGACGTCGAAACGTGACGCGACGTCCGTCCGGTTCGGGACCAGGAAGATGTCGTCGTAGGTCAGGTCGTACGGCGGCTGATGACCGGGGAGAAAGCGCACTTGACCGATGATAACCGGGAGCCGCCTCGCGCGGGCCGTCGTCAGCTGCCCGGCGCCGCGGGTCCATCCGGTTCGCGTACGTCGTCCTGCCCTCCGCCGGTGCAGCGGAAACCGATCCACTTGCGCCGCATCGTGACCGAGCGGCTCGAGGCCGCCGATGTGGACCACCGCCCTCCAGCGCGATCACCAGCTCGCCGATCTGCCCCTCGGTGCGGCGAACCGCCCAACGACTAGGCCTGATCGGTCGAGGGTGACGGCCGACAGTGGCAGCGGGCATAAGCGGCGGGTGGACCGGCGAATTGGGCACGACTGCAATCCGGGAAGTCATCGCCATCCGGTTCGGTGCATTCACGAGCCGGATGATGGCTTGGCCAACCGCAACACGGCTTAATGATGACCAAGATCCAGCGCCGCGGTGGCTCGTCCAACAGCAGTGTTCTGGGCCAGCACCCGGGCCAGCGCGATGCGGGCGCGCTCACCACCCCAGAGCGTCGGAAAGGACCGGGCGAGGCTGCGCTAGGCCGACGGTGCCGGGTCGACGGCGACCGCCTGTGAGCGGGAGAGGGTGATGGTGGTGGCGCACATGACGAGGACCGCGATTCCGGTGATGACGAGGCCAACAGTGGTGGTGCGCAGCCTTTCGTCCAGCACGGTGATACCGATGAAGACGGCGGCCAGCGGTTCGGCGATCGTCACCGCGGGCAGCGACGCGGCCAGCTCGCCGGACTGGAAGGCACGCTGCTGGAGGTAGACGCCGGTGACCCCCGCCGCGATCAGCGCCCAGGTCTGCCAACTGCCCAGCACTTGGCCGAGGCCGTGCTCGAACAGGTCGGTGACGTGGGCGGTGAGCGCAGCGGCCAGTCCGTACAGCGAGCCGCTTGCCGCGCCGAGGAGCATCGCGCGCCACCCCGGAGTGGTCGCGGCGATGCCGCCTGCGGTTGCGGCGGCGATCAGGCCGAGCAGGATGCCCAGCGGTAGCAGCCAATCCCGTAGTGGCGCATCCGCATCGCCCGCGTCCGGATTACCGACGAGCAGAAAGCAGGCCAGCGCCGCGGTGAGCGCCAGCGCGGCCGCCCAGGTGCCGGGTGTGACACGGCGGTCGTTGAGTCGTGCCGACAGCGGCAGCGCGAAGACCAGCGCACTCACCAGGATCGGCTGCACAAGCAGCACGGCGCCCAGCGCGAGCGCCGCGACCTGCATGGCGTATCCCCCTGTGTCGCCCACGACGCCCGCCCACCAGCGCGGACTGCGCAGCAGGGAGCGAACCAGGGATTCCCCCTCCGGCACGGCGGCCGCCGCCCGCTGCTGCGCGACCGCGCCGAGCGCGAACAGCAGCGCGGCAAGCAAGGCGCAGAGGACGGCCGCCGCTACATGTGTCACGACCGATCAGTGTGCTCCGCGATTGCTACGAGGTGTCGGCTGCTGGGATCGCACGGCGCGTCGCCGTGTTCGCGATGCCGTGTCACCGTAGGCCGTCGGCGCCGTCCCGAGGCTCCAGCGGGCGTCTTGTCGTAGTGACTCGACGGTGTCGTCGTGCCTGGGCCGCGGCTATTGGCGTCGGTCGACGTTCGGTGCCGCCTTGTGGTTGCGGCGAGTCGTCTTCCCAGAGCGACCCGATGATGTCGCAGCACTCGTGCCGTGGCCGCCGGCTGCGGTGGGTTCTCCGCGCCGTGCCGGTTGCCGCGGGGACTTGTGTGTTTCCGGCGCAGGCGTCGTCCCACGGCGACCACCGGACTGTGTCGCTGCACTCGTGCCACGGCCGCTGACCACGGCCGGTTCTCCGCGCCGTCCCGGCTTCCGTCGTGCGGACTTCGGCGCTCCCGTTGTGGGCGTCTTCCCGGAGCGACCCGACTGTGTCGCCGCGCTCGTGCCGTGGCCGCCGGCTGCGCTCGGTTCTCCGCGCCGTCCCGGTTTCCTGCGCGGGGGCTTCGCCGTGTCCGTGGCCGGCGTCGACGCGGGTGCGGTGGGCGCGGCAACCGGAACGCCGGACGGGCGGCGCGCGCCGGTGATCGTGATCAGGGTGCGGTCGCCGGGACGAACGTCGACCCCGTCTACCTCGACTCCGGCCTTGCGTGCCATCGTCTCGACTTCACGGCGCTCGTCGTCCATCACCAGCGTGACGACCACGCCGTCCTCGCCCGCGCGGGCGGTGCGCCCGGCGCGGTGCAGGTAGGCCTTCGGCTCGGCGGGCGGATCGACGTGCACGACGAGGGAGATCCCGTCGACGTGGATGCCGCGCGCGGCGACGTCGGTGGTGACCAGTACCGGCACCGAGCCGTCGGCGAACGCGGCGAGGGTGCGGGTCCGGTTGTTCTGCGCCTTGCCGCCGTGCAGCGCGCCCGCGGCGATGCCCGCGCCGCGCAGCTGTTTGGCGAGCCGGTCGGCGCCGTGCTTGGTGCGGACGAACATGATGGTCAGCCCGTCGCGTGCGGCGATCTCGGTGGCGACCGCTCGTTTGGCCACCTTGTCCCGCACATACAGCAGGTGGTGCGACATCGTGGCGACCGACGCCGACGGCGGCGCGGTGGAGTGCGTGACCGGCGCGCGCAGGTAGCGCTTGACCAGCTTGTCCACCTCGCCGTCCAGGGTGGCGGAGAACAGCAGGCGCTGACCGTCGCGCGGTGTGCGATCCAGCAGCTTGGTCACCTGCGGCAGAAAGCCCATGTCGGCCATGTGGTCGGCCTCGTCCAGCGCGGTGATCAGCACATCGGACAGGTCGGCGGAGCCTTGCGCGATCAGGTCGGCGAGCCGTCCTGGCGTGGCGATGAGCAGGTCGACGCCGCGGGCGAGCCGGTCGGCTTGGCGTTTGATCGGTGCGCCGCCGACCACCGAGGCCACGCGCAGGCCGAGCGCGAGCGCCGGTTCGTCGAGCGCCCGCTCGATCTGTGCGGCCAGTTCGCGGGTCGGTACCAGCACGAGTCCGCGCGGTCTGCGCGGCTTGGCCGGCGCGCCCGCCAGGCGGGCGAGCATCGGGAGGCCGAAGGCAAGGGTCTTGCCGGAACCGGTCGGGCCCCGGCCGAGCACGTCCTTGGCGGCCAAGACGTCCGGCAAAGTGGCGGCCTGGATCGGGAACGGCGTCTCGATGCCGTCGCGTCGCAGTGCCTGCACGAGCACGGCGGGCAGGCCCAGGTCCGCGAAGGTCACGGTGGGCGCCGCGGCGACGGTGGTCGAGGGGGTCACGAGGTGGGGGTGCCTTTCGTCGCACAGCGCGTTCCGACGCGGAACGTGCTGTTCGGTGGGATCGAGAGCGGTGCACGATGCGGTTCACCGCGCTGCGGCGCGGCGATGACGCGCCAGGAGCCGAGAGAGGTGCGGCCGACCGGGAGGCCGGGCCGAGTGTCCAGGATACGGCCGGGTGTCAGCCGTGGAACAGCCGACTCAGTTCCACGAGCCAGGGGACGGCTACGGCCAGCGTCGGCACCACCAGGATAGCGGCGGAGCCGAGATAGGCGGCGGTGGCGATGCGCACGTCGCCGATCCGCTCGCTGAGCCGCTGGATGCGGATGAGCGTGGTGGGTCCGCCCGCGGCGAGCGCGCCTTGCGGCGCGGTGGACTTCGCGCACGCGACGAGGGCGCGGGCCAGCGGCTTGGGACCGGTGACCTTGACGGCGGAATCGTCGGCGAGCAGTTCGATGAGCAGTTTCACCGAGCCGAGCGCCGCCTTGCTGCGCACCACGCGGGGGAACGCCTCGTGCACGGCGGTGAACGCCTCCAGCACCAGATCGTGCCTGGCGCGCAGGTGTGAACGCTCATGGCTGACGATGGCGGTGATCTCGGCGTCGGGGAGTTTGGTCAGGGTGCCTTCGCTGAGCACGACGCGCTGGCGCAGACCGGGCAGGCAGTAGGCGATCGGCTCGGTGGCGGCCAGCACCCGGATGTCGGCCGCTCGCCGCTGCGGACCGCTCTGGTCGAGCAGGTCGACGAGCATCCGGTGGCGTGCCCGCCGCCTGCGGGTGTGCACCCCGACCCGGATGATCGCGTAGATGAGTCGCGCGCCGATCAACAGCGTGAGCGCGAACACGAACACGTACGCAGACCACAGCGGCAGCCCGAGGGCGTCGATCTCGCGCGTCGGCGAGGTGGTGGGGCGACCGTCCGCGCCGGGCACGAGCAGCTCGGCGGCGATGGCCAATCCGGAGCCGAACGCGCTGAGCACGGCGGCGAGCGCGATGGCCTGCCAGAGCACGAGCGCTGCGCGGGGCGTCCGGTAGGTCCAGGTCGCCCGGCTGAGCAAGGCCGGGGCAGGCCCCGCGAGAAGCAATGCGAGTCCGGCGAAGACCGGCGCGGTTGCGTTCATCGTCTCAGCTCACTGCGTTGTGGGGCCAGGGCGCCCGAGGAGTTTACTGCGGCGGCGGTGCCGAGTCCTCCTCGGTTGCTTCGAGCTTAGCGAGTGCTTCGCGCAATGCGGCAGCCTCGTCCTTGCCGACCTGCTCCACGAAGTGCACCAGTGCGGCGGCGCGACTGCCCGCCGCGTCGGCCTGTTGCAGCGCGTCGACCATCAGACTGGCCACCAGTTCGTCGCGGGTGTGCACCGGCGCATAACGGTGCGCGCGGTCGTCGCGCCGCTGGACCACCAGGTTCTTCTTCGCCAGGCGTTGCAGCACGGTCATCACCGTGGTGTACGCGAGCTCACGGCGTGCGGCGAGCGCCTCGTGCACCTGCCGCACCGTCTGTGGTTCGTCGGCCGACCACAACTGGTCCATGACCGCTTTCTCGAGTTCACCAAGACCTGCCATTCCACAATCTTAGGTACTCAACGACGAGGATGCGTACTACAGGGTGTCGTAACTATGGAGTAGCTGGTGTGGTATTTCTCATAGCCGCGGACTCGGCGCCGGGGCCTGCGGTCCGCCCGCCTTGCCGCGCACATGCCTGGCGCCGATCGGCACGATCATCGGCCGGCCCGACACCGGGTCCTCGAGTACGGCGGCGTCCAGCTCGAACACCTCGCGCAGCAGTTCGACGGACATCACCTCGGCCGGGGGACCGCTGGCGACGACGCGCCCGTCGTGCATGACCACCAGCTGATCGCTGTAGCGGATCGCGAGGTTCAGATCGTGCAGCACCATGACGACGGTGCGTCCCAGATCCGCGTGCAGCCGGTCGACCAGGTCGAGCACCTCGATCGAATGCGCCAGATCGAGGTAGGTGGTCGGCTCGTCGAGCAGGAGGATGTCGGTGCCCTGGGCCAGCGCCATGGAGATCCAGGCACGCTGGCGCTGTCCGCCGGACAGTTCGTCCAGCGTGCGGTCGGCCAGGTCGGCGATTCCGGTCTGCTCCAGCGCGGTCGTCACCTCGGTTTCGTCGGCGGCCGACCACTGCCGGAACCAGGACTGGTGCGGGTGGCGTCCGCGTGCGACGAGATCGGCGACGGTGAGTCCCTCCGGGGCGACAGGCGATTGAGGAAGGACGCCGATGACGCGGGCCACATCCTTGGTCCGCATCGTCGAAATGGCCTTGCCGTCCAACAGGACTCGGCCTTCCCGTGGCCGAAGCAGACGGCCGAGCGAACGCAGCAGCGTGGACTTTCCACAGCCGTTCGGCCCGATCACCGTGGTGATCACACCCGGTGCGATGTCGAGGCTCAGACCGTCGACGATTACCCGTTCGCCGTAGCCGAGGGTGACGCCGTCCGCGCCGAGCCGGTGCTCCGGTGCGCCGGCCCGCGCCGAGGTGTCGGGGGTGGTGTCCGCGATCGTCATGACAGCGTGGCCTTCCGGTTCATACGCACGAGCAGATACAGCAGGAACGGACCGCCGAACGCCGCGGTCACGACACCGACCGGCAGATCGGCCGGGAACAGCGTGCGCGACGCGACATCCGCGCCGATCACCAGGATCGCGCCGACCAGGGCCGCGCCGACGAGCGGTTCGCCGGGGGTGCGCAAGAGGCGGCGGGCGATCTGCGGCGCGGTGAGGGCGACGAAGCCGACCGGCCCGGCGGCAGCCGTGGCGAGGGACGCCGCGACCACCGCCGCGCCGATCAGCACCGCCTGCTGAGTCTGGATTCGCACACCGAGCGCACGCGTGGTCTCCGCACCGAGGCGCAGGGCGGCGAGCGTACGAGCGGACCCGAGGGCTAAGACGGCGACAACGGCTACCGCGATGGCCGTCGGCGCCAGATTCGCTGCGTCGGCCGAGTTCAGTGATCCGTTCAGCCACAGCTGCGCGCGCTGGGCGTCGGCCAGCGTGGCGCGGGTCAGCAGCGAGCTGATGGCCGCGAGCAGCAGTGCGTTCACGCCGACGCCGATCAGCACCAGCCGCAACCCGGTGGCGCCGTGTGCGCCGGTGCGGTCGCGCCCCCAGGCGAGCAGATAGATGGCCACCGCGGTGAGCAGGCCGC